>NZ_JBFAVD010000027.1:0-116194 GCF_040679615.1 Streptomyces sp. NPDC052225 | reverse complement strand
TGGGGGGGCCGGCGCGGTCGCCCGGTGCGGCGGGCCCCCGTGCGTGGCGGGGGGCCCCCCCGCGCCCCCCCCCCGGCCCGGGCGCTGGCAATCGCCGCCTCACATGCTTCTGTGCATTTCCTTCAATGTAACTGGCGCGTGCACCACGCTAGTTAACTCGTGCGCTGATCCAAGTCAACGGTGAGCTGCTTCATCTCTGCTATTCCCAGAGCTAGTTGAGTGTTCGCCTCAACCGAGTCACCGGATGTGCAGGCTGCGAGTCCTGCGCCCAGGTGCCTGAGCATTGAGTTCCAAAGCTTCGGGTTCGGCGGGTACGGAGGAGCCTGCTGAAGAGCCACGACTGCATCCAGCCCGTCGTTGCACGCCTGGATCGTGGCCTGGTCAGTGGTTGCGCCACTGAGATCCGCGAACGCGTGCCCGAGGTCCTCCCAGTGCGGCGACGCTGCTGATGCCCACTCTTCGAGCGCCTCCTGCTGGGGTTGCTCTGTGGGCTCGCTCGTTGATGGGCTCTGCTGCTGGCCTGCCCCCACTGCGTTGGCAGGCACATCCTCGGAGGTGGTGCCCCCGCAGCCAGCCAGCACCAGTGAGGCGCCCACCGCCGCCGCTATGAGTGCCGCCCTCAGTCCATGCCGTCGAGGGCGAACAGAGCTGACCGCAGGGTCGCTTGTTTGGCTGCGCATCGGTACTCACGGCTTCCGAACGCTCAACCGTGCACTCCGCCTCTCCCATCCAGTGTGCACCTCCTGAAGTGAGGCCGCGAGCGTCACACAGATGAGCAACTTCCCGGCGATCCGGAGGATGACAACGGACCGTGCCGCTACGCCCGCGAACAGGTACCACCACGTCCACCGTGGTCGGACTGCCGCCCAGGGAGTCGCTGCGAGAGGGGCACGTACCAGCGGTGCATGGGCGGTCCTTTCGGGGCCCTCGGTCCGCCATGCCGCCCCCTGACTACTCCAGAGCAGCGCGCCCCGCCCCGCGCTCTTTAGCGGAAATCCCCGGCACCACCAAATCCGCCTTCGAGCCGCACTCTCATCCTCGAGCACGGCCCCGACCTCTCTCTATGGCCTCCAGCCCCGGACCCGACCGTCAAGGTCCTCCGCGTTTCCGGATCGCCAGCAGGAGACGGCGCCTGCAGCGGCCCTCGGCCCGCGATCCGGCGCGTACCCCTCGGCGTTAGTCAGTGCCGCCGTCGTGACGTGCAGGGGAAACTCGCCCGGCTACCGCGTCGACCGCCGCGGCCAGCTCCTCAACGCTGAGTTCAATGCGCCGACCGAACGCCGTCCTGGCTCTCCCCAAGGAGCCCGCCGCGTTGTCTACGACCTCGCCGTGGGCGAGCTGTTCCGCGTCTCGCAACTGCTCCCCCTTCTCCGTCGGTCGCCTCGGGCACGCCTCCCGGGGCGACCGAATCTTTCCCTCGTGGCGCGACATGAACGGGCGACACCGGGCCCCGAGTTCGCCCAAGGCAGGCGTGTGCCGCCGGAAAGGACTGGAGATCTGCTTCACACGCATGTCAAGGTACGACCGCTTCAAAAAACCGCAGGTCAAAGAAGCGGAACTTCTGGCTGAGTTCGCCGAGGATGACGAGCTCGATCATCTCGGGGGCCACGGCGAAGTCGGCTGACTCTCGGCGGTCAGCTCCATGTGCTTCCAGACGGCTTCCTCGTTCTCATACAGCTCACGCTGCTAGTAGCTGCCGACGCTGCCCTGGAAGATTTAGTAGTTCAGCACATAGGGCTCCTTCTCCTGAGTCAGAAGCAGGACCTTGTTCACGTATGCCTGGTGCCGCTCCTCCATACCGGACTTGGGGGGCCGGAGCCGCGGTGGATCGCGGGCCCTTACGGCTGTTGCGCCGGGCCGTAGGAGATCAGTTGGTGGTGAAGCTGGACAGAATCGCGGCCGGGAGGCGGCTGCCTGCCGAGCCGTGGGGGAGGATCTCCGCGATGCGGGCCAGGTCGGCGGCCTCCAGGCGGACGTCGGCGGCGCCGGCGTTCTCCTCGAGACGCTTGGTGCTACGGGTGCCCGGGATGGGTACGACGTCCTCGCCCTGCGCGAGCAGCCAGGCCAGCGCGAGCTGGGCCGTGGTGATGTCCAAGGTGTCGGCCAGGTCCTTGAGCTGCTCGATGGCGCGGAGGTTGTAGGTGTAGTTCTCGCCCTGCCAACGCTCGTCATGGCGGCGCATGTCGTCCGCGGCGTACTCACTCGCGGGCTTGACCGCGCCGGTCAAGAAGCCGCGCCCGAGCGGGGAGTAGGGCACCAGGCCGATGCCGAGTTCCCGCAGGACGGGAAGGATCTTCTCCTCCACCTCCCGCTCGAAGATCGAGTACTCGTACTGGAGCACGGAGACCGGGGTGACGGCGTGGGCACGACGGATGTACTGGGGGCCGACGTTGCTCAGACCGAAGTACTTCACCTTGCCCTCGGCGATCAGTTCGCCGACCGTGCCAGCGACCTCCTCGATGGGCATGTCGGGGTCGGAGATGTGCTGGTAGAAGAGATCGATGTGGTCGCTCTGCAGGTAGCGCAGGCTGTTCTCGGCGACCTTGCGGATGTTTTCCGGGCGGCTGTCGAAGCCGGAGCCGAGCGGCTGCGCGGTCATGTCGAAGCCGAACTTGGTGGCGAGGACCACCTCGTCGCGGAAGTCCTTGACCGCCTTGCCCAGGAGGATCTCGTTGCTGCCGGTGCCGGCGCCGTACAGCTCGGCGGTGTCGAAGAAGTCGATCCCGAGTTCGTGGGCACGACGGATGGTCGCGGTGCCCTCGTCGTCGTTCGAGGCTCCATAGGCCATGGACATACCCATGGTCCCGAGTCCGAGCGCCGAGACGCGCAGGCCCTGAGAGCCCAGATTGCGGTGCTGCATGAGTTCACTCCCTCAGTGATTCGCCGACTTGACCCCGAAGTCAAACCGAACCGTTCCGTTTGACTGTACGCTTCGATCGCCCGCTACGCCAAACCAAACGGTTCGGTGCTCTATCCTGGGCCTATGCCCAAGCCCCAGTCCCCCGACTCCGGCCAGACCGCTGCACCCGCGCCCACCGCAGGGGTCGGCGGTGACACCACGCGCGAGCGCATCCTCACCGCCGCCATGGAGGAGTTCTCCCGCCACGGCATCGCCGGCGCCCGGGTGGACCGCATCGCCAAGCTGGCCAGGACCAGCAAGGAACGCGTCTACGCCTACTTCCGGGGCAAAGAGGCGCTCTATACCGCCGTCGCCGCACGGGAGTACGTCGTCATCGCCGAGGCCACCCAGCTGGACCCGTCCGACCTCCCCGGCTACGCGGGCCGCCTGTTCGACTACTTCGCCGCCCGTCCGGACCACCAGCGCCTGATCGCCTGGGGCCGCCTCGAACTGCCGGGCACCACAGTCGTTGCCGACGATCCCGACCAGACGGTGATCACCCGCAAGATCGACCAGCTCCGCCAGGCACAACAGGCCGGACAGCTCGACCCCGCCTGGGACCCGGCCGATGTCCTCGCCCTGGTCAACCAGCTCGCCATGACCTGGGCGTCGCAACCAGAATTCAGCGAGGCCGCCGCCGCATACGCCGCGGACCCCACCACCGCCGCCCGCCGCGCCGCAGTGGTGACCGCTGTCGAGCGGCTCTTCCCTCGAGCGCGCTGAGGTCCCTGAGACCGTCGCGCATCGCGAGTGGCGGGTCGTCGTTTCAGCGTTGCCCGGGTCTCAGTCGTCGTCCAGGACGACGACGTGTTTGCCTGGCGTGGTGCCGGACTCTACGTCGGCCTGAGCGTCACGGACCTGCGCGAACGGCAAGGTCACGCCGAAACTGAGCAGGACGAACTGCCCGTTCGTCAGGCGCTGGACGTACATGACCAGCAGGGTCCTGTTGCGCAGCAGCATGCGGACGTGCGGCCAGATCAGCGAGCGGCTCGCGGCGGGTTTCCGGCGCGGGCCCGCGAGTTGGGGCCCACTGGCCCCGACGCCAGGATCGCGCAGGACACCCTCTCCTCGCAGCCAGTCGGTCTCCTGCCGCAGGAGGACTGGGCCGTGCCGACGAAGTCGAGGCGTCCTTTGTCGGCAGGCGGACACGGCGATGCGTGACGATGATCAGCCCCAGCCAGAGGACCTCCTACAGGACCTCGCTCCGAGCAATCGGCTCCGCCGCCCTGGACGCCGATACCGCAAGGAAGACTGTGAGCACTCTCCCCTGAGCTCTTTCATCCTTTACCTGAGGCACCCCCCTGGCGTCAGCCGCGCCGCTTCCTCGCCACAGCCAGACACAGGCCGCCGGAGGCGATCAGTGCGGCCGCGATCAGCGCGAGCGTGTAACTCCCCTGTTTGCGCCCGGTGTTAGCCAGCTCCGCGGCAGGTGACGACGGCCCCGTCACTGGCCGCCCGGGCGGCTTCATCCCGCTCGGCTGCGGGTGCGGGGTGCTTGAGGAGGACGAAGGTGGCGTGCTCGCGGGCGGTGTCGTGGTCGACGAGGACGGTGTGGCCGAGGGGCTGACCGGGGGCGTCGCAGACTCCGAAGAGGCGGGCGCGGATGCTGAGGACGACGTCGACGGCGTGGGGGTGACGGACGGGGTCTCCTCCATGCCATACCCGGTGTCCCCGTAACCGGAATCCTCACCTCCTGCATCTCCGTAGCCGGTGAGGGGTTCGCCCTGTTCCTGGCCGCCTGTGCCTTCGGAGCCTTCCTGCTGGCTCGTGGCGTCTCCGTAGCCGGCGCCCGGGACCGGAGGCGTGGCGTGGGGGCGGGAGTCGACCGCCTTCTGGGACACGGAACGCGTCGGTGTGTGCGGTGGCGTGATTGCTGCCGCTTGGGTCGCCGCGCATCCGAGGACCAGGGCCGATGTGGCGCCCAGGAGCGCCGTGCGAAGGCAGCGCGGGCCGCCACTCACCCTGCGATTACTGTGATCGTCATACATACCGACCGATCATTCACGCCCCAGCCCCACGTCCGTAGCGGCACGCGGGCCCACTCCCCCAGATTCACTCGGTGGATGGTCAGTCGCCGGTGGTGAGTCATCTTCATCCTGCCCGCGCCGACCATCGTCTGGGGCGTTCTCGCGCAGTAGTCGAGCCTGACCGCCGGTGTGATGCGAGCCTTCGACGCGTTCACGTAGGGCGTCGTCACCGCGGTCATCGCGCTGATGTACGCATCAATCGCTTGAAGCAATGGCGTGGTCTGGCCATGCGCGCGGACAAGCTTGCCCTGGCCTACGAGGCTGCTCGGCACTTGGCAGCCATCCTTATCTGGTCTCGCTCGGCTCGGCGATCAGAGCAGCTCGTGCACGACCAGACGCGACTGCTTTCCCGCGAAGGCGCCTCGCAGCGCCCGGGCCTCACGGTCCCGGGCAGCGAAGACTCCTCTTTTGTCGGCATGTACGACCAGGACGTCATAGCTGTCGATGACCTCGGAGATGCCTCGCGTCTGGATGGTGTCCCGCCAGGCTTCCGTGTTCCGGCCGAACCACTCCGGCAGTCCACAAGGCTCAGCCACGGCGTCCCAGAAGTCGTCGAGCGTCTCGATCGGCCTACCCCGCAGGTCAACCACCAGCTCCGACTCAATCCTCTTCGCCATCACGCCACAGTAATCGGCCCTCTCCCAAGGCGTCAGAACTCTGAAGAGAGGGGCCCTACTAGGTGACGTGACGCGAGGGCTCGCAGTCTTGCCGCCGCCGAGCGGCTGCCATCGTGGTCTCGGGGCCGCACCCTGGTCGTTGGCTAGGGGAAGTCCGGCAGGACCGCCCACTTCACCGCCTGGGTGGCCGAGGGCCGTCACCTCCTCGGGCGCGGCTCCGCCAACAGCGCTCGAGCGCACGACCTTCGATCGGCGCTGCGGCGCTGCTGTGGGCCTCGGCGGAAGGGCTGTCCGAAGGCCGCAGAGGCGAAGGGATCCGCTCGGAGAAGAGCACTTCCGGCCGCCCATGAGTCACCCGCCTCCGCTGGCGATGCTCTGCGGCATTCGCAGGTTGGCTGTGCCAGTCGTCCCAAGAGCGCGCCAGTCCGGGATGAGGCCGTGCACGCTGTACGCCGACGGCCACACCCGTGGCGCATCCCTCGACGGTTCCGGCGGAACCGTCGCTCTCCGAACTGCGCTGACTGACAATCGAGGCTCAAAAACACCTACTCGGCACCAGACGGCCGGGCGACGCCTTCGGCGCAGGCCCGCCGCCCCCTCTGCCCCGCGGGGCGCCCCGTCACCGCCGCACCGACCGCCCGCCGACTCGCAACCTGCGCGCGACCTCGGCGTTGCCGTTCCCGACGGCGAACGACGTGGCCGCCTCCAGGCGGATCAGGAGGAGCTCCAGCCGCCGTACGGCACAGTGATGAGTTCCATGGCGTGGCCCGCCGGGTCCATGAAGTACACGCCGCGGCCGCCGTCGTTGTGGTTGATCGAACCGGGCTGCTTGCGGTGCGGGTCGGCGTAGTGCTCGATGCCGCGTTGTCTGATCTGCGTGTACGCCGCGTCGAACTCCTCCTCGGAGATCAAGAAAGCGTAGTGCTGAGGGCTGATGCTGTCCGCGGGGACGGTGGCGAAGTCCAGCGTGACGCCGTTGCCCAGGCCGACCGCGATGAACGGGCCCCACTCGGCGGTGATCTCAATGCTGAGCAGGTTCGCGAAGAACTCCGCGGACTCCCGGTTGTCGTGGGCGTGGACGATGGTGTGGTTCAACTCGACTGACAAGAAATGCCTCCGAAGGCGCGGTAGTTGATGAGGAGGCAAGAAGGTGCTCGGCCTTGCCTCCGTGGCAGCGGCCCGCACGGGCAGTGGCTGTGACCGGCGCACTCGGCACATGCGCAGGCCGCCATCCGTGGGCGGGACGACGCCGATCAGGCCGATTCGAGGACCGGCCGGAGTTCGAGTGCCTCAGGGGTGGGGAAACCGCGGGCCAGCTCGATGGCCTCGGCGTGATCAGCCACCTCCAGCAGGAACCAGCCGCCGAGGGTTTCCTCGCCTCCGTGCACGGGCCCGTCGGTCACCGAGACGGTTCCGTCCGCCGCCGTGCGCACGGTGACGGGCCCCTGATGCTCGGTGTCGAGGGCATCGCCGCCCGCCAGTTTGCCGGCGGCAGCCAACGTGCCGATCCATGCCTCGTAGAGCGCACGGTGTGCCTCGCGGTCGGCCTTGATCCGGGCGCGCGACGCGTCGGTCTCGAACACGACGAGGGCGTACTTCATGACAGGTGCCTCTTCTCGGTGGGTACGGCAGAGCCGGTGGTTTCCGCAAGGGCGGCGGTCGGGGCGAGGCGTGCCAGTGCACCTGTCTCCAGCGCGGTCCACACCGCGCCGTCCGGGCCCACGGTGATCCCGTGCGGTTCGGAGCCAGGAGTGGGCAGGCCGTAGACAGTGATGACGCCGTCGCCGGTGACGGAGCCGATCCGGTTCGCGCCCCACTCGGTGAACCAGACGGTGCCGTGGGCGTCGGTGGTGAGGGCATGGGGCCGCGACGACCGGTCGGGCAGGGGGTACTCGGTGATCCGCCCATCGGGTGTTCTGCACCCGATCTGGCCGGCCCCGATCTCGGTGAACCAGACCGTGCCGTCCGGGGCCACGGTGATACCTACCGGTGCGGCCCCTTCGGTCGGCAGCTCGTGGACCGTGATGCGCCCGTCCATGGTGATGCGGCCGATGGCTCCCGCCTGGTTCATCGTGAACCACATCGCGTCCTGGTCGGCGGCGAGCCCGGAGGGGAAAGCGCCGGTGCGCGACAGCGGGTATTCGGTGACCGAACCCTGCGGGGTGATCCGGCCGATGCGGTCCGCGGCGGTTTCGGTGAACCACAGTGCGCCGTCCGGCCCCACGGCGATCCCGAAGGGACCGCACCGCGCGGTGGGCAGAGGGAACTCGGTCACCTCACCGGCGGTGGTGATCCGGCCGATCCGGTGCGCGCGGTACTGAGTGAACCACACGGCACCGTCCGGACCGGTGCAGATGACGGAGGGGCCGCTGTCCGGGTCCAGTTGATGATGTATCGGCTCCCGACCTGGCACGAATCGTCCGATCCGGCCACTGTGCACCAAGGTGAACCACAGCGCACTGTCCGGACCCGTGGTGATCGCGTACGGGCCGCCCGCGGGATCGGACACCACGTGCTCCTCGACGGTCCGTTCCGTCATCGGTGCCCCAGTCCTTCGGTGGCGGCGATACGGGCGATGTCCTGTGGCGAACCGGCCATGATGGTGCGGGCGTTGGCGCTCACCACGTCCACGGGCCAGTCCCACCAGGCGGCGCGCAGGAGCTGCTCGACAGCCTGGTCGTCGAAGCGCTGCCTGATCGTTCTGGCCGGGTTCCCGCCCACGATGGTGTACGGCGGCACATCGGCGGTGACGACCGATCCAGCTGCGACCACGGCACCGTCGCCGATCCGTACACCCGGCATCACCGTGGCCCCGTATCCGAACCACACGTCGTTGCCGACCACCGTGTCTCCGCGGCTCGGCATTCCGGTGACGATGTCGAGGGTCTCCTCGGCCCACTGGCCTCCGAACATGGTGAAAGGGAAGGTGGACGTCCCCATCGACGGATGGGCGGCGCCTGCCATCAGGAACCTCGTACCGGTGGCGATCGCACCGTACTTGCCGATGATCAGGCGCTCCGGGCCGTAGGCGTACAGCACATTGCGCTGCACGAAGTCGGTCGCGCCGTCGGGATCGTCGTAATACGTGAAGTCGCCCGCCACCACATGGGTCCCTGCGACGAGCGGTTTGAGGAAGACGACTCGCTCGTGCTCCGGCAGTGGATGGAGCGTGTCCGGATCGGGTGTGCGCACAGAATTGCGGTCAGACGTCACGCGGGAATCTCTTCCTTTGAGTTCCGGGGGGGCAGGCAAGCGGCCGCGCAGGGAGTGGAAGCCCCAGAAGGCGGCTGAACTGGCTCCGTTCCAGCATGCGCAGCCCCAAGCCCGGCAACAACTGCCGATCTTGTTATGGTCGTTAACTCAGAGGTTCACGATCCGGTACCGCCGCACGGCAACCGGCTCGGGACGCCGCGCGGAGGGGCCGGAGCGGGATGGAACTGCGGGAGATAGAGATCTTTCTGACGCTCGCCGAGGAGCTCCACTTCGGCCGCAGCGCCGAACGTCTGAGAGTCTCCCCGGCTCGAGTCAGCCAGGCGATCAAGAAGCAGGAACGTCGCATCGGAGCGCAGCTTTTCGAGCGGACCAGCCGGCACGTACGCATGACAGCCCTCGGCGAAGAGCTGCACCGGAGGCTGAAGCCGGCCTATGAGGACATCCAAGCGGCCATGGCCGAGGTGACGGCCATCGCCCGTCGGCCTCCCGCCACGCTGACCGTGGGGGTGATGGGTGCTCAGATGCATGAGATGCGCTCGGTCCTCGACCACTTCCGGTCCGGGCACCCCGCCGTCGAACTCCGGTTCAAAGAGGTGTTCTTCAGTGACCCGTTCGGAGCGCTGCGGGCCGGTGAGGTCGACATCCTGGCCGCCTGGCTGCCAGTACGCGAGCCGGACCTCACCGTCGGCGTCGTGCTGCGCGAGGAACCGCTTCGCCTGATGGTGGCCGCGGACCATCCGCTCGCCGGGCAGTCGCCGGTGAGCATGGAAGTGCTCGGCGACCATCAGGTGCCGAGCCTGGCCGGTTCTCGTCCCGCCTACTGGGTGAGCGCTGTCCTGCCGCTCTACACACCGGCGGGGCGCCCGATCCGCCGTGGCCCGTCCGTCGGCACCTTCTACGAAGTCCTCGCCCTCGTTGCGACAGGAGAGGTGGTGTGCCCTGTCCCTGACGAGGGCCGGCGCTACTACCCCCAACCCGACATCGCCTTTCTGACCATCCACGATGCACCGCCCGTCCAATGGGGCCTGATCTGGCGCACGGACCGTGCGACCCCACTGGTGCACGCGCTCGCCGAGGCGGCGACGGAACGCGGAGCCCGATGGTGCGGTAGTGCCGGGCCCCACGGCCTGGCAAGCTCCCGTCCCGGTCCCGTCGCTGCACCAGCAGGAGGTACGCCCGAAGTTCCTGGACGATGACCGGACTCTCCTGCTGGCGGCGACCGTCTCGACCGCCCGCATCCGGGCGCCCTCGCGGAAGACCCGCCGCTCATCCGTAGGCCCGTTTCTGGTGACCGCCCTGTGCCGACGGGAGCGGACACGGTCCGCCGAGGCCGGCCGTGGGGTAGCAGACGGCAGGTTGCTCATCCACAAGCCGGCCGGCGCCGCCGCGTCGGCCGGCCTGTCCCTTAGCCGCTGTGCCGGCGAGCGTGTCCCCTGGCCGCACCTGAAGCTTGGTGAAGCGGGAGGTCGTACGGCCCTTGCTGCCCTGGCGCGGCCGACGCCGGCACCCGTCGGGCGGTCCCAGGGAGCGCCGGTGCGGTGCTCCTCGTAGACCGACTCGATGCGGAGGGAAAGCCGGGCTCAGCCACGGATGCCTGGTTCGACGGCCACAGGCGCGGGGCGGTCGTCGGCCGTGATCCGCGGGCGTCGGGCGAGTTCCTGGAGGCCGCTGTCGTCGCGGGCCTGGCCAGCGGGCGTCGATGTCCTGTGCGTCGGTGTGCTGCCCACCCCTGCGGTGGCGTATCTCAGCGGTGCGCTGGGGGCGGCCACGGCAGACACCAGCTTCATTTCCACGAGCGACGCGCCGCGCGCCTCCTAAAACTGCCGCCGCTCCCACTGATCCTTCGTGATCTCGTACCGCACACCCCCGTACTCGGAACCCTCCACTGTCATCATGTCGTCCGGTGTGGGGATGCTCTGTGCGAGCGTCATCCCGAGCTTCTCCATCACCTTGCGCGAAGGGCGGTTCACGGTCATCGTCTCGGCCCACACCATGCGGATCCCCAGCTCGGTGAACCCCTTCGCCACCAACGCATGCGAGACCTCCGTGGCATAGCCACGGCCCCAAGCCGCCTGGCGCAGCCGGTAGCCGAGTTCGGCCTCCTCCCGCGGGCCGCTGCGCAGCGGGCGCAGGCAGAACCAGCCGATGAACGCCCCGCCGTCCCTCTCGTGCGCGGCGAACAGGCCTAGGTCGTGGCCCCAGCGCTCGTAAGCGGCGAGGATGCCCGGGATGACCAGGTCGCGGACCTCCTGCGGCGGCGTCGGAGCGCCGCCGGTCAGGTAGCGCATCACCGCCGGGTCACTGTCCAGCTCGATCAGAAGGTCCGCGTCGGCGGCGGTAAAGGGGCGCAGGGTCAACCGCTCGGACTCCAGGTAGGTGGCCACGTAAAGATCATGGCCATGGCGGGCCTGACGGTCCAGGCGTTTTCCGACCCCGACGGTCACCAGGGGCTGAAGGGGCATGGCACGGCCGCTTTCACATGACAGCCCGTACGGCTGCCGAAACATGGTGAGGACCTTCGGAAGATCGGTGAGTGGGATGCCCGGTTTCCACCAAGGCGCTCTCACTCTTTGTGGCCTGCTGGATAGTCGGGTGCAACAGTGGGCAGGAGCGCCTTAGTCCCCCCACGCGACCCGACGGCGGTTTCTCGATGGCCTTCTTCGCTCTGCACCCGGCGGAGCCGCTGGTGCTGCTCTCACACGAGGATCTTGCGCGCGAGCATGCACGCCTACTCGCCATGGCCGGCCAACTGGAGCAGGCGGTGGCCTCTCACGCGGTCATCGATCAGGCCGTGGGCGCGGTGGCCGCCCTCGGGGGCATAGCCCCGGAGGAAGCGTGGCGGGTCCTGCGGGACGTTTCCCAGCGCACCAACACCAAAGTGCGATTGGTCGCCGAACATGTACTGGACTTCGTTCAGGGAGGCACCCTGTGCGAGCCGGAGCGGGCTGAACTTCAGCGCGCCATCGACCGCTACGCCACACTGCGCCGGCAGGCCCACGCCGCGAGCCCCACATCGGACGATGAAGATTCCGCCCGCACGGTGGTGGGCGACGGCGCTGACAGGTAAGAGCGCGTCTCGGTCTGGGAGATGGCGTGCAACTCTCCCTCGCGATGATCCAGATCGCCATCGCCACGGTGGTCGAGTACCGCCTCGACCCGCGACTCCCCTACGCCTGCCTCGTGCTTCCCGTCTACCCGCTCGCCTACTGGACCATCAACGCCCTCGCCTCGATCACTGCCCAGACCAGAGGGCTCGCCCGCGGCCCGCGCGACAGACGCGTCGTGTGGGACCTGCCCCGCGACACCACCTGAGTCGTGGACCGTCCGCAGCCGGTCCGTGCAGGGTGCCGAAGGCGCGCTCTTCCTGTGGTGCGGCCGGCACCCGGTCACAACTCGCGGCGCAGTGCCGCCAGTTTCACTGCGATCCGGTTCCGCGTCGCGATACCCAGTTTGGCCAGCACCCGCTCCATGTGGGCGTCCACGGTCCGCCGCGAGATGACGAGGCGTTCGGCGATCTCCCGGTTGGACAGGCCCTCGGACGCCAGCGTGGCAACCTCACGCTCGCGCGGCGTCAGCCCTGCATCCCCGTCGGCCCGCGGCTGCGGCACCAGGGAGGGTGCCGCAGGGTCGTCGCACTGGCTGCCCGCCACCTCCACGACCACCGCGGTCGGGGCCTCGGCCCCGGCCCGCGCCAGATCCTGGTACCGCTCGGCGCCCAGCGCGGCCTCGGTGGCGGCGGCCCTCTGGCAGTGGAACTCCTCCATCACCGGGGTCCCGCTCAGCCGCACACCGACCTTCTGCCACAGCGCATCGGAGGCACCGAGCAGCCAAGCGGCCCGCGTGAAACGCTGTGCGTCGGCGGCCAGCCAGGCCAGGCCCTCGACGCAGTAGCCGACGCCGATGACATCGCCGAGATCCGCCTTGATCGGGAGGGCGATGCGCAAGGAGCGGTCGCTCAGCTCGGGGTCACCCTTGGTGAAGTGGGCCATGCCCGCGACCGTATGGAGGAAGCCGCGCAGCCAACCCTCGGTCGAACCGGGCCCGAGCCGGGCCAGGCCCTGGTTCGCGCGCTCCAGGGCCCGGTCCGCCTCGCCCGCCAGGTGGTACTGGTACCCGGCCTGCACGTCGAGCGAGATCAGGCCCGTCAGATCACCCAGGGCGGCCAGGCGCTCCTGCGCGGTGGCGGCCGCTGTCTGAGCCTTGTCGAAGTCGCACAAGAACGTGTAGGCGCACTGCACATACAGCCAGCCGCGGGCTCTGATCAGCGGCTCCCCGATCCGGTCGGCGATGTCGATGCCCGCGTACAGGTCCGGGAGTGCTCCGGCCGGGTCGCCCTGGAAGACCGTGATGAAACCGCCCACCACCAGCGCCCAGGCCCGCTCGGGGGTGTCACCGGGGAACGTCTCGGCCACCTTCTCCTGCCAGTACCGGCCCTCGGTCAGCAGCCCGGAGATCTGCCAGTACCCCCAGAGCGCGCCGGCCAGCCCCGCGCCCTTGCGGGCCGACTCGCGCCGGCCGAGCGCGTGCTCCAGGGCAACGCGGATGTCCGCGTGTTCGCGCCGCAGTTCACGAAAGCGCCGCATCTGGCTGTTGTCGGTGAAATGCCGGTCGAACTCGTCGGCACGCACCACGTAACGGGCCAGGTGCCGGTCGCGCAGGGTCCTGTCCTCACCGCGCTCAAGAAGCCTCTCGGCGCCGTATTCGCGCAGCGTGTCCAGGAGTCGGTAGCGGGTACCGGGACCCGCTGGCTCCTCGCCGTCGGCCGGATCGGTGTCGACGCGCTGCACGACGGACTTGTCGACGAGGTCGATGAGTACCTCCATCACGTCGTCGGCGTCCAGGTCACCGAATCCGCAGACCTCCTCGGCGGCCGGAATGTCGAAGACATCGGCGAACACCGACAGCCGCGCCCACAGCAGCCGTTCCCGCTCGTCGCACAGGTCGTGACTCCAGTCGATGGCCGTACGCAGTGTCTGGTGGCGCGGCACCGCGGTGCGGCGGCCGCCGGTGAGCAGGCGGAAACGGTCCTCCAGACGGTCGATGAGCTGACGCAGCGGCACCGCGCGCAGCCGCACCGTGGCCAGTTCGATGGCAAGCGGCATGCCGTCCAGACGGCGGCACAGGCGCACCACGTCACCGCGGTTCGCGTCGGTGACCTCGAACCCGGGCACCACATCGGCGGCCCGTCGTTCGAAGAGTTCCACGGCCTCGCCGCCGTCGTCGGCGACCTGGAGCGGAGAGACAGGGAAGGTGCACTCGCCGGGAACGTCGAGGGGCTGACGGCTGGTGGCGAGGACCCGGACCCGGTCGGTCTCGCGCAGCAGGATGTCGACCAGCGCGGCGCACGCGTCGATCAGGTGCTCGCAGGTGTCCAGGATGAGGAGCAACTCGGTTTGGACGCTTCGCAAGTGGTCGAGCACGACGTCGAGTTGGGGTCGGATGTCCTGCTCGGGCAGGCCGAGGCAGGCGGCGAGGGTGTGCGGGAGCAGCGCCGCGTCACGGAGTGCGGACAGTTCCACGAGGCATGCCTGCCGCTTCCCGTCGCTCACGAGGTCCTGTGCGCAACGCAGGGCCAGCCGCGTCTTGCCCACTCCCCCGGGCCCGATCACGGTGACGCTGCGCCGGCCCCGCACCGCCGCCCGCAGCCTGCCCGCCTCCCGCTCACGGCCGACGAACTCCGTGATGTCCCGGGGCAGTTCTCCGGGACGCCTGCGAACCATGCCGAGCGTCATACGGCGCACGATCGCGCACGGAAGCCCGCCTTGGGCCCAGTTTCCAGAAAATCTCACCGCGGGCACAATGCGACTGCTCTCCCACCGCCCACGCACCCCGAACCTGGCACTACGTATCCGCCGACGGCGGCCGTCCTCATGGCAGAGCCTGGGTGAAGTGCGCGGCGCAACTGCCCATATGAGGGAGCAGTCTCCGCGGGGCGCGGCCGTCGACGAGCGCGTCGTACGTGCCGCCCCGGCGTGAATGAGCCGCTGCCGGGTCTGTTGAAGCCTCCGCCACGGCCGTGACCTCCACCGCCCGGAACAGCACACCGCCCCTCATTGCCTGAAGCAGCGGATCGCCGCGTCCTCGACGGCGCGCCCGTGTGCGCGGGGCGCCACCGCGGCGGCGGGCTGACCACCACTCCTTCTACACCGGTGCGCCCTGGTCGAAGACGCGTTCCTGCTCGTCCGCAGGGGCCCACCGCAGCAGGTCCCCCGGCTGGCAGTCGAGTACCTCGCAGAGCGCGGCAAGCGTAGAGAAGCGCACCGCCTTGGCCCGGTTGTTCTTGAGGACGGCCAAGTTGGCCGCGGTGATCCCGACACGTTGGGCGAGCTCGCCCACTGACATCTTTCGCTTGGCGAGCATCACATCGATGTCAACGATGATCGGCATCAGATGACCTCGTTGAGTTCGGCCTGCATGTGCGCCGCCTCCCTGTCGCGGGCGACAGCCTGGGCGAGCACCATGCGCAGCACGAGCACGACGAGCGCGACCCCCAGCGCGGCGAGGCCGACGCCACCGATCAGGAGAACCACGCCTGGCGCGACGGCCTCGCCGGGCGCCAGGACGAATCCGAGCGTCCACGACAGGAGCGCCGCCGCGGCGAACGCGCCGGTCACGATGTCGACCTGCCGGAAGGCGGCAGGCGAGACCACCGTGCCGCGGCGGACCTTGGTGACGAGCTGCCAGACACAGACGAGGACGATCTCGGCGCACACGATCCCGAGCAGGAGGATCAGCAGGATCGGCACCCGCGGCAGGTTTGCCGCATCCCCGTCGAGACCGTTCAGGTCATGCCCGAACAGCGGCACCATCACTGTCTGCACCACCACCGAGCCGGCAAGCAGTGCCACGATCACGGCCCGTAGTGCGAGCATCGTCAACTTCCCCATGAGCTTCCCTTCTATCGAAATTCGATAGTAAACCATCGTTCTTCGATAGAAGCGTTCGCGTCGCGGATGCCCGAAACGCGGGATCGATGCGGACAGCACCGCGGGCCTCAGAGCAGGGCAGAGAGCGAACCGCCGCTCCCCCCGGCCTCAGAGCGGCCCTCTCCCGCCTCCCCTTTCGACCCGAGTCGCCCTTCCGGACCGCTTGTCATCACCGACCACGTGTCCCAGGCCCTGGCGGATCGCTGCTTCCACGGGTGAGTACGCGCCGTCCGCTCGCTCCAGTTCGTACGGTGCGGCCGGCATCAGCGGCGGCTGCGCCATGAAACGCGGCCGCAGCCCATGGTGCGGTTGCGCCGCGTGCACCAGGAACGGGTGACACAGGAAGACGTCGCCCGGGGACCCGGTAGCCAGGGCGACGGGCCGGTGCTCAGACGCGGCCACGAGATCGGGGGCGAGCGTCAGCCCGCTCGCCCCGTCCTCCCCGTACTTCTCCAGCACCTTGGGTACATCCAGGTGTGAGCCGACTCGGATCCGGGTCGGGGCGTCCGCGTCACCGACCTCGCTGAACAGGAACAGCATCAGCAGCGCCCGGCCCCGGGAACGCAGATTCGTGAAGTACCAGCTCTCGCCTTCCGGCAGGTAGCTCCCCTCGATGTGCCAGCCCGCGTCGTCCGGTTCCTCCTCGTGCGGGAAGCGCAGCGGGAACGTGCCCAGCGAGTAGCGCGGCTCCCAGCGTCCTTCTCCGGCGAGCAGGTCATAAGCCCGGTGCAGGGCGGGCGAGTTGGGCGCGGCGGCGAACGGCCCCTGCGCCATGCCGGCCACCCAGTGCACGGGCTGTTTCCACGTCGACGGGTCGTCCGGGGCGCAGCCCGTCTCCCGCCAGAGCAGCCGCGCGCAGTCCGCGGCCACGCGCGGCGCGACAGCGCCTTCCAGCTTCACGAAGCCGTCGCGGAGGAAACGGGATACCAAGGTCGTGTCTTCCATGCCCTCAGCGTGCGGCGAAACCGCCCCGGTCACCCGACATCCACCGCACCGCTTTTGTCGGGCGATCACTACAGCGCGACGGCACATCTGAGGCGTGGTCGAGGCGCAGGCGGTTCGTGTCCGCCTTGCCTTCGGGCGCGTCCTGGAAGCGCAGACGCCGGCCGCGGCCGACGCCGCTGATTTCGTCGAACGGGTTGATGTCGATGGCCAACTTCCCACCCGACGCCATGTAACCCGTTATATTGGTTACATGGATTCCTCGGCATCGAAAGGGCTCACGCTGCGCTCTCATACCGGCGTGGCCTACCGATTCGACCCCGGCGCACTGTGCCTGGAACTGCTGACCACCGGCGGCCCCGGCCCCTACCGTCGGTACGAGGTCCTGCACGAGCCTGCCGACCTGGCCGCGTGGGCGGGCCGATCGCGGCTCACCCCGACAGCCGCACTGGATATCTCCGCAGCCGAGGTGGCCGACGCGCGCAGGCTCCGCGACGCACTGTTTCGCGCGGTCATCGCCCACACGCACGGCGAGCCATACCCGCCTGGAGACCTGGAGACCATCAACGAGGCAGCCGCCCGTCCGGCCCTGGCCCCCGCCATCACACCGGCCGGGAAGCGGCAGTGGGCCGGGGCTCCCAGTGGCGCGCACCTGATGGCCACCGTCGCCCGGGACGCCGTCGAGCTGCTGACCGGCCCCTTCGCCCACCGCATCCGTACCTGCGCCGCCGAGGACTGCCACCTCATCTACGTCGACACCTCACGGCCCGGTCGGCGCCGCTGGTGCTCCATGGAGCACTGCGGCAACCGCAACAAGGTCAGGGCGCTGCGCGCCCGCCATTCCGAGGAAGGATGACCGCCATGCCCACAGGACTCACCCAGGACGCCGGCTGGCAGATCGGCGTGTCCCGCACGCTGCCCCACGCCACACCCATCGTCTGGGACTTCGTCAGCAGTCCCGAAGGGCTCGCCCTCTGGCTCGGCCCCGGCACGGCCCTCTCCCCCGAACGCGGCACCTCCTACCGGACGACCGACGGAGTGACAGGTGAGGTGCGCGGCTACCACTGCGGGAAGAAGATTCGCGTCACCCACGGCACCACCACGATCCAGGTCGCTCTCACCCCCGCCGCCGACGGGACCCGGACGATGCTCCGCTTCCACCAGGAGCACCTGGCAAGCGCCGAGGAGCGCGAACGGCGACGGGCGCACTGGCAGCGCGTCATGGACCAGGTCGCCATCGCCCTCGCCCGAAGCTGACGACGACGTGTGACACCTGACCGGAGACGGACGCGCCGCCAGCCGTCGTCGACCGCGCAGGGGGCGTGCCCTGATTCGCCCGCCCATGCCGCTCGACCTACGCGGCGGGGCGGGCGGCGGTCGGTCGGTCGGCGACGTGAACACCGCCTGCCGCGAAAGCATCTGTCGGCCCGTCACTGTTGGACCACTGCTGGAGCCCAGCAAACAGGGAAGCGCGTGCTTCTCGCCGGTGTCGGCGCCATGTCGCCGACACCGGTGACCCGGCCTTGGGCGTGCCGCCGTACTCGCAACGGTGGTTCAGCGGAATGGTCGGCTCAGTCACTCGTCTGTCGCTCAGCCCTGTACGAGCAGCGATCCAAGCGCCCCACGGTCACACTTGCGGTCGCCCTAACTGGACCCGGAGCCGATGGTCCGTGCGTCTACCGGGCGAAGGGTCACGACCTCGCCTCCGCCACGGACGCCGGGTCCGCCGTGGCCGCCATGTCCACGAGGCGCTCGAAGAAGAACTCGTGCTTGAGGAAGGAGACGTCGTACTCGTGGCCCGGGGCCGGCGGGATGAGCTGCGAGGCCTGGATCAGCCGCCAGCCGTCGAGGAGGGCGGCGACGCCGGTCTCGTAGGGCGGCTCGTCGCTGTCGCCCGTGGTCGGGGTGGTGCGGCCGGTCCCGTCGTACCGGGCCCAGCCGACGACGGGGGAGTCCAGGGCGGACGTCGACAGGTAGAGGACGAGCACCTGCTGACGCGGCGTCATGAGGGCGGGGTTGTTCATGGCGGCGCTCATGCGGCGGGCTCCTGCGGGCGGTTGGCGACCCTGGTCACCCAGTGGTCGAGGTCGAAGGTGTCGTCGCCCGTCAGCGCGCGCCACAGCAGGACGCGGTTGTAGCGTTCCAGGCGGCCGGCGGCCTGCTCGTACCACGGGAAGTGCGCGTCGAGTTCGTGGCGCACCCGTGGGTCGTCGAGGTCCGTGGTGTCCCACAGGAGCCGCTGGCGGACCCGCGGGTTGAACCGGACCTTGAACATGTAGCGGACGACGTCGCTGTCGTTGCGGCGGCCGCCGTGCCAGATGCCGTGGTGCAGAAACACCACGGTGCCGGCCGGGCAGACGAGGCGGTCCTGGCCGCGCAGGTTCTGGTAGCGGCCGGTGTCGGTCTCGTTGATGCGCCGCAGATGGCTGCCGGGCACGCTGAGCGTGCCGCCCATCTCCAGGGTGACGTCCTGCGGGTAGTACATGAGCTGCACGTCGAACGCGTCAGGACGTACGTCGATGATGGCGTCGGCGTGCAGCGGCTGGGCCTCGCCGCCGCGGGGCTCGCGGATGTGCACGGCGTGGTGGTCGATCGCCGGCTCCGGGCCGACCAGGCTGTGCAACGCGCCTGCCACCTGCGGGAGTTCAAGGAGTCGGGCGGCGAACGAGCCCGGGTCGTACGCCTTGGAGAGCGGAGTTCCGTACGGCACGTCGGGTACGCCGTCGGCCAGGCCGCCCAGCGCCTCGGCGTTCATCCCTGGCGGCACCACCGCGTCCAGGCGCAGGGCGCCGCGGGCCACGAAGCGGGCCATCTGCACCGAACTCAGCAGGTGCTCACCCGGCCCCGGGGCGTTCTTCGCTGTTTCTTCCATGACCGTCACGCTAGAAGCGACGCCGAAGGAACGCGTGGGCCGTGTTCACCTTCTGCTGGTCAATTCTCACCATCAGGTCGGGTCAGGGCAGGTCGGCCGCACGGACCGCGCGCGGGGACCTCCCCAGTTCACGGCGGCACGCCTTGTTGAACGCCTGGAGGTCCGGGATGCCCACGGACGCGGCGACGGCGGGGATGGACAGTGTGCTGGCCCGCAGCAAGTGGCGGGCCTGCGCCATCCTGCGCGCCCGGATGTAGCCGATCACGGTCTCCCCCATGGCCGCCCGGAAGAGCCGGGTCAGATGGTTGTGCGAGACACCGGCCGCCCGCGCGATCTCCGGGACGGTGAGGGGCACGGCGAGATGTTCCTCGATGAACGCGACGGCCACCGCCACCGCCGCATGCGTGGCCGGCGCGGCACCGCCCTGGGCCGGCGCCAGCTCGGCCACCCGCCACAGCGCGGCCCACACCTCGGCCACCGCCCGCCCCGGGGTGCTCGACCAGGCGGCCAGGGCCTGTCTCAACTGGCCGTCGAGCAGGGCGACTTGGCGGCCCGCATGCTGCACGGCCGGCACCTCACGGGGCCGCCCGGACGACCCGAGGCGCAGATGCACGTAAAGGTGCTCGGAGCGGCCCCGGTAGCGGTAGCGGACCGGCGTGCCCGGCGGCACCAGGCTGACGCTGCCGGGGCGGATCTCGTACGCGACACCGTCGACGGTGAGCTCGGCCTCGTAGTCGTACAGGTGGAACTGCCACAGGTCCGGCAGCTGGAAGTCGTCGACGTGTCCGGCCGGGCCGTGGATGCCGACGCCGATCGCGGCGGGGGCCGGCGGCTCGTCGAGCGGAACGAGCACGAGGGAGGAGGGCGGCGAGCTCATCCGGCAATGATCCCGAATGATCCCGCTCGCGGGACAGGCACCCGCGCGACGGCTGGTATTACTGGGGTATGCAGGAAGAGACGGCACGCTCCGCGATCGACACGTTCATCTCCGCGTTCAACGCCTCGGACGACAGCTATGTCACCGCCTTGCTGTCACAGGCCCTGACCACGGACGTCGTCTTCTGGGGGCCGTTGGGCCGCAGCGAGGGGATCGCGGCGGTCGAGCGGTTCGTGCTGGACATCCGGCACCACCCCGCGGGGGCCGGCACGATGGTGCGCTGCTCCGCGGTGGACATGCCTGACGAATGGGCCCGGTACCAGTGGGTCTTCACCACGCCTGACGGCGGCCCCCGCCTGACGGGCACGGACGTCGTGCATCTGCGACGCAGCCTCATCGACCAAGTCATCGTGTTCGCCGGGGAGATCAAGCCGTCCGGCTCCTGAGGAGTCCCTGCCCGCGAGCGTGGCGGGGGTGCCGGCGCCGCGGTGGAGGCGGTGGTGAACGCGACACCGGGTACAGCCTGCCGGGCACGCCCCGCAGGCCCTATTGACGCGCGTAGCGGCAGTCGGACACTGTCGATGCTCGACTCTTCGTTCCCTCCTTCGCTCCCCTTCTCCCGTCAGGAGTCATCGTGCTCAGACGTCACCTTCGCGCACTGCTCACGCTTGTCATGCTCGCCTCACTGACGACGATCGGCGCCGCGGCCACCACCGGAACCGCGCACGCCGACACCTGCTACACGTGGAACCGGACCCTCAGCGAGGGCACCAGCGGTGAGGACGTGCGGCAGTTGCAGATCCGGGTCGCCGGATACCCGGGGTACGGCGGAGTGCTCGCCGTCGACGGCGAGTTCGGGCCGGGCACCAAGGCCGCGGTCACCCGCTTCCAGCAGGCGTACGGGCTGGCCGCCGACGGCATCGCCGGCGCCCAGACGTTCAGCAAGATCTACGCCCTGCAGGACAGCGACTGCACTCCGGCCCACTTCACGTACGCCGAGATGAACCGCTGCAACTCCGACTGGTCGGGCGGCGCCGTGTCCGCCGCCGCCGCGAAGGCCAACGCGCTCCAGCAGATGTGGAAGCTGGAGGCCCTGCGGCACGCCCTCGGCGACCGCGCCCTCACCACCAGCAGCGGCTTCCGCTCCTACTCCTGCAACAACGCGGTCGGCGGCGCCTCCAACAGCAACCACCTCTACGGCCGCGCCATCGACCTCGTGGGCACCCCGACCTTCTGCGAGATCGTCAAGCAGGCCCGCTCGCACGGCTTCAACGAAATCCTCGGCCCGGGCTACCCCGGCCACAGCGACCACGCCCACCTCGGCAGCCAGAGCTCGCGCTACTGGTCGGCCTCCTCCTGCGGCATCTGACGTCGCAGCGCTCGCACCGGCGCCTCCATTTCCTGACAGCACTCAAGTGAACGCCGCCGCACCGTTCGCAACATCAGAGCAGGTGGGCGGGGTGCAGGGGCCGGTGCGGGCGATCTCTTCGTTCGGGTTGTGAAAAGAAGTAGCTCCCGGGGTCTTGCCGAACAATTACCTCAACTCTTAAATCAAAGCTCGAACTAAGCAGCTTCATACGGCAGTTCCCCCCTCACCCCCGCACGGAGTGACACGCATGAGACACAGATCGCTGGGGATAGCGCTCGCCACGGCGGCGGCGCTGCTGACCATCCCCGCCCAGACCTCGACGGCCACCGCCGCGGCCGCCGAGACGCCGCTCTCCCAGGGCAGGACCGCCACGGCCTCCTCCACCGAGAACGGCGGCACGCCCGCCGCGTACGCCGTCGACGGCGACACCGGCACCCGCTGGTCGTCCGCCGCCACGGACACCCAGTGGCTCCAGGTCGACCTCGGCGGATCGGCGACGGTCAGCAAGGTCGTCCTGAACTGGGAGGCCGCGTACGCGAAGGACTACAAGATCCAGGTCTCCGACAACGGGAGCACCTGGTCCGACCTCAAGTCCGTCACCGGTTCCGACGGCGGCACCGACACCCTCGACGTCTCCGGCCAGGGCCGGTACGTGCGCATGTACGGCGTCACCCGCGCCACGCCGTACGGCTACTCCCTCTGGGAGTTCCAGGTGTTCGGCACCTCCGGGAGCACTCCCCCGGCCGACGGCTGCTCGACGACGAACGCCGCCAAGGGCCGCACGGCGACCGCGTCGTCCACGGAGAACGCCGGCACCCCGGCCTCCGCGGCGTTCGACGGCGACACCGCGACCCGCTGGTCAAGCGCCGCGTCCGACCCGCAGTGGGTGCAGGTCGACCTCGGCTCCGCGCAGAGCATCTGCAAGGTGGACCTCAACTGGGAGGCCGCGTACGCCAAGGCCTTCAAGATCCAGGCCTCGGCCGACGGCCAGAGCTGGACGACCCTGAAGGACGTCACGGGCGCCACCGGCGGCACCACCTCCTACGACGTCAGCGGATCGGGCCGCTACCTGCGGATCTACGGGACCACGCGGGCGACGACCTACGGCTACTCGCTGTGGGAGGTCGCGGTGCACACCGGTTCCGGCGGCTCCGTCCCGCCCGTCGAGGGCGGCGGCGACCTCGGTCCGAACGTCATCGTCGTGGACCCCAACACCGCGAATCTGCAAGCCAAGTTCGACCAGGTCTTCGCCCAGCAGGAGTCGAACCAGTTCGGCTCGCAGCGCTACCAGTTCCTGCTGAAGCCGGGCACGTACAACAACATCAACGCCCAACTCGGCTTCTACACCTCGATCTCCGGGCTCGGGCTCAACCCCGACGACACGAAGATCAACGGTGACGTCACGGTCGACGCGGGCTGGTTCAACGGCAACGCCACGCAGAACTTCTGGCGCTCCGCCGAGAACCTCTCGCTCAACCCGGTCAACGGCACCGACCGCTGGGCCGTCGCGCAGGCCGCGCCGTTCCGCCGTATCCATGTCACGGGCGGTCTCAACCTGGCGCCCAATGGCTACGGCTGGGCCTCGGGCGGCTATATCGCCGACTCGAAGATCGACGGCACGGTCGGCCCGTACTCGCAGCAGCAGTGGTACACCCGGGACAGTTCGGTGGGCGGCTGGACCAACGGCGTGTGGAACATGACGTTCACCGGGGTGCAGGGCGCCCCGGCGACCAACTTCGACACCGGCCCGTACACCACGCTCGACACGACGCCGGTCTCCCGCGAGAAGCCGTTCCTGTACCTGGACGGCAGCGACTACAAGGTGTTCGTGCCCGCCAAGCGCACGAACGCGCGCGGCGTGTCCTGGCCCGCCAACGCGGGGACGTCCCTCCCGCTGAGCCAGTTCTATGTCGTCAAGCCCGGCGCGACCTCGGCCACCATCAACCAGGCGCTCTCGCAGGGCCTCAACCTGCTGTTCACCCCCGGCGTGTACCACCTCGACCAGACGATCGAGGTCAACCGCGCGAACACCGTGGTGCTCGGGCTCGGTCTCGCGACGATCGTCCCGGACAACGGCATCGACGCGATGCACGTCGCCGATGTCGACGGCGTGAAGCTCGCCGGGTTCCTGATCGACGCGGGCGCCAAGAAGTCGGACACGCTGCTGCAAATCGGCGGTTCCGGCGCGAGCGCCGACCACGCCGCGAACCCGACCTCCATGCAGGACGTGTTCGTCCGGATCGGCGGCGCGGGCCCCGGCCTCGCCACCAACTCCGTGGTCGTCAACAGCGACGACGTGATCGTCGACCACACCTGGATCTGGCGCGCCGACCACGGTGACGGCGTCGGCTGGGAGACCAACCGCGCCGACTACGGGCTCGTCGTCAACGGCGACGACGTCCTGACCACCGGCCTGTTCGTCGAGCACTTCAACAAGTACGACGTGCTCTGGAACGGCGAGCGCGGCCGCACGATCTTCTTCCAGAACGAGAAGGCGTACGACGCGCCGAACGCCGCCGCCATCACCCATGACGGCATCGTCGGCTACGCCGCCTACAAGGTCGCCGACAGCGTCAACACGCACGAGGCGTGGGGGCTCGGCAGCTACTGCAACTACACCTCCGACCCGAGCATCGTGCAGCACCACGGCTTCCAGGTCCCGGTGAAATCGGGCGTGAAGCTGCACGACATCCAGGTCATCTCGCTCGGCGGCAAGGGGCAGTACGCCCACGTCGTGAACGACACCGGCGCCCCGACCTCCGGCACCGACACCGTCCCGTCCAAGATCACGTCGTTCCCGTGATCCGGATCCCGCTCCACTGAACGCCCGTGCGGGGCGGCTCCGTCAGGGCCGCCCCGCACGCTTGTCCGAGAGCCCGCTGCGGGGCCCGCCTCAGTGGCCGAGGGCGCGATCGACCGTCCGCACCAGTTCCCCGTCGGGGGTGTCGCCGTCCAGCGACCAGAACATCGCGCCGCCGAGCCCCTTCGCCCGTACGTAGCGCGACTTCCGGGCGAGGACCTGCGGATCGTCGTACGTCCACAGGGTCGTGCCGTCGAAGAGCCAGGCGTGGCCGGCGCGACGGTCGCGGTGGAGGGTGTACGTGCCCGAGCCCGCCAGCGCCTTCAGCTCCTTGTAGTCCGCGTAGCCGTCGGCCCACTTCGCCGGGGCGGGGGCGGTCGCGGGCTGTCCGAGGCCGTCGCCGCCACCGCTGACGCCGGTCCAGCCCTGCCCGTAGAACGGCATGCCGACGACGAGCTTGCGGGCCGGGGCGCCCCGCCGCAGCCACGCGTCCACCGTGCCGTCGACGCTGAAGTCGTCGCGGGCGAACAGTGCGGACTGCTGGGCGGTGGTCTTCTCGCCGCTGACGTGGAAGTCGTAGCCCTGGAGGTTGACGAAGTCGAAGTCCTTCATGATCCTGCGGACCTCGAACCCCGCGTCGATCTTCGCGGGGGCCGTCGGGACGAACGCGGAGAGCTCGTAGCGCTGGTGCCGGGTACGACCGTAGTCGTCGAGCTGGCGGCGGAACTCCCCCACCAGAGCGGTGAAGTTCTGCTTGTCCTCCGGGCGGTACACGGTGTCGCTCTCGCCCTCGGAGCCGGGCCACTCCCAGTCCAGGTCCACGCCGTCGAAGACACCGGCCGCGGCGCCCGGGCCGCCGCGGGCCCCGTCCCGCGGCAGGTTGCCCTTGATGTAGAGGTCGAGGCAGGAGGCCACAAGGGCCTTGCGGGCGGCGGGAGTTCGCACCGAGTCCGAGAAGTGCGTGGACCAGGACCAGCCGCCCAGCGAGATCATCACCTTGAGGCCGGGGTGGGCGGCCTTCAGCTCACGCAGCTGGTTGAAGTTGCCCGCGAGGGGCTGGGTGTCGGTGTCCGCGACGCCGTCCACGGAGTTCTCGGCGTCGAGCGGCCGCTGGTAGTCGGCCCAGGGGTCGGACTCGCCGGCGACGTTGCCCATGAGGCATTTTCCGTCGGGCCCGATGTTGCCGAAGGCGTAGTTGACGTGGGTCAGCCGGGCGGCGGCGCCGCTGCGGTCCAGGTCCTGGACCTGGAAGTCGCGCCCGTAGACGCCCCATTGGGTGAAGTAGCCGACCCGGCGCGGGGACTCGTCGGGCCCGCCGTGGGCGGAGGCGGCCGGCGCGAGCGCGCCGAGGAGGGAGAGCGACGTGACGGCGACGGCAGCCCGGGACAGAAGTCTTCGGCGCAGGCGTGAACGCATGGCGGGGCTCATTCCTGTGAGGCGGTAAGCAAGTGCCGTACGGGACAACGGACTTGCACGCACGAGAAACTATTGGTCTGGACCATCCGGGTCAAGAGTTCGGAAAGGCCAGGCCCGCCCCATGGTGCCGTTCTTGTGGTGTTGTCGGGTGGCGCCGCCCCGCCTACCGCAGGTCGAGGGAGTCGGCCGCGGCGACGAGGCGCCGCAACTCCTTCTCACTCCAGCCGGTCAGCCGCGCCACGCGGGCCCAGTCCTCGGGGGTCGCGTCGCCGGAACGCAGGGCGGCGGCCGCCTCCGTCTCCAGGTCGGCGCGGGCCGCGTCCAAGGCGGCGACGGCATCCCGGTGCCGCTGCAGCGCGAGTTCCGTCTTCGTCAGGTCCATGACCGCCTCACCTTCACTTGCCGGCACCGATGCCTCGCCACTCGTATGCCCACGACGTCCCAGATTCACGTCCCCCGCTTCTATGTCACCCGACTTTGCTTCACCTATCGAAATTCGATAGGTTTCCATCGTCACTCGATGGAGGATGAGTCATGGGAAAGCTGACGGTCCGTGCCCTACGCGCCGTACTCGTGGTGGTGCTCGCGGGCACCCTGTTCGTTCAGGCGTCGATGGCGTGGGTCCTGGTCAGCGGGTCCGATCCGGAGGACGGCTCGGCCGCGCTGACGGCGATGCGCTTGATCACGCTCCTGGGCATGGTGACGGTCCAGGTCGCCCTGGTCTGCGTCTGGCGGCTCGTGGCGATGGTGCGGCGCGGCACCGTCTTCTCCCACGCGGCCTTCCGGTACGTGGACGGCGTGATCGGGGCGATCGTGGCGGCGGCCCTGCTGTGGTTCACGGTCACGGCCGTCAACGCGCCGGGCCAGCGGGACGATCCGGGCGTCACCCTCATCATGGGCGGGATCGGCCTCGCGGTCCTGGGCGTCGCGCTCATCGTGCTCGTGCTGCGCATGCTCCTCGCGCAGGCTGTCACACGCGATGCTCAAGCGGCCAAGATGCAGGCCGAGTTGGACGAGGTGATCTGATGCCGATCGTCGTCGACATCGACGTGATGCTGGCGAAGCGCAAGATGTCCGTCGGCGAGCTGGCGGAGCGCGTCGGGATCACCCCCGCCAATCTCGCCGTCCTCAAGAACGGCCGCGCCAAGGCCGTGCGTTTCGCGACGCTCGCCGCGCTCTGCGAGGCCCTCGCCTGCCAGCCCGGTGATCTGCTGCGGTGGCAGGCCGAGGACGCCGCCGGAGCGTGAGGCGCCGGCGGCCGTCCGCTCAGCCGACCCGCCGGGCCAGCACCTGCCCCGGCCACTGCCCGGACAGGAAGCGGTCGGTGCGGGTGAAGCCGTTGCGCTCGTAGTAGGCGACCAGTTCGCCCCCGCCGCCCGCCCAGCAGTCGACCCGCAGCAGCTTCACCCCGGCCCGCCGCGCCTCGTCCTCGGCATGACCGAGAAGAACCGAGCCGATGCCCGCGCCGGCGCGGCGCCGGTCGGTGATGAGCAGCCGGACATACCGCTCGGGCTCCTCGGCGGGCGCGATCGGCGTCTGTGGACTGGGGCCCGAGTCGAGGACCAGCGCCCCGACCGGGGTGCCGTCCAGCTCCGCGATGAACGGGGCCTTCTCCGTCAAATAGCTCTCGACCCGCGCGACCCCGCCGGGCTTCCGCGAGTACGGGGTGACGCCCCACTGCTCGGTGTTGCCGCGCGCGTTCATCCACGCCACGGCGGCGTCGAGCATGTCCAACACAGCCTGCGCGTCGCTCAGATGGCCCGGCCGGATGCGTACACCAGAACTCCCGTGCGTCCTCTCGTCCATGGCCCGAACCTAGAGTTCGCCTCGCCCTGCGCCCTCCTGGGGCCGCCACTCCCGCCGGAGCAGACCGAACACCCATGAGTCGGACACCTCGCCGTTGACGACGCAGTCCTCCCGCAGCGTTCCCTCCCGGACGAATCCGAGCTTCTCCAGGACCCGGCCGGACGCCGCGTTGCGCGTATCGGCCTCGGCCTGCACCCGGTTCAGATCCAGGGTGTCGAACGCCCACCGCAACACGGCGTGCGCGGCTTCCGTCGCGTACCCGTGCCCCCACATCGGCTCGTCCAGGACGTAGCCCAGCGAGGCGCTGCGGTTGCCCTCGTCCCAGCCGGTCAGCCCGCACCAGCCGACGAAGGCGCCGTCGGACGCACGGTCGATGGCCACCCGCGCCCCGGTGCCGTCCTGCTCCAACTGCCCGCAGATCGCGATGAAACGGTCGGCGCGCGCCCGGTCGCTCCACGGCGCGGAGTCCCAGTAGCGCATGATGCGGGTGCTGCTGTGCAGGGCGAAGAGGCGGTCCGCGTCGGCCTCGGTGAAGGGCCGCAGTCGCAGGCGGTCGGTGTGCAGGATGGGCGTGGCCAGAGTCATGCGCCCCATCTTGCGGCTCCTGGGCGGGGGCAGAAACCGAATTTCGTGGGTGGCCCAGGCGTAGCGGACAGGGGGCGCAGGACCGGCGACCGGTCCCACGCCCCCACCTTGACGCGCTCGACCGGATGTCAGCGCTGCAAGGTCAGCAGGCCCGGGCGGTAGGGCAGGAGGCCGTAGTCTCCGCCCGAGTTGGGGCTGCGCCCCTGGTAGAGCAGTTGCAGGTGGCAGGGGTCGACGGTCATGGTCTGGTCGGCGCTGGTACGGATCAGCTCGCCGTGGCTGATGTCATTGGTCCAGGTGGCGCCGCTGTTGGCCTTGCCCGCGAAGGGGTTGCTCTCGGTCGCGGCCTGGGGCGTCCAGGAGCCGTTCAGACTCGTGGCCGTGAACGAGCGGAAGTAGCGGCCCTGCGAGCCGATCGCCTCGACCATCATGAGGTAGCGGTTCTGGCCCTGGAGCTTGTAGACCTGCGGGGCCTCGAACAGGTTGTTCGTCGAGTCGCTCATGACGACGGTCGAGGTCGAGCCGAAGCTGCCGGGGAAGTTCCCGATCGGCATGCTCGCCCGGTAGATCTTGCCGTTGTCACCGGCGAAGAACAGGTACATGTTCGTCCCGTCGCCGATGATCGTCTGGTCGATCGGGCCCGTGCCGGAGCCCGCGATGGTCCCGGAGAAGAGCACCTGCGGAGCCGACCAGCCGTTCGCGTTGGTGGGATCGCTCGACGTCCGGTACGAGAACGCGCTCGCGCCCCACTGGTAGGTGAGCACCCAGATGTTCTTCGGGGCGAAGTAGAAGAGCGAGGGCGCGACCGTGGAGCTCGACATCGCGTTCTGGCCGGCCGAGGCCATCTCCGACCAGTTGCCGAACAGGTTGAAGTTCATCGAACCCCAACTCGTCCCCGTGTCATGGGTCGTCGCGTACACGAGCTGCTTGCCGTTGTACGGGGCGACGGTGAAGTCCTTGAGCGACGCCCAGCCCGCCTTGGGCTGCGCGAGGGCGCCCGTCGAGGACCAGCGGTAGGAGGCCGGCAGGTCGCACGGGGCGGAGGTGTCGTCGCCGACCTTGACGAGCTTCCACTGCTGGTTGGTGCCGCCCCAGTCGTCGTACTGGACGATGTTCCCGCCGTCGGCGGTGGAGGCGCCCTGCACCTCGAGGGCCTTGTTGCTGTGGCGCGATATCAGCCGCACGTAGCCGTCCGAGCTGTCGGCCAGCCGCCACTGCTGGTTGGTGGCGTTGAGATCGGACCACTGGACGATCGAACCGCCGTTGGCGGTCGACCAGTTGTAGACATCGAGGACCTTGCTGGAGAGGCGGGACTTGACGCGGTAGTAGCCGTCCCCGGAATCGACGAACTGCCACTGCTGCTGGCTCTGGTCGTTCCTGGTCCACTGCGTGATGCGGGCGCCGTCGCTGGTCGCCATGTTGTAGACATCCAGGGCCTTGCCGCTGTTGCGGTTGACCAGCACGTACGAGGCGTTCGGGTCGACCGTCGCCGCTTCGGCCGGCTGGGCGCCGAGGAAGGCTGCCACCAGCAACAACGGTGTGAGGACGGCGAGTAAGCGTCTGCGCAGGCGTCCCGGACGGGCTGGTGACGGGGGGTGAGACCACATCGGGCGGCTCCTTGGGTGTGGGGTGACCCGCGACCCCGGTTCCGAAAGTTTTTCGGAAGGTTCCCGGAATCCGTGACGCCACAAGCTAGGAATCCGCAGCCCTCCGGTCAAGGCATCTCACCGATCTGTCTGAAACAGCGGGTAGACGGCTCGCCGATGCATCGGAAGTTTCGGAAACTCAACGGAAACTGTTTTTGCCGCGAGTCTTGACGCGCCACGGTCAATCCCCCAACCTCCCTGTCTGAGGAACCGACCGCAGTTCGACATACCGACCGACGTCGGCCCATCCCCTCTCTCCAGGAGATACAGCCATGAGCTTGTATGCCCTCCCCCGCCCCGACAGCCCAAGACCCGCTGCCCGCAAGGCCGTCGACCGCCGCAGGTCACGCGGGTTCATGCTGGCGCTGGCCGCCGGCGTCCTCGGTACGGTCGTCGCGCTGGCCACGCCCCCCGCACCCGCGCACGCCGCCGAGAGCACCCTCGGCGCCGCGGCCGCGCAGAGCGGCCGCTACTTCGGCACCGCCATCGCCTCGGGCAGGCTGAGCGACTCGGCGTACACCACCATCGCGAACCGCGAGTTCAACATGGTGACGGCCGAGAACGAGATGAAGATCGACGCCACCGAGCCGCAGCAGGGCCAGTTCAACTTCACCGCCGGCGACCGCGTCTACAACTGGGCCGTGCAGAACGGCAAGAAGGTGCGCGGCCACACGCTCGCCTGGCACTCCCAGCAGCCCACCTGGATGCAGAACCTGAGCGGCAGCACCCTGCGCCAGGCGATGATCAACCACATCAACGGCGTCGTGGGCCACTACAAGGGCAAGATCGCCCAGTGGGACGTCGTGAACGAGGCCTACGCGGACGGCAGTTCGGGCGCCCGGCGCGACTCCAACCTCCAGCGCACCGGCAACGACTGGATCGAGGTCGCCTTCCGCACCGCGCGCGCCGCCGACCCGGCCGCCAAGCTCTGCTACAACGACTACAACATCGAGAACTGGACGTGGGCGAAGACCCAGGCCGTGTACAACATGGTCAAGGACTTCAAGGCGCGCGGCGTGCCGATCGACTGCGTCGGCTTCCAGTCGCACTTCAACAGCAACAGCCCGTACAACAGCAACTTCCGTACGACGCTGCAGAGTTTCGCGGCCCTCGGCGTCGACGTGGCCGTCACCGAACTCGACATCCAGGGCGCCTCGTCCTCGACGTACGCGGCCGTGACCAACGACTGCCTGGCCGTCTCGCGCTGCCTCGGCATCACCGTCTGGGGTGTGCGCGACACGGACTCCTGGATCTCGGGCGACACGCCGCTGCTCTTCAACGGCGACGGCAGCAAGAAGCCGGCCTACACCGCCGTCCTCAACGCGCTCAACGGCGGCACCACCACGCCGCCTTCGGACGCCGGAGCCGTCAAGGGCGTCGCGTCGGGCCGCTGCCTCGACGTCCCCAACGCCAGCACCACCGACGGTACCCAGGTCCAGCTGTGGGACTGCTCGGGCGGCACCAACCAGCAGTGGACGTACACGTCCGCCGGTGAACTGCGGGTCTACGGCAACAAGTGCCTGGACGCCGGGGGCACCGGCAACGGCGCCAAGGTCCAGATCTACAGCTGCTGGGGCGGCGACAACCAGAAGTGGCGCCTCAACTCCGACGGCTCCATCGCCGGCGTCCAGTCCGGCCTCTGCCTCGACGCCGTCGGGGCCGGCACCGCCAACGGTACGCAGATCCAGCTCTACTCCTGCTCGGGCGGCACCAACCAGCGGTGGACCCGCACCTGACGCACGCGCACCCTCGTCCTCGCCCCTCCGCGGCCGTGCGATACGCCGCGGAGGGGCTCGTTCGTCTCGGATTCGCTCCGATCCGTCACCTACGGGTGGCGCGGCGCGGGCCTGTCCTGCTCGCTGTGCCAGCCACCGGGGTGGACGACGCCGACAAAGCCGTTGGCCTGGTTGAGGACGTAGCGGTAGCCGTGCACCGTGCTGCTCGCGTGACCGGCGCCGAGGTTCGCGACCCGCTGCCCCTTGACCGTGATCCAGGCCATGTACGTCCCGTCCGGCAGGGCGTACACGTGCGCCCGGGCACCGTTGCTGAGCGTGTAGTTCTGCTCGGCGGACCGGCCCGCCGAGGCGGAGGCGACGGTCTGCCCGCCGGGGTGCGGCGCGGTGGAGTTCGCGAACGCGGCGGCGGCCGGGACGGTGAGGCCGATGACGAGGCCGGAGACGGCTGCGGTCCGCAGGACACGACGTGAGATCGACATGGCGACTGGTTCCTTGCTTCGTACGGGGTGGGTGACGCCGGGTGGGATGTTCTTGCGTCACCAACAAACCTACGGAGCAGCTGTGTGCGCCTTCCGTCGAATACGTAACAACAGGCTCACAACGTCACGAACCGACGTGAACAGTGACTTTGGTCCCACGGGACCGGTGACCGTCGGCCCCCGGGACCGCCCTCTCTCCCGATTCCCTCTCTTTCGTCCTGTTCCCAACCACCCGCGAACAGACCGGAGTTGCCTCCGCCCGAGCGGGCATCCGGACAGGGACCGACGCTGGCCCGCCGAACCGAGGAGCGTCCCGCCGTGGGAACCGTCGTCCACGTCCCGCAGACCCGGGACATGATCGGAGATGAACTCTCCGGTGACGAAGCCTTCGCCGCGCTGCGCCGCTACGGCGGTGTGCGGCTGCTCCTGGACTCCTTCAGCCGCTTCCGTTACGCGGACGGCTTCACCAACGCGCGGGCGCTCGCCTTCCAGATGGTGCTCGGCCTCGTGCCCTTCACCGTCGTCCTCGTAGGGCTGGCGACCAGCGTGCACACCGAGTCCGTGGGCCGCGTGGTGGAGCTGACGCTGGCCCGGATCGTGCCGGGCGCGAGCACCGGCGTCGTGGAGAAGGCGTTCGACGGGACGCGCCGCACCGCGGACAGCGACGTGTGGAGCACGGTGGCGCTCTGGCTCGGTCTGGCCTTCGCCGTGCTGAACCTGGCCTCGGCCATGGGCCAGGTCGAGCGCGGTGCGAACCGCATCTACGGCATCGAGCGCGACCGGCCCGGGCTCGCGAAGTACGGCCGGGCGCTGGTGCTGTCCGTGACCGCGGGGCTGCCCATGGTGCTGGGGTTCCTCGTGATGGTCGCCGGTTCGGCCGTGGGTGACGCCGTGGCACGCACGACCGGGGAGCATCGCGGTGGCATCGGCTGGTGGGGTGCGCTGCAGATACCCGCCGGGCTGCTGCTGGCGTGGATCGCGTCCGCGGTGATTCTGCGCAGGGCGCCGCGCCGGACACAGCCCGGGTACACGTGGCTCGCGTTCGGGTCGGCGGTGCATCTCGCGCTGTGGGTCGCGGCGACCTGGCTGCTGGCTCTCTATGTGGGCAGGAGCGGGGCGTTCGGGTCGATCTACGGGCCGCTCACGGCCTTCATCGCCCTGCTGCTGTGGGCCAACCTCACGGCCGTGGCCCTCTTCCTCGGCATCGCGTTCGCCGCCCAGCTGGAGGCCGCCCGCGCCGGAATCCACGTACCGGTCCACCCCGACCCGGGGCCGGGGCGCTGAGCCTGAACAAAGCCCTGGAGGCGTCAGCGTCCGCGCGGCTGTCCCAATACGTCGGAGATGCCCTTGGCCACGCCGGTCAGCGCGCTCTCCGTCCTGCCGCGGGACGCGGTACCGGCGACCATCTCCGGCAGGCCGGCGGGCTTCCTGTTCCCCGTCTCCAGGTCGAGTCGGTTGCAGGCCTCGGCGAAGCGCAGGTAGGTGTCGACGCTGGCGATGACGATCCGTACGTCGATCTTCAGGATCTCGATGCCGACCAGCGAGACGCGGACGAACGCGTCGATGACCACCCCTCTGTCGAGGATCAGCTCGAGCACGTCGTAGAGACCGCTCGTGCCACCTCCCCCGCCCTGCCGCGCCACGGGCATGCTCATGCGTCGTCCTCCTTCGTCTGCGATCCGGTCCTCGCCGTCCGGTCCGCCGCGGCCGCTGCGCCCGGTTCGGGCCTGAAGCAGGCCGTGACGTCCTTGCCGCGCGGGCATTCATGGGTCTGCCAGGTCTCGGCGAGCGCGTCGATGAGCAACAGGCCGCGGCCGCCCGTCTCCTCCGTGCCCGCGGCGCGCGGGCGGGGCGGGGCCGGGCTGCTGTCGTGCACCGTGACGTGGAGGCATTCGCCGTCCCAGGTCAGGATCAGCTGCGCGGTGCTTCGCGCGTGGATGTGCGTGTTCGTGACGAGCTCCGAAACCGTCAGCAGCACGGCGTCGACCGTCTCCGGCGCGCGTGCGGACCACTCCAGGTCCTCGAGATGCTCGCGCGCCCAGTCACGCGCGGCCTTGATCCCGCTGCTGATCGGCAGTGAGCGCGCCCATCCCACGGCCCTGAGTGAAGAGTCAGGCACGATGGACCGCCTTTCCGCGTCCCCTTCCAGGTGCCCACTGACGGCCCCTTCACTGACGTCCGGGGCGGGGAACTCGCCGGCGGCGACGCGCGGGGCGGATACTGAGGCATGTCCTTCGTCTTCTTCATGACCCTGCCCGGGCTGGTCGTCGTGCTGACGCTGGTGGCTTTCGTCGACCAGTTGTTGCTGCGCGCGGGACGGGCCGGAGTGCTGCCGTGGCGGAACAGCGCACGGCAGGGTCAGATATCCGCGACCGGGTTCGAGCAGTTGCACGCCACTCTTTCGCCGGGCAAGCAGAACGAGTTGAAGGAGCGGCAGTCGGCCCTCGTCCTGCCGGACGGCGAGGACGACGGGGCTCCGCCGAACAGGACGACGGTCGATCTGGCCGCAGGGACCGCCGTCGTCCGGATCCCGCGCTGAGAGGGACGCCGCCGGCCCTCGCCCGGGTCACACCGCTCGGAGCGGCGGCACCGTCGGTACCTCGATCGCGTGCGCGATGTCCGACTCCGTCAGCTTGAAGCTGTCGGGGTAGGCGTCGCGCCGGGTGCGGCGGGCGGGTTCGGTGGTGCGCCATGTGTAGAGGCAGCGGGCGCACTGGAGCACGTCCCACACCCCGGGGACGGGGGACGCGGCGAGGTGGGTGACGGACCCGTGCGCACAGCGGGGGCACTCGATTCCGTGCGTGTTCATAGGAGTTGGCCTTTCAGAAGGTGGCGGGCGAGGAGCCGGGACGTCAGTGACGGTCCGCGATCATGCGCTGGAGGCGGGCGGCCCACTGGGCCGTCTCGGGCAGGTCCTTGGCCGGCGTCGAGAAGTTGCCGCGGACGTCGGGGGCCACGGGCGTCGTCGCGTCGATGATCATCTTGCTGGTGATCCCGGCGGGCTGGGCGGCGGGCGCGAGTTCGAGGACGGACAGGTTCGGCAGGATCATCACGTCGTCCTTCGGGTTCACCTTCGAGGACTGCGCCCACATCACCTGCGGCAGGTCGAACGGGTCCACGTCCTCGTCGACGAGGATCACCTGCGATACGTAGCCCAGGCCGTGCGGCGTCGTCATCGCGCGCATCCCGACGGCCTTGGCGAAGCCCCCGTACCGCTTCTTCGTGGAGATGATGACGAGCAGGCCGTGCGTGTACATGGCGTTGACCGCCTGCACCTCGGGGAACTCGGCCTGCAACTGCTTGAGCAGCGGGACGCAGGTGTTGGGCCCGACGAGGTAGTCGCACTCGGTCCACGGCATGCCCAGGTAGAGCGACTCGAAGACCGGGTTCGTACGGTACGAGACGCGGTCCACGCGGATGACGGGCATGCGGCGGCCACCGGAGTAGTGGCCGGTGAACTCCCCGAAGGGGCCCTCGATCTGGCGCTTGCGGGACTCGATGACACCCTCGATGACGACCTCGCTCCCCCACGGCACGTCGAATCCGGTGAGCGGCGCCGTCGCGATCGGCACGGGCGCTCCGCGCAGCGCGCCCGCCATCTCGTACTCGCTCTGGTCGTACGCCATCGGCATGCCGGCGACGATCGCCATCACCGGGTCGTTGCCGAGGGTGATGGCGATCGGCAGGTCATCGCCCACCTCCTCCGCCTTGCGCAGGTGCTGGGCGACGTCGTGCATGGGGACGGGCTGGAAGGCGAGGCGGTTCGCGCCGAGGACCTGGATGCGGTACGTGCCGACGTTCTGCTTGCCGAAGTCGTCCGGGGCGTCGGGGTCGCGGGAGACGACGGCCGCCTTGTCGAGGTAGAAGCCGCCGTCACCGTCGTTGAGGCGGAACAGCGGGAGCACCGAGAAGAGGTCGACGTCGTCGCCTTCCTGGCTGTTCTCGCGCCACGGGGCGTCCTCGCGGCGTTCGGGCGCGACCGGGAAGGCGTCCCAGCGGCGCGCGAACTCCGCGACCTGGTCCTTGACCGGGGTGTTGCGGGGCAGTCCGAGGGCGAGGGCGTGGTTGGCCCAGGAGCCGTGCACGTTGAGGGCGATGCGGGCGTCCGTGAAGCCCGCGACGTTGTCGAAGCAGAGGGCGGGGGCGTTCTCGCCGATGCGGCCCGTCGCGTTGGCGGCGGCCGCCAGATCGGGCTCGGGGAGCACCTCGTCGGTGATGCGCAGCAGTTGCCCTTCCTTCTCCAAGGTGTCGAGGAAGCTGCGCAGATCGTCATACGGCATGGTGAAGTCCTTCGTGCGGTACGGGGGTTGAGGTGCGGGCGGCGCGCGTTCCCGCCCACCGCTTGGCGGCCGGGGCGGGCAGGTCGAACTGGTCGAGGACGCGGGCGACGACGTGGTCGACGATGTCGTCGACCGTGCGCGGGTTGTTGTAGAAGGCGGGCATGGGCGGCACCAACTGGACGCCCATGCGGGCGAGTTCGAGCATGTTGCGCAGATGGATCTCGCTCAGCGGTGTCTCGCGCGGGACGAGGACGAGCTTGCGCCGCTCCTTGAGGACGACGTCGGCGGCGCGCGCCACGAGCCCGTCGGCGTACCCGGCGCTGATGCCCGCGAGCGTCTTCATGGAGCACGGCACGATCACCATCCCGTCGGTGCGGAACGATCCGGAGGAGATCGTGGCGCCCTGGTCGTCGGGGTGGTGCGTCACGTCGGCGAGGGCGGTCACGTCCGCGACGGACAGACCGGTCTCCAGGCCGATGGTGGTGCGCGCCCAGCGGGAGAGCACCAGATGCGTCTCGACGTCCGGCAGCTCCCGCAGCTGTTCCAGGAGGCGGACACCGATCGGGGCGCCCGTCGCCCCCGTCATTCCCACGACCAATCGCACCGGACCACTCCTCACACGTCGCTGACCTGTGCTTTCACGCTAGGAGGCGATACGGGCGCGGCGGCGGTACGCTCAGGTCTCGCGATGGGGAAAAACGGACACCCTGAGGTGAGGGACCTCGCGTACACCCCGGCCGTCGGCGCACCGGCCGGGGTCGAGGTCGTGGAACTGGCCGATCTGCACGCGCGGTCGCTGCGCCACGGCAACGACCCGTACGCGCCGCTGCGCCCCGCCTTCCACCAGCTGATCGGCGCCCGCGAGCGGCCGCTGTCGCTCACGGTGGACTTCGTCGACCACGAGCTGCCGCCCGGGGCGTGGCTGTGGATCCGGGCGGGGCAGGTGCAGCGGTTCGGCCCCGACCTCAGGGGTGCGGACGGCGTCGACGTCCTGTTCCCTTCGGGCTTCCTGCCGCCGGCGATCGTGGCGGCCGCGCACATGGATCCGCCGTACGAGCAGCGGCCGTTGACGCCTCGCGCGCCGGACGCCCAGGGGGTACGGCTGGCCCTCGACCACCTGGCGTACGAGTACGGGGCGATGGCCTCACTGCCGCTTCAGGCGCACACGGAGGTGCTGCGCGCCCTGCTGTCCGTCCTGGTGGTGCGCCTGGCGAAAGTCCGCGACCCGGCGCCGCGGGCCGCCGCGTCGAGCGACACCTTCCGCCGTTTCCACGCGGCCGTGGAACGCGACCACGCGGTGACGCGCCGCGTCGAGGACTACGCGGCGGCCCTCGGCTACAGCCCGCGCACCCTGACCCGCGCCACGCTCGCCGCCACGGGCCGCACGGCCAAGCAGTACGTCGACGAGCGGGTCCTGCTGGAGGCGAAACGCCTGCTGTGGCACAGCGGCCTGCCCGCGAAGGAGGTAGCGGACGCCCTCGGCTTCCCCGACCCCAGCGACTTCACCAAGTTCTTCCGGCTGCGTACGGGGGTGACACCGGGGGCGTTTCGGGCGGGGCCCGGGGCGTAGGCGGCTACTTGCCCACCAGGCCCATGTGCATCTCGTTGTAGCGGTCCCCCTGGACGCCGATGCGCGCCGCCAGCGTGTCGAGGTCCGCCAACTCGTCGGCGGACAGCGGGACTTGGGTCGCCCCGGCGTTCTCCTCGACGCGCTCGATGCGGCGCGTCCCGGGGATGGGCACGATCCACGGCTGCCGCGCGAGGAGCCAGGCGAGCGCGATCTGGCCCGGGCTCGCGTCCTTGGCCCGGGCCAGGGCGGCGACGTGGTCGACCAGCACCTGGTTGGCCGCCCGGTTGTCCTCGCTGAAGCGCGGGATCGTGGCCCGGACGTCGCCCTCGGCGAAGGCGGTGGCGGCGTTCACGGTCCCGGTGAGGAAGCCCTTGCCGAGCGGGCTGAACGGCACGAAGCCGATGCCGAGTTCGGCCAGCGTCGGCAGTACCTCGGGCTCGGGATCACGCGTCCACAGCGAGTACTCGCTCTGCACCGCGGTGACGGGTTGCACGGCGTGGGCGCGGCGGATCGTGCCCGCCGCGGCCTCCGACAGACCGAAGTGGCGCACCTTGCCCGCCTTCACCAGCTCGCCCACCGCTCCGGCGACGTCCTCGACGGGGACGTCGGGGTCCACGCGGTGCTGGTAGAACAGGTCGATGGTGTCGGTGCGCAGGCGGCGCAGCGAGGCATCCGCGACCCGGCGGATCTGCTCGGGCCGGCTGTCGAGGCCGGCCGCCTTCCCGTCCTCGATGCGCCAGCCGAACTTCGTCGCGATGACGACCCGGTCCCGTACAGGGGCCAGCGCCTCGCCCACCAGTTCCTCGTTGACGTACGGGCCGTAGACCTCGGCGGTGTCGAAGAAGGTGACGCCCCGGTCGACGGCGGCGCGCAGGACGCCGATCATGTCGGCGCGGCTGCCCGGGTTCGGGCCGTAGCTCTGGGACATGCCCATGGCGCCCAGACCGATCGCCGATACCTCGAGGCCCTGGCCCAACGTACGGGTGTGCATGTCGATCGATCTCCTCGCGAGGTGTGTCAGCGGCAGCGGGTGCTGCGCCGATCGGCGGTGTACTCGTCGTCGGTGACGTGGTCGAGCCAGGTGACGTCGTCGGTCTCCCACAGCGCGATGTGCGTCATGAAGTTCTCGGGGGCGGCCCCGTGCCAGTGTTCCTCGCCCGCCGGGGTCCAGATCACGTCGCCGGGGTGGGCCTCCAGGATCTCGCCGCCGCGGGACTGGATCAGGGCGACGCCCTCGGTGATGTAGAGGGTCTGGCCCATGCCGTGGGAGTGCCAGGCGGTACGGGCGCCGGGTGCGAAGCGCACCGCGTTGGCGCGGGCCCGCGACGGCTCCTCACCGCGGTAGATCACATCGGCCCAGGCATCGCCGGTGAACCAGTCGGCGGGCAGCTTCATCGTGGCCGGCTTCTTCAGGAGTTCCATGGGTGTCTCTTTCTGTCTCTTTCGTTATACGTAGTACGCCGCGGGGAGGGTGGCTCAGGCCTGCGACTGCTCGTCGGCGAGCCGCTTCAGCTGGGTGATCGCGGTCATGGCGTTCGGCCAGCCCGCATAGAACGCCAGGTGGGTGATGGCCTCGGAGAGCTCCTCGACGCTCAGCCCGTTCTCCAGGGCCTTGCCCAGGTGGTACGGGAGCTGCTCGGTGCGGTAGAGCGCGGCCAGCACGCTCACCGTGACCAGGCTGCGGTCGCGGGGCGCCAGGCCCGGCCGCTCCCAGATGTCGCCGAACAGGAGGTCGTCGGTGACCTCGACCAGCTTCGGCGCGATCCCGGCCAGTTCCTGCGGCGCGGACTGCTTCGCCATGCGATGACTCCTCGTGTGGTTCCCGATCGCTGTGCCGGTGTGCGCACAGATCCGGCAGGCCCGCTCCGGTCCACTCTCGTCCAGAGCGGCCCGCCCGGCAGCCGCAGCGTCCGCCCGGCTGCCCTCGGTTTCGAGGGAACCGCAGGTCATCCGCGTACGGAAGGTCCTGCCGTTACCGGTACTGACAGGACCCCCCAGACCCGTCGCGGCGCACCTAACCTGGATTCATGGACACCGCCCACGACATCCGCGAGTTCCTCGCGAGCCGCCGCGCGAAGATCACCCCGCAGCAGGCGGGGCTGCCGGCCTACGGAGGAAACCGCCGGGTGCCGGGGCTGCGCCGTGAGGAGGTCGCCCTGCTGGCCGGTGTCAGCATCGACTACTACGTCCGTCTCGAGCGCGGTCACCTGGGCGGTGCGTCGCAGGAGGTCCTGGACGCCGTCGCGAACGCGCTGCAACTCGACGAGGCCGAGCGCGCCCACCTCTACGACCTGGCCGCCGCTCAGCGCGGACGCCCCTCGGCCCGCCGCGCGACCGCCAAGCAGCGTCCCGGCGTCCCCGCCAGCATCCAGCGCGTGCTCGACTCCATGACGGGCACCCCGGCCTTCGTCCGCAACGGACGTCTGGACATCCTGGCCGTCAACCGTCTGGGCCGCGCCCTGTACGCCCCGCTGTTCGGCGCCGACGCCGCGCCGCCGGTGAACATCGCCCGCTTCCAGTTCCTCGACCCCGCCGGGCGGGACTTCTTCCCCGACTGGGACGCGGCTCTGAACACCACGGTCTCCCTGCTGCGCACCGAAGCGGGCCGCGCGCCGCACGACAGTGAACTCACCGGCCTGATCGGCGAGTTGGTGACCCGCAGCGACGACTTCCGCACCGCGTGGGCCAAGCACAACGTGCGCCTCCACCACACGGGCCGCAAGCCCTTCCGTCACCCCGAAGTCGGCGACCTGCTCCTCGACTTCGACGCGATGGCGCTGCCCGCCCAGCCCGGGCTGACCATGACCGTCTACAGCGCCGAACCGGGCACCCCGGACCACGACGCCCTGCGCCTGCTGTCCACCTGGGCCGCCACCGAGGACGCCCAGCGGACCCGTGCGCATCCGTGACGGTGCCCGGTCACGCGTGCTCTCCTCGCACCTCCCTCAGCCAGCCGAGGCCCTCGCTCGTGCCGGCGCGGGGGACGTACTCGCAGCCGATCCAGCCGTCGAACCCCAACGCGTCGACGACGGCGTACAGATGGCCGAAGTCGACCTCGCCCTCGGACGGTTCGTGGCGGTCGGGGACGCCCGCGATCTGGAGATGGGCGACGCGGCCCGTGGGCAGGTCGCGGCGGAGGGTGGCCGTGAGGTCGCCCTCGACGATCTGGCAGTGGTACAGGTCGAGTTGAACCTTCAGGTTCACGGCGCCCACCTCCTGGACGATCGCGTGCGCGTCGGCCTGCCGGTTCAGGAAGTAGCCCGGCATGTCCCGGGTGTTGATGGGTTCGATCAGGATGTCGATCCCGGCGGACTCCGCCTGGCGGGCGGCGTACGCGAGGTTGGCCAGGTACACGTCCCGGCAGGCGGCGCGGTCCGCGCCCGGCGGCACGACTCCGGCCATCATGTGGATGCGCGGGCTGCCGATCGCGACGGCACAGCCCAGGGCGCGGTCGACGCTCTCGCGCAGCTCCGCCTCCCGGCCGGGGAGCGCCGCGATGCCGCGTTCGCCGGCGTCCCAGTCGCCGGGCGGAGCGTTGAACAGGACCTGGCGCAGGCCGTGGGCGTCGAGGCGGTAGCGGAGTTCAGCGGTGTCGTACGCGTACGGGAAGAGGTACTCGACGGCGTCGAAGCCGTCCGCCGAGGCCGCCGCGAAACGGTCGAGGAAGTCGTGCTCGCGGTACAGCGTGGACAGGTTCGCGGCGAACCTCGGCATGGCGGCTCCTGGTCGGCAGGGTGGGTCGATGATCTGCCGCGCCGAGGACGGGGCAGCGAGCCAGAACGTACCCCGGGGCGGGCGCCGGGCCGGTGGCGGGTTCGACGACGGCCGTACGTTTCACCGCCCCACGCTCGGCAAGGCGCCCCGCCGGTGATGATCACGGCGATCCGTCGCGGCCGGCGCGGCGGGGAGGAGGCGATGTGCGCACAGCTCGGGCGAACGGTGGAGCGGGCCGGCTCCGGCGGCGGGTCCTGCTGAGTGCGGGGGTGGCGTCGGCGGCCGCGGCATGCGGCACGTCGCAGACCCCCGAGAAGAAGGCGCGGCCCTCCCCCGCCCGCTCGCCCCGGCCCACCCGCCGCCGTGCCGAACTGCCCCGCGGCGGGCGCCGGGTCTTTCCCGAGCACCGGCTCGTCGGGTACTGCGGGCTGCCCGGCGCCGCCGCTCTCGGGCGTCTTGGCACCGGGGATCTCGACGACCGGGTCAGGGAGATCGAGCGGCGCGGCCGCGCGTACGCCGACGGCCGCCGCGTACTGCCCGTGCTCGAACTGCTCGCCGTCGTCGCCAACTCGACGCCGGGGCCCGACGGTACGTACCGCAGTCGTACGCCCGACGCGACCGTGCGCGCCTTCCACGAGGCGGCCGGGCGGCACCGGGCCCTGCTGCTGCTCAACATCCAGCCGGGCCGCGCCGACCCTCTCGACGAGGTGAAGGCGCTGGAGCCGTGGCTCGTCCGCCCCGATGTCGGCATCGCGCTCGATCCGGAGTGGGAGATGGGCCCCGGCGAGAAGCCGGGTGACACGTACGGGCACACGAGCGGTGCCGAACTCACCCGCGTCGCCGCCTATCTGGCCTCGCTCGTCGAGCGGCACGACCTGCCGGAGAAGGTCTTCGTGCACCACCAGGTCGCCGAGTCCGTCGTGCGGGACGCTCGGCGGATCGTGGCGCCCGACGGTGTCGCCCTGGTCAAGAGCGCCGACGGCATCGGCACCCCGCACCTCAAACGGCGGACGTGGGAGCGGCTGGTGGACGCGGTGCCGCCCCGGGTGCACACCGGGTTCAAGCTCTTCTTCGACGAGGACACGCGGGACGGCAGCCGCCTCATGACGCCGGACGAGGTCCTCGGCCTGACGCCGCGGCCGTCCTACGTCATGTACGAGTGAGCACCTGCCCCCGCCCTTCCGGGCGGGGGCGAGGCGTCAGGCCTTGTCCTGCATGCTGCTGCGGGCTTTGTTGGCCTGTTGCGCGGCCTTCGGATCCTTCTCGTCCGCCTTGGCGCGCACCCCTTGCTCGATGCGTTCGCCGATCGACTTGTCGATGTGGGACCAGTAGGCGAAGGCGCGGACCAGAACGGGTTCGCTCACGTCGTTGAGGAGGTGACCGACGACGTTGTCGACGAGCCGGTCGCGCGCCGCGTCGTCGAGGACCTCGCGCACCAGCGTGCCCGCCTGGCCCCAGTCGTCGTCCTCGGCGTGGTCGACGTAGGCGGCGCGGGTGATCTCGCCGTCCGCGTGCCAGCTCGGCGGGGTGCCGTACCGCTCGGTGTCGGCCGCCGGGCCGCCCTTGGAGTTCGGCGCGTAGACCGGGTCGGTCGTCCTGCGGTACGCCATCGCGCCGTCCTTGGAGTACGTGTGGACGGGCACGACCGGGGCGTTGACCGGGAGCTGCTGGTAGTTGCCGCCGATGCGGTGGCGGTGCGCGTCGGCGTACGAGAACAGCCGGGCGAGCAGCATCCGGTCGGGGCTCGGGCCGATGCCGGGCACGAAGTTGTTGGGCTGGAAGGCGGCCTGCTCGATCTCCGCGTGGTTGTCCGTGGGGTTGCGGTCCAGGGTCATCCGGCCGACCTCGTGCAGCGGATAGTCGGCGTGCGGCCAGACCTTGGTGAGGTCGAACGGGTTGAAGCGGTAGGTGGCCGCGTCCTCGTACGGCATGATCTGCACGTGCAGCGTCCAGCTCGGGAAGTCGCCGTCGCGGATGTGCTCGAAGAGGTCACGGGTGTGGTAGTCGGTGTCGGCGGCGCACATCTGGTCGCCCTCGTCCTGCGTGAAGAACTCGATGCCCTGGTCGGTCTTGAAGTGGTACTTCACCCAGAACCGCTCGCCCTGCGCGTTGATCCACATGTACGTGTGCGAGGTGTAGCCGTTCATGTGGCGCCAGGTGCGCGGGATACCGCGGTCGCCCATGAGCCAGGTGACCTGGTGGGCGGACTCGGGCGACAGGGTCCAGAAGTCCCACTGCATGTCGTGGTCGCGCAGGTTGTTGTCGGCGCGGCGCTTCTGCGACCGGATGAAGTGCTGGAACTTCATCGGGTCCTTCACGAAGAAGACCGGGGTGTTGTTGCCGACCATGTCGTAGTTGCCTTCGCTGGTGTAGAACTTCACCGCGAAGCCGCGCGGGTCGCGCCAGGTGTCCGGGCTGCCGCGCTCACCGGCGACGGTCGAGAAGCGGGCGACCAGGTCGGTGCGGGTGCCGGGCTGGAAGACGGCCGCCTTGGTGTAGGCGCTCACGTCGGCGGTGACCTCGAAGTGCCCGAAGGCGCCGCTGCCCTTGGCGTGGGGCTGGCGTTCGGGGATGCGCTCCCGGTTGAACTGCGCCATCTGCTCGATCAGATACGCGTCCTGGAGCAGGATCGGACCGCCCGCGCCGACGGTGAGCGAATGCTCGTCGCTCTCCGCGGGGGCACCGGAGTCGGTCGTGGTGGCGGGTGAGATGTCGCGTGCCGTGTCATCGGCCATGGCTCTGCCTTTCGTCGTGCGGGGCAGTGACGTCCTGGATCATCCATGGATCGGATGACCCCGTGCGGACGGGGCAAACACGCCCTGGTCCGCCCCGTTGCGGGCTACGTCCGTGGAAAGTGGCGTGTGGTGGGCTTCCGGGCTTCGTCGACGTCGCGTACGGAGGGCGCGGACGGGTCGGCCGGGTTCTCGCCCACGGCGAGGTGTTCGAGCAGCACCGCGAGTTCGTTGCAGGCGCTCTGGACCGAGCGGCGGGTCGCGCGCTGCTCGGTGACGAGCGAGGACAGGAGCAGGGCGGTGAGCGCCGCGGCGCCGTTGAACGCCTGGAGCTTGACCATGATCTCGATGCCGCTCAGCCCCGAGAACGCGCCGACCCGGGTGTTCGCCGCATACGTGGTCAGGACGGAGGCGACCAGCGCGCACAACATGCTGCCGGCCAGTTGGAAGCGGAGCGCGGCCCAGATCAGCAGCGGGAAGACGAGGAAGAGCATGCTCGTCGGGCTGAGCACGGCCACCGGCACGATCACCAGCGCCGCGAGGCCGAGACACACCGCCTCCTTCCAGCGCCGCCGAGGGAAGCGCCCGGCGCCCAGGGACAGCACGAGCAGCAGCGGCGTGACGAGCAGGACGCCCATCGCGTCGCCGACCCACCAGGCCAGCCACACGGACCAGAACTGGCCGGGGCTCAGTCCGCCGGTCCACACCTGGGGCGCGACCCCGGCGGTCGCGCTGATCGCCATGGCGCCGAGCCCGCCGAGGAAGACCAGGGCGATCCCGTCCCGCAGACGTGAGACGTCGAGCCGGAAACCGACCCGGTGCAGCAGCAGGCAGGCGCAGAGCGGGGCCGCGGTGTTGCCCGCGACGGTGATCAGGGTGGGGAGCTGGGGTGTGGTGAGCGAGGCGATCACGAGGAGCGAGCCGAGGGCGATGCCCGGCCAGACCCCGACGCCGAACACGAGCAGGGCGGCGAGGGCGAGACCGGTCGGCGGCCAGACGGGCGTGACGATCACACCCTCGATCACGAGTTGTCCCATCAGACCCAGGCGCCCGGCCACGTAGTAGCACACGGCTACGGCCAGGGCCTTCAGTACGAGGTCCAGGGACCATCGGGGCCGCCGAAAAACCAACACACAAGCCATCAGACACCGCGCGGACCTCCCCGGCCATGCGGGAGCCGCCATCCCGTGCCCCCGTCGTGGCCGACGACGAGGACCGCGGCGTCGTCCTCGTGGTCGACCGAGTCCGCCAGCTTCATGACGCCGCTCGCGAGGGTGTCGACGCCGAGTCCGGCGCCGGCGGTGATCTCCGCGAGCCGTCTGACCTGGTGCAGGCCCTCGTCGAGGCTGAGCGAGGGCCCCTCCACGACGCCGTCGGTCGGCAGGACGAAGACTCCGCCGACGGTCAGCCGGTGGCAGGCGACGGGGTACGTGGCGCCGTGCAGCACGCCGAGCGGGGGCCCGCCCTCCTCCTCGTCGATGCCGGAGCGGCCGTCGGCCGTGGCCCAGATGTGCGGGATGTGGCCGGCGCGGGCGCACTCCAGGGTGCCGGCGGCCGGGTCGAGCCGCAGGAAGGTGCAGGTGGCGAAGAGGTCGGCGTCCAAGGAGACGAGGAGGTCGTTGGTGCGGGCGAGGAGTTCTCCAGGGTCGCCGGTGACGGAGGCCAGGGCGCGCAGCGCGACGCGGACCTGCCCCATGAACGCGGCGGCCTGGATGTTGTGCCCCTGCACATCGCCGATGGACAGGCCGATCCGGCCGTCGGCCATGGTGAAGGCGTCGTACCAGTCGCCGCCGACGTTGAGTCCGTGGTTGGCCGGCATGTAGCCCACGGCGAGGCGCACGCCCGGGGCGCTGGGCAGGTCGCGCGGGAGCATGCCGCGCTGCAGCGCGAGCGCGAGCTCGACCCGGGACCGCTGCGATTGCGCGAGTTCCCGGGCACGGGCGGTCAGGGCGCCGAGCTTGGCCAGCAGCTCCGCGCCGTCCTCGGCGGACTCGCTGCGGAACATCGGCCTCCTTCGTTCCACCGGGCGCACCTGTCCACCCTGCCCGGAACCGGGGACGACCGCACCTTGTCGGGTCGAGCACGCCGGCCGGCCCTCATGCGGGCGTTCGGCCGGGCCCAGGGGGCGGGCAGGCTCCGGGCGTCGCGAGGATGCGGTCCGGGGTGAGGGGCAGTTCCCTGAACCGGACGCCCGTGGCGTGGTGCACCGCGTTGCCGATCGCCGCCGCCGTCCCGACGATGCCGATCTCACCGATCCCCTTGCTGCCCATGGGGTTGAGGTGCGGGTCGTCCTCCTCGATCCAGTGGGCCTCGACGGCGGGCACGTCGGCGTGGGCCGGCACGTGGTACGAGGCCAGGTCGCACTCCGCGAAGTCCCCGAACGCCGTGTCCAGGGTGCTGCCCTCGGTCAGCGCCATGCCGAGCCCCATCGTCATGGCGCCGACGAACTGGGCATGTGCCGTACGGGAGTTGAGGATGCGGCCCGCCGCGTAGACGCCGAGCAGCCGCCGCACGCGCACCTCGCCGGACACGCGGTCCACGCCGACCTCGGCGAAGTGGGCGCCGAAGGCGTGCCGGGCGTACCCGTCCTCCGCGTCGGCGGTCCCGGCCGTGTCCGCCGTGGCGGTCAACCCGTCGGCGGGCACCGGCTGCCCGGGGCGTTCGGCGAGACGTGCGGCCAGCCGCGTACAGGCCTCGTGGACGGCCCAGCCCCAGGAGGCCGTGCCGGACGAGCCGCCGGCCAGCGGCGCGGCCGGCAGGTCGCTGCTGCCGATCTCGGTGCGTACCCGGTCCAGCGGGACGCCGAGCGCGTCGGCGGCGACCTGTGCGAGGACGGTACGGGCCCCGGTGCCGATGTCGGTGGCGTTGACGCGTACGACGAAGGTGCCGTCGGGGTGGGCGTGGGCGCTCGCGGTGGACGGCGCGACGAGCACCGGATACGTGGCGGCGGCCACCCCGGTCCCGAGCAGCACGGCGCCGTCGGCCGAGGAGCGGGGGCGCGGATCCCGGTCTTCCCAGCCGAATCTGCGGGCGCCCTCGCGCAGGCACTCCGCGAGGTGGCGGCTGCTGAACGGTTTGCCGCTGTCGGGCTCGCTCCGCGTGTCGTTGCGCAGCCGCAGTTCGACGGGGTCCATGCCGAGTTCCTGGGCCAGTTCGTCGATGGCGGACTCCAGCGCGTACATGCCGGGCGCCTCGCCCGGCGCCCGCATCCAGGAGGGGCTGGGCACGTCGAGCGGGACCACGCGGTGGGTGGTGCGGGCGTGCGGGGAGCCGTACATGACGCGGGTGGCCGCGGCGCCCGTCTCGACGAACTCCTTCACTCGGGAGGTGTGCGCGGTGACCTCGTGCAGGACGGCGGTCAGCGTCCCGTCGGCCGCGGCGCCCAGCCGCACCCGGTGCAGGGTGGGCGAGCGGTGGCCGACGACGGCGGCCAACTGCGGCCGGGGCAGGGCGAGTTTGACGGGCCTGCCGGTCTCCCGGGCCGCCATGGCGGCGAGCACCACATGGGGCCGCGGGGTGCCTTTGGCACCGAAGCCGCCGCCCACGTGCTCGGAGACGACCGTGACCCGGTCCTTCGGCAGGCCGAAGAGGCCCGCGAGGACGTCGCGGACGGTGGTGGCGCCCTGGCTGGAGTCGTGCACGGTCAGCCGGCCGTCCCGCCACCGCGCGGTCGCCGCGTGGGGCTCCATGGGGTGGTTGTGCAGGGGAGGCACGCGGTAGGCGACGTCCACTCTGACGGGCGCCTTCGCGAACGCGCCCTCGGGATCGCCGCGCACGTGCTCGTCCCGGGCGCCGTCGTCGTCCTTCGGCACGTACGCGCCGGGGTGATCGGCGCGCAGCGTGACGTCGTGGGGTTCTTCGGCGTACGTGACCCGCAGCGCGGCGGCGCCCTCGCGCGCCGCCTCCAGGGTGTCGGCGACGACGAGCGCCACGTACCAGCCCCGGTGCGGGACACGGGTGTTCTGGAGCACGGCGAGCGTCGCGTCGTCCGGTTCGGCGAGCCTCGGGGCGTCGAAAGGGGTCAGCACCCGGACCACGCCGGGGACGGCGAGCGCGGGCGCCGTGTCGATCGCGGTCACCGTCCCGCGTGCCACGGTCGCCGGGACCGGCCAGGCGTGCGCGCAGCCGTCGGGGGTGTGTTCGGCGGCGTAGCGCGCGGCGCCGGTGACCTTCTGCGGGCCTTCGCGGCGCGCGGCCGGGGCTCCGAGGGAGCGGGGGTCGTCCGGCATGGCGTTGTCTCCCTGGTCGCGTCGTACGGGGCCGCCCCTCAAGACTGGTCCAGGTCACGCGGTACGGCACGCCGGGCTCACGCGGGGTTGTCCACCCCGGTCACCGCGGGCGGCCCGAGCGGCGCGTCGTCGGCGTCGAACCCCACGTCGCGCAGCGCCGCCGCGACGCCCCGTACGGCTTCGGCCTCCGCCTCCCGGCTCGTCCCCGCGGTCACCTCCACGCGGGCGCTGAAGGTCCGGTCGTCGTTGACGGTGAGGACGTCGATGTCCTCCTCGCGCCCGAGTTCCGTGTGGTGCGGGTCGGCCGGGCGCAGCCGACGGGCGAGGCCGGCCCTCGTGTCGTCGTCCGGCGCGCGCAGGAACGTACCGGGCACGGTGATGACGTAGGTGGTGGTCACGGGATCGGCCGTCCTCTCGCGTGGGCGGGTCAGCGGTGCCGGGCGACGCTCTTGCGCACGGTCCTGCGACCGGACGCGGCGGCGCCGCGGACGCGGTGGGCCGCCGACGGCTTGCCGTGCGTGTCGGCCGCCGCGATGAGCAGGCCGCCGAGCAGCGAGACGTTCTTCAGGAAGTGGGTGCGCTGCTGGGCGCGGCGCTCGGGGTCCTTCTCCTTCCACCAGGCGTGTCCGGCGAGCGTCGTCGGCGCGAGCGACCCGGCGAGCGCGAGGGCGGCGACGCGCGGCAGCCGGCCCGTGGCCAGCAGCGCGCCGGCGCCCACCTGGACCGCCGAGTTGATCCGGACGAGCTGCTCGGGGTCCTCGGTGAGTTTCGGGACCCTGGTCGCGACGGGGACCGCCACCGGTTCGGCGGCGGGCGCCACCCGGGCGGGGGCGCGCAGCGTGGACAGACCGCCGACGACGAAGACGGACGACAGCATCGGGCGTGCGCATTTCCTCAGTACAGCCATACCGAACCGACTTCCCCGGCTTCCCGACCTCAGTCACCCTGGTCGCAAGGAGATAGATAGACTGGTCTACCCAGTAATACGGGAGTGCTGATGACGGACACGGAGAAGGCCCCGGGACGGCGCCCCGGCAGGCCGCGGGGCGTCGCGCGGCAGCGGTTGCTCGCCGTCGCCGCGCGACGCTTCTATGCGGACGGGGTGGCCGCCACGGGCATCGACACGATCACCGCCGAGGCGGGCGTGGCGAAGATGAGCCTCTACAACAACTTCTCCTCGAAGGCCGAGCTGGTCCGCGCCTACCTCGACGCGCGGCACGAGGAGTGGCTGGGGCTGTACCGGGCGCGGCTCGCGCAGACCTCGGGCGGCGGCCGCGAGGGCGTGCTCGCCGTGTTCGACGCGTACGCGGATCACGCCTCCTTCGCGTACGAGCACGGGTTCCGCGGGTGCGGACTGCTGAACGCCGCCGCCGAACTGCCCGCCGGGGACGAGGGACGTGACCTCGTGCGCCGGCACAAGGAGGAGGTGGAGGGGCTGCTCGCGGGGCACGTGGCGCGGCTGCTGCCGGGGCGGGACGCGCAGGCGTCAGCGGTGGCCGAGCATCTGGCCTTTCTGCTGGAGGGTGCCATGGCGCGGGCCGGTCTCGAAGGCGCGGGCACCCGTGTCGCGCACGCCCGGGCGATGGCGGCGGATCTGGTGGACCGCCTGTGAGCCGTACCGCCGGGCAGAGCTCCGGGTCGGTGGGCGTCGGGTCGTTGTGCGTGCTGGTGGCGTCGGTGCTGTGGGGCACCACGGGAACCGCGGCGACGTTCGCGCCCGCCGTCGGGCCCCTGGCGATCGGGGCCGTCGCGATGGGCATGGGCGGACTGCTGCAAGCCCTGGTCGCCGCGCCGCGGATCGTACGGGAAGCGCCCCGGCTGCGGGCGCGGCGCGGGGTGGTGCTGCTCGGGGCGCTCGCGGTCGGCGCCTACCCGCTCGCGTTCTACAGCTCCATGCGGCTCGCGGGGGTCGCCGCGGGGACCGTCGTGTCGATCGGCTCGGCCCCGCTCGCCTCGGCCGTGGTGGAGCGCGTCGTCGACAAACGGCGCCTGACCCGGCGCTGGACGGCCGGCGCCGCGCTCGGCCTGACGGGCGCGGCGCTGCTGTGCGTCGCCGAGGCGGCCCGGGCCCACGCGGGGTCCGGGTCGCGTTCCGTCGGGGCGACCGTGCTCGGCGTGGGGCTCGGGCTGGTCGCCGGGCTCACGTACGCCCTGTACTCGTGGGCGGCCCACCGCCTGATCAGCGGCGGGATCAGCTCGGGCGCGGCCATGGGCGTGGTCTTCGGGATCGGCGGGCTGCTGCTGGTGCCGGTGCTGGTGTGCACGGGCGCTCCGCTGCTCGACTCCTGGTCCGCCGCGGGCGTCGGTCTCTACATGGCGCTCGTGCCGATGTTCCTCGGTTACGTCCTGTTCGGCTGGGGCCTGGCTCACGTACCGGCGAGCACCGCGACGACGCTGACCCTCCTTGAGCCCGCCGTCGCCGCCGTGCTCGCCGTCCTGGTGGTCGGCGAGCGGCTGCCCTCGGCGGGGTGGGCGGGGATCGCACTGGTCGTCGGATGTCTCGCGGTGCTGACCGCGCCGCGCCGCGCGGCCGGGCGGTCCCGGGCGGGCGGCGCGGACGAGGCGCTCACCGGTCGGCCGCTGACCGACGTCACGAACCGCTGAAGGTCAGCGGGACGTCCAGCCGGGCGGTCAGTTCGTCGGGCGTGATGCCGAACGTGCGGGCGACGGTGACCCCTTGGGGCGTGAGGTCGAACACCGCGAGGTCGGTGTAGACGCGGTCGACGCAGCCCAGGCCGGTGAGGGGGTAGGTGCACTCGGGCACCAGCTTGGGCGTGCCGTCCTTGGTGAAGAGGGTCATCATCACGAAGACCTTCTTGGCGCCGATCGCCAGGTCCATGGCGCCGCCGACGGCGGGGATGGCATCGGGCGCGCCCGTGTGCCAGTTGGCGAGGTCGCCGGCGGCGGAGACCTGGAAGGCGCCCAGGACGCAGATGTCCAGATGGCCGCCGCGCATCATCGCGAAGGAGTCCGCGTGGTGGAAGTACGCGGCGCCGGGCAGTTCGGTGACGGGGACCTTGCCCGCGTTCGTGAGGTCGGGGTCGATCGCGTCGCCCTGCGCGGCCGGGCCCATGTTGAGCATGCCGTTCTCGGTGTGGAGCACCACCCCGGAGTCGGCGGGCAGATGGTCGGCGACGAGGGTCGGCTGGCCGATGCCCAGGTTCACGAAGGCGCCGTGCGGGATGTCGGCCGCGATGAGGGCGGCGATGTCGTGCTTGCCGAGCGGGGCCCGGTCGCTGGTCGGTCGGGTCGTCGTGGTCATGCGCGGGCCGCCTCCTGCACCACTCGGTCGACAAAGATGCTCGGGGTCACGACGGTCTCCGGGTCGAGCGTGCCGGTGTCGACGATCTCGCGCACCTGCGCGATCACGGTGGTCGCCGCGGTGGCCATGACCGGGCCGAAGTTGCGGGCCGTCTTGCGGTAGACGAGGTTGCCCATCCGGTCGGAGCGGTGGGCGCCGATCAGCGCGACGTCGCCCTTGATCGGGTACTCCAGGACGTAGGCGCGGCCGTCGATCTCGCGGGTCTCCTTGCCCTCGGCGAGCAGGGTGCCGACGCCGGTGGGGCAGTAGAAGGCGCCGATGCCGGCCCCGGCGGCCCGCATGCGTTCGGCGAGGCTGCCCTGCGGGACGACCTCCAACTCGATGCGGCCGCTGCGGTACAGCTCGTCGAAGACCCACGAGTCGGCCTGGCGCGGGAAGGAGCAGATCACCTTGCGCACCCGCCCCTTGGCGAGGAGCGCGGCGAGTCCGGTGTCGCCGTTGCCCGCGTTGTTGGAGACCACGGTGAGGTCCGTGGCGCCCTGCCGGATGAGCGCGTCGATCAGGTCGACGGGCATCCCGGCCATGCCGAACCCGCCGACCAGGACGGTCGATCCGTCCTCGACGCCGGCCACGGCCTCGTCGGCCGTGTCGCACAGCTGCGTGGTCATCGGGTCCCTCCGCTCACGTTCTCCAGGACCACGGCGAGCGCCTGGCCCACTCCGATGCAGATCGCGGCGACGCCCCAGCGCTCGCCGGACGCGCGCAGCCGGTGCGCGAGGGTGCCGAGCAGCCGTCCGCCGGACGCGCCGAGCGGGTGGCCGAGCGCGATCGCGCCGCCCTTCGCGTTGACGGTCCCGGGGTCCACGTCCCACGCGTCCACGCAGGCCAGCGACTGCACGGCGAACGCCTCGTTCAGCTCGACGGCCGACACGTCGGACCAGGTGATCCCGGCGGCCTTCAGCGCCCGGTTCGCCGCCTCGACGGGCGCGTAGCCGAAGTCCTGCGGGTCGAGCGCGGACACGCCGCGGCCGGCGATCCGGGCCAGGGGGTCGGTGCCGATGTGCGCGGCGGCCTCGCCCGAGCCGAGCAGGACGGCCGAGGCGCCGTCGCTGAGCGGCGACGCGTTGCCCGCGGTGATGACGCCGTCGGGACGGAAGACGGGCTTCAGCGCGGCGAGCTTCTCCGGGGTCGAACCGGGGCGGATGCCCTCGTCGCGGTCGAGGACGCCGCCCTTGCCGTCGATGTCGACGGGCACGACGAGGTCGTCGTAGAAGCCGTCGTTCCAGGCGGCGTCGGCGAGCTGGTGCGAGCGGGCGGCGAACGCGTCCTGACGCTCGCGCGGGACCGAGAAGCGGTCGGCGAGCTGTTCGTTGGCCTCGCCCAGGGAGACGGTCCACTCCTCGGGCATACGCGCGTTGACCAGGCGCCAGCCGAGCGTGGTGGACACGGCCGTCATGTCGCCGGCCGGGAAGCCCTTCGCGGGCTTGGGCAGCACCCAGGGCGCGCGGGTCATGGACTCGACGCCGCCGGTGAGCACGATGTCCGCGTCGCCGGTCTCGATGGCGCGGGAGGCGATGATCGCCGCGTCCAGGGAGGAGCCGCACAGCCGGTTGACGGTGGTGGCGGGCACCGAGGTCGGCAGACCGGCCAGGAGTACGGCCATCCTGCCGACGTTCCTGTTGTCCTCACCGGCGCCGTTGGCGTTGCCCCACACGACGTCGCCGATCCGCGCCGGGTCGAGCGCGGGCGTCTTCGCCAGGGTGCCGCTGATGGCCAGCGCGGCGAGGTCGTCGGGGCGGACGGACGCGAGCGCGCCCGAGAACCGTCCGAAGGGGGTCCTTGCTGCTGCGTACAGGTAACTGTCGGTCACTCCCTCACCGTAGGAGCGTCCTGTTCATCGCGTCCAAGACCTAGTCGGCATGAATTGATAAGGGCTCTTTATGGGTGCTTGTAGGGTGGGCCGCATGGAACTGCGTCAGCTCCGGTACTTCCTCGCGCTCGCCGAGGAGTGCCACTTCGGTCGCGCGGCGGCCCGGCTGCACGTGGCGCAGCCGGCGCTCTCCCAGCAGATCAAGCAGTTGGAGCGGGACCTGGGCATCACCCTGTTCCACCGCTCCACGCGCCGCGTCGAGGTCACCGAGGCGGGTCGCCATCTCACCGGCTACGCGCGGGCGCTGGTCGCCGAGGAGGGCCGGGCCAGGACCCATATGCGCGAGCTGGCGACAGGCCACGCGGGGCGGGTGCGCGTCGGGTTCATCGGAACGGCGACGTACGACGTGCTGCCGCGGGTCGCCCGGACCGTACGGGCCGGACTTCCCGGGATCACCATGGAGTTGCGCGGCGAGCTGCTCACCCCGGAACTCGTCGCGGGGCTGCACACCGGCGCGTACGACCTGGCGGTGGTACGCGGCGCCGTGGCCGATCCGGAGATCCGCCTCACGCCGCTGCGCTCGGAACCGCTGGTGGCCGTGCTGCCCTCGCACCATCCGCTGGCCGGGCGCGAGAGCATCGCACTGGAGGCGCTGGCCGGGGAGCCGTTCGTCATCCACCCCTCGCAGCACCGCTCCTCGATGTACGACCGGGTGCTCGCGGCGTGCGAGCGGGCGGGGTTCCGGCCCGCGTCGCTCGTGGAGGTCGGCGAGACGGCCACGCTGGTCGTGTTCGTGGCGGCCGGGCACGGGGTGGCCCTCGTGCCGCAGTCGGTGCAGAGCCTCAGTCTCGACGGTGTGACGTATGTGCCGCTGGCCGCGGCCGAGTCGGTCGATCTGGTCCTGGCGCGGCGGGCGCAGCGCAACTCCCCCGCCGCCGAGCAGGTCGCTTCGGTGATCGAGGAGTGCGTGAGCTCCCCGTGAGCGCCTCGTGATCGCCGGGCGGCCGGGGTACGCTGCCGGGCGTCGAGGGGGTTGATCATGTACAGGACCACGGGGACACGGACCCGGGGCGCGGCAGGAGCCGTCGCGCTGGCCGCCGTGCTCACGCTCGCGGGGTGCGGGTCGGGCTCCGGGCCGCAGCCGCGTGCCGGCGGCACGGCCTCGTCGCCGAAGGCCCCGGGATCCGCACTGAGCTGGGATTTCGCGCACATCGCCGACTTCCACGGGGAGATCTCCGACCTCGCCGTGCTGGCCGAGGACGACGTGTGGGCGGTCGCGAACGAGAACAGTGTCCAGGGCGCCGACCCCTATCTGCTGCACTTCGACGGCGCGCGGTGGCGGCGGGAGGAGTTGCCCGACGCTCTCGGCGCGACCGACCATCCGCCGGAGTTCGAGGAGATCGGCGACAGGGCGCTGTGGCTGCGGCCGAGGGCGGCGCAGGCGGGCGGCGGCCCGCGGGCGTGGGCGCAGTGGGACGGCAGCCGGTGGTCCGCGGTGCCGGATCCCCCGCCGGACACGGCCGGGGACCTCGAGGCCACCGCGCCGGACGACATCTGGGCGCTCACCGCGGAGCAGACCGCACGGCACTGGGACGGTGCGCGCTGGACCTCGTACCAACTCCCCTACCCGGCGTCCGACTTGGCGGTGGTCGGGCCGGACGACGTCTGGGCCGTGGGCAGCCGGTCGACGGGGCCCGGTACGGAGCTGGGGTACGGCGAGCGGTACGCGCAGCCCGCGTCGACGCACTGGGACGGCTCGGCCTGGGCGTCCGTCGAGGCACCGACCGCCCGCTTCGAGAAGCCGGTTCCGCCGGAGCCGAGCGCCGGGCTCGGGCAGGTCGTCGCCCTGGACGGTGGCGAGGTGCGCGCGTACGGCATCAACTCCTTCAACCACGGCGAGGTCGAGCCCGAGCCCTCCGACGAGCACATCCGGCTGCGCTGGGACGGCACCCGGTGGGCCGACCAGGAGCCCGCGCCGGGGCAGTGCGCCCTGCGGACCCCGGTCGGCCAGGACGCGGACGGCCTGTTCCTGGACGGCAATTGGTATCTGACGGACGACGGGCGCTGCGTGAAGATCACGCGTCATCGCCTGCCGCTGTCGACCGGGGCCCGCAAGGGGTCGAACCAGTCCCTGTGGCTGACGGAGATCCACCGGGTCCCGGGCACCGACGAGTGGCTGGGCGCGGGCCACGTCCAGGTGAACCAGTCCGGCGACCCGTTCAACGCCCCGGTCGTGGTGCGGCTCAAGCGCCGGGGCTGACCTCCGCGGCCCAGGCCGGCGGCGCGAACGACCCTCCGTACAGCGGGAGTTCGATGTCCTGACCGTAGCGGGCGAGCTGGGCCCAGGGGCGGTTGATGCCGGCGGAGCCGTAGCGGCGGACGCGGGTGACGGCGTCGAGGTCGAGGACGTCGACGAGGACCTCCTCGCCGGATCCGGCCTGCTGGCGGACGGTGCCCTCGGGGTCGACGATCGCGCTGGCGCCGACGCCGCAGGGGTCCGCGGCGTTGACGTTGACGACGTAGAGCTGGTTGGTCCACGCGTTGGCGCGGGCCATGACGAGTTCCATCTCGCGGTCACGGGTGGTGGTCAGGGTGGGCTGGAGGATGACTTCGGCGCCGAGCCAGGCCAGCTGGCGGGCCGTCTCGGGGAACGAGCCGTCGTAGCAGATGGCGAGGCCCACGCGGCCGACGTCGGGGATGTCGAAGACGACGAACTCCCGCCCGGGGGCGGCCTGTTCGTAGGGCTGCCAGGGGAAGACCTTGCGATAGCGGGCCGCGATCTCGCCCTGCGGTGAGATCGCGAGGGCGGTGTTGTGGACGGTGCGGCCGTCCTCGGCGCGCTCGAAGACACTGCCGGGGACGAGCCACAGGCCCGTCTCCCGGGCGAGGGCGCCGAGCCGGTCGGTGAGCGGGCCGGGGACCGGGACGGCGACCTGCTCCATCCAGTCGGCGGGGCCGCGACCGAGGAGGGGACCTTCGGCGGCGAGCAACAGCTCGGGCACGACGACGAGTTGGACGTGCGGGAAGAGGTCGCGTACGGAGCGGACCTGCCCGGCGAAGCGCTCCCAGCTCGCTTCCGGGTCGTGGGGGACGGGGGCGGTCTGCAGGGCGGCGATGGCGAGTGTGCGCATGAGTGGTGGTCAGTCCTCGGTGACGGTGCGTTCGACGACGGCGGTGCGGCCCTCGGCGAAGAAGCGGCGGTAGCGGGTGCGGACAGTGAGCAGCGCCAGGGCGCCCACCGCGAGGGAGCCGACGCCGAGCAGGAAGACCCCGCCGACGCCGTGGAAGGAGGTGCTGCCGTACGCGGGGTCGTACATGTCGTGGGCGCTGCGCGCGAAGGCGGCCAGCATCATCACGCCGCCGAGCAGCGGGAGCACGCCCTTGAGGAACAAGTCCCTCACAGATGTGCGCAGTTGGCGGCGGAAGTGCCAGACGCAGGCCAGCGCGGTGACGCCGTAGTAGCAGGCGATGAGCAGGCCGATGGAGAGGATCGCGTCGCCGAGGAAGTCGGCCGACGCGGCGGTGAGCAGGACGAGCAGGGCGGACGCGGCCACGCCGTAGAAGAGCGTGCCGAAGACCGGGGTGCGGTGGCGTGGGTGGATGCGGGTGAAGGCGCGCGGCAGGGCGCCGTGCACGCCCATCGACAGGGTGCTGCGGGAGCTGCCGAGCACGCAGGTGAGCAGGGCGGAGACGGCGGAGACGCAGACGGCGAGCTGCACGACCTTGGCGAGGGCGGTGCCGAGGACGGGGGTGGCGAGGGTCGACAGGACGTCCGCCGCGTTGTCCGGGTTGCCGAGGCCGAGGCCGGTGGCGCCGGTTCCGGCGAAGCCGATCGCGGCGAAGCCGGTGAAGAGATACGTGCCGAGGAGCACGAAGGTCGAGATGAGTGCGGCGCGGCCGGGGATGCGGTCGCTGTCGCGGGTCTCCTCGTTGACGGTGATCAGGGCGTCCCAGCCCCAGTAGATGAACAGGCACAGCAGGACCGCCTCGGCGAACGCGCCGAACCCGTCGAAGGCCGTCGGGTCGAGCCAGGCGAGCGAGGGCGCGGCGGCGCCGTCGCGGGCGAGGGCGACGACCCCGAAGCCGAGCAGGGCGACCAACTGGAGCCCCATCAGGACGTATTGGACCGAGGCCGCCATCTGCACGCCGCGGTACGCGATCGCCGTGACGACGGCGAGGAGCAGCACCGCCGTGGCGGCGACGGCGGTGCCGTCCGCGGCGAGGCCGTGCAGCCCGAGCAGATCGAGGAGGTAGCCGGCGCCCACCTGCGACAGGGCCGCCATCGCAATCAGCGTGGCGATCTGCGGGACCCAGCCGCCGGCCAGCCAGCCCGCGTGCGACCCGAAGGCGCGGGTGGTCCACACGAACGTGGTCCCGCAGTCGGGCATCTCCCGGTTGAGCTCACGGAACGCGAAGGCGGTCAGCAGGATCGGCACGAAGCCGAGCAGCAGGGCCGCCGGAGCGAGGTGCCCGACGACCAGGGTCACGAAGCCGAGGGTGACGGCGATGCTGTACGCCGGGGCGACGGACGACAGGCCGAGCGCGACCGCGCCGAGCAGCCCCACGGATCCGTCGCGCAGGCCTTTGCCGGACGTACCGGCGGGCGTTGCGGTCCCGGTCGGATCCTCCCGGCCGGGACCGGCGCTCCTTGCGGTTCTTTCGGCCCTTGGGCCTCTCTCGGCCCTTGGGCTTCTTTCGGTCCTCACGAGGGCTCCTGACAGCCGAAGTTTTGTTAAACGCAGATTTAAGAGACCCGTTGGGATCGCGTCAATAGCTGCGATGACCTTTGTTAAACTCGCGTCAACACATGGGCGTACGGGAGGGTGACGTGGCAGCACGGAAAGGCAAGGACAAGGAGGCCCGCCGGGCCGAGCTGGGCGCGGCCGTCCAGCGCGCGCTCCTCGCGCGGGGCCTGGAGGGCCTGCGCCTGCGCGACGTCGCCGAGGAAGCCGGGGTCACGCCCGCCGCGGTGCTCTACTACGGGGACCTCGACGGCCTGGTCTACGAGACGTACCAGCAGGCCATCGAGCGGTACAGCCAGGGGCGCGAGGAGGCGTCGGAGCGGTTCTCCGACGCGCCCGGCCGACTGCGGGCCTGTATCGAGCACGGGGTCGCGCAGGGCCCCGACGACGCGCTGACGCGGCTCCTCTTCGAGTACTGGCCGCGCTGCCTGCGCGACCCCAAAGCGGCAGCCCTCGACAGCTCTTTGACGGAGCGTCAGATCGCGGTGTACTCGGGCGTCCTGGTGCTGGGACAGGCGCAGGGGCACTTCACGCTTCAGGATCCGCCGCGGCTCCTTGCCGCCAACTTCGTCGCCATGGAGGACGGCTACCAGATGGAGGTCCTCGCCGGCCGGCGCTCGCGCGCCGAGGTGATCAGGGCGCTGCGTTCCTACGCCCGCGCCGTCACGGGGTTCGACCTCGGCGAGTGACCGGGCCGCTCGTCGTGCGCGGACAGCGCCGCCGCGACGAACCGGGCGACGAGCGGGCGGCGGTCCCGTGCGGACCAGGCCAGGACGATGCGGCTGGGCGGCGCGTCGACCACCGGCTTGTAGACGAGGCCGGGATGCTCCGGCTGGACGAGGGAGCGCGGGAGGACCGCGATCGTCCGGCCGATCATGACGAGCTGGTTCAACTGGCCCACGTCGGCGACCTCGGGGCCGCTGCCGCTGTCCGGTACGCCGGTCCAGTGCGGCTGCACCTCGTGCTCCAGATCCGCGAGGCGCACCTCGGCACGGCCCGCGAGCCGGTGGCCCGGCGGCAGGACCGCGACGCGCCCCTCGACGTGCAGGGTCTCGTGGTCGAGACCGGTCAGATCGTCGAACGGGGCGTAGAGCAGGGCCACGTCGGCGCGGCCGTCACGGAGGTGGTCGGCGCGGTCGGTGGCGCCGCCGAACAGGACGTCGACGCTGCGCGCGTCGGGCTGCCGCCCGTACGCGGCGAGGATCCCGGACAGCAGGTCGGCGTCGCCACCCGGCTTGATCACAAGACGCAGCCCGGCCCGGGTGTCACCGGCCCTGCGGGCGCTCTCGGCGGCAGCCCGCACCGCGCCGAGCGCGTACCGGCCGTGCTCAAGGAGCGCCTCGCCGGCCGGGGTCAGCGCGACGTGCCGGCTGGTGCGCTCAAGCAGCCGGACACCGAGCCGGGACTCGATCCGGCGGATCGCCTTCGACAGGGCGGGCTGGGCGATGGCCAGGCGCGCGGCGGCCCGGCCGAAGTGCAGCTCGTCGGCGACCGTGACGAAGTACTCGATCTCGCGCGTCTCCAGATCAGCCATGCCTCCAGGTTATCGCTGGAGAACGAGAAGGTCTTGGACAGGGCGTCGAGGCCGGGCGTTCCATGGACGACATGAACAACACGAACAGCAGGATTCAGCACACGATGATCGTCTCGTTCCCCGACAACACCCCCGACTCCGACGTGGACCAATTCCTCAAGGACATCGAAAAGGTGATGCGCGCCTCCGGCAGCGTGGAGACCTTCGCGGCGAACCGCCACATCCGCGTGCCCGCCGACGAGCACAGCCCGGTGTTCGTCGCCACGGCGATCGTGCAGATCGGCGTCGCCGACCGCGACGCCCTCGACGCCGCGTACGCGGTGCCCGGCCTCGAGGACGTCATCACGCACTGGCAGTCCCGCCACCCGTATCAGGTGGTCTGGGCCAATCACGAGCCGCTGGCCTGAGAGCCCGTAGTCGACAGGTGACACCGGGACGGGCGTGACGGGAGAGGGACCATGGCGGAGCTCCACGACATCGAGGCGGTCGTCTTCGACGTCCTCGGCACGCTCGTCGACGAACCCGGCGACGGCGTACGGAGATCAGCGCCGCGGCTCCCCTGGGACCTGCGTGCCGCGCAGGCGCAGGACCTGCGCACCGCGTACGTGCGGAGCCCGGCCGGGGATCCGCCGGCCGACTCCGACGTCTTCGACGCGGAGTTCGAGGCGCTGGGCGGACCGGTCGGGGTCCTCACGGGTGGCTGACGGAGCCCTCGTTCGCCCCCGGGCGGGCCGCCCGCCTACCCTGGCGGGGCGATCTTGATCCCGCCGCACTTCGGAGGCTGCCCGTGTCCACCCCCGTTCCTCCCCCGGTCCGCGCGTCGGTGACGGCCGCGGGCGTGGGCGACCTGGTCCTGGACCGGCCGTCGGCGCTCAACGCCCTCGACCTGACCATGGTCGAGCTCCTGACGCGGGCCCTCGAAGGGTGGCGGGACGACCCGGCCGTGCGCTCGGTCGTCGTGCGCAGCTCGTCACCGAAGGCGTTCTGCGCGGGCGGCGACATCCGGGCGGTGCGCGCGGCGGCGCTGGCCGGGGACGACGCGGCGGTACGGGGGTACTTCGCCGCGGAGTACGCGCTCAACGCCCTGATCGCCGCGTACCCGAAGCCGTACACCGCGGTCATCGACGGCTACGCGATGGGCGGCGGGCTGGGCATCTCCGTGCACGGCTCCGCGCGGGTGGTCAGCGACCGGGCGACGCTGTCCATGCCGGAGACGTCGATCGGTTTCTTCCCCGACATCGGCGCGAGCTTCTTCCTGCCGCGGCTGCCCGGCGCCGTCGGCCGCTACCTGGGCCTGACGGGGGCGCGGATCTCCGGGGCGGCGGCGGTCGAGTGCGGCCTTGCCACGCATTACGTCGCCGCCACCGAACTGCCCGTACTCGTCGAAGAATTGCTCGCCGGGGCGGTGCCGGAGCCGCGGCCCGCGGGCCACTCGGAGCTCACCGGCCTGTACGAGGCGATCGACCGCTGCTTCGCCCCCGGAAGCCTCGACGAGGTCGCGGCGCGGCTGCTCGCCGAGGACAGCGCCTGGGCCCGGGAGACCCTGCGCACCCTGCGCGAGGTCTCCCCCATGAGCCTGGCCGTCACGGACGAACTCCTGCGCACGGGCGCCGAGTTGTCGCTGACCGAGTGCCTGGCGCACGAACTGGAGCTGGCCTGCGAGGTGAGCCGCTCGCACGACTTCGCCGAAGGCGTGCGAGCGGCCCTCGTGGACCGCGACAGGTCACCGCGGTGGGAGCGCCGCGGCGACGGCGGCCGCCATCCCTTCATGCCCGACGGCGTTGGGGTGGAAGGGAGTTGAGGGGTTCACACCCTCGACCCAGCGCCCCGTGGGCTGACAGGCGTCGTGCCCGACGCTCGGCCCGTACACGTCCACGTACCGCGCGCCGTTCCTGCCCGCCTGGGCGGCGATCATCGCGTTGAGCCGCTTCTGCGTGTCGCGCAGATACGGTGCGTCGCCCATCGCGACGGGCACGGTGGGGAAGCAGCCGACGCCGCTGTCCGGCAGGATCGCCGGGTAGCCGAGGACGAGGATCCGCGCGTGCGGCGCCCGCCACCGGATGCCGCGCACGACGGACGCCACCTTGGCGGCGGTGGCGTCGATGCGGCCGGCGAGCTGGTCGGTGCCGCCTGCCGTGTACAGCTTGTGGCAGGGGTCGCCGAACGGGTCGGACGCGCTGACCGACGCGCACGTGCCGATGATCTCGCCGAAGCCGATGTCGTTGCCGCCGATCTGCAGCGTCACCACGGAGGTGTCGGCGGTGACGGCGTTCAGCTGCGCCGGGTTGACCCCGCCCGTCACCGTCTGCGGCTGCGTCATGTCCACGGTCTTCGCGCCGCCGCAGGTGACGTCGGTGAACCGGGCGAAGCCGATCCCCTTCGCGGTGAGCGACGCGTAGTTGTGGTTCGAGCGGCCGCAGCCCGCGGGCATCCCCACGTTGTCGGGGATGCCGATGCCCGCGGCGTACGAGTCGCCGAGGGCCACGTACTTGTGCGTGTTCAGGTGCGGGTGCCGGTGCGGTGCCGTACGGCCGTCGTGGTGCCCGCCCGGCGCGGCTGCGGCGCTCCCGGACCCCGCCGCGAGGGCGAGCGGGAGGACGAGGGCGGCGGACAGCGCGAGGGCGGCGCCGCGGGCCCGGCGGGCGGGTCTTGCGCCTGTAGGTACGTGGGGCTCTGGCACGGGGAACGTCCCTTCCCGACATGGAACTTCACGGTCCACACCGGTGTGGACCGGTACTGGTTTGTACCGGTGCCGACTGGTCGGTAACAAGAGGCGTGCACCGAGTGGTTCAAGCGGATCGCGCTGCCCGGATCAGATGGTCGCGTACGAGGGTGACGTGCGGGTTGGCCGACGATCCCGGGCGCTGCACGAGGAACCCGGTGTTGATCGGGGCGTCGTCCGGGTCATTGAGGAGGACCAGGCTGCCCGCGGCCAGCGCGTCCTCGCACAGGTAGCGGGGCAGCACGCTGAAGCCGCAGCCGCCCTCGACGGCCCGCCGCACGGCGCGCAGATCGGGCACCGTGACGGCGGGGGTGCAGGTCAGCCGGGTGCCGAAGACATGACGCCAGTAGCGGCGGACGATCGGCAGGTCCTCCGCGTACGCGACGAGGGGGACGCCGTGCAGCGCGGCGGCACCCTCCGTGGCGACCCGCGCGCCGATCCGGTCGGCCCACACGGGCGCGGCGACGAGCACGAACTCCTCGTCCTCCAGCGGGACCGCGGCAAGGGTGCCGCCGCGCGGCCGGGCCGTCGCGACGACCAGGTCGTGGCGTCCGGCGCGCAGCGCGTCGAGCAGCGGATCGGTGAGCCCGCAGACGATGCGCAGCCGTACGCCACGGTCGAGGAGCGGGGCGAGCGTCGGCAGGACGCGGTGCGCGAGGTACTCGGCGGGGCCCGCCAGGTGGACGGGGTCGGCCTCGCCCTCGCCGAGCAGGCCGCCGGGGCCGCTGACGGCGCCGAGGGCGTCCATCGGCTCCACGATCCGGGCGGCCAGCTCGTCGGCGAACGGGGTCGGGGCGACACCGCGCGGCAGCCGCTCGAACAGGTCCCGGCCCAACTGCCCCTCCAGGGCGCGGATCTGGGTGGTGACCGTGGGCTGCGACAGACCGAGCATGCGGGCGCCCGCGGTGAAGGCACCGGAGCGGTACACGGCGAGGAACGTGCGCAGCAGGTTCAGATCGGGCGGGCCGCCGCCCGCGCCCCCGTGCGGTGCGCCTCTTCCCGAGGTCCCATTGGGTTGCCTATCTCTCACATGGCCGAGCCTATTGGATTCCTATGGGTGCGTCGTCCTACGGTCGAGGCCATCGCCGTACTCCGGCCGTCCCCCTCGAAGAGAGCACTCACCATGTCGAAGATCCTTTTCGTTCTCACCGGCGCCGACCACTGGACGCTCGCCGACGGCACCGAGCACCCCACCGGCTTCTGGGCCGAGGAGGCCGTCGCCCCGTACGAGGCCTTCAAGGCCGCCGGGCACGAGGTCGTCGTCGCCACCCCCGGCGGTGTCGTACCGACCGTCGACCGGGGCAGCCTCGCACCGCAGTTCAACGGCGGCCAGGAAGGCGCCGACAAGGTCGCCGCCGCCCTCGACTCCTTCACCGAGTTGCAGTCGCCGCTGAAGCTGACGGACGTCGACCTCGGTGACTACGCGGCCGTCTTCTACCCCGGCGGCCACGGGCCCATGGAGGACCTCGCCGTCGACGAGACGTCCGGTCGCCTGCTCACCCTGGCGCTGGAGTCCGGCAAGCCGCTCGGCGTGGTCTGCCACGGCCCGGCCGCGCTGCTCGCCGCCACCGGCGCCGACGGCACCAACTCCTTCAAGGGCTACGACGTGGCCGCGTTCACCAACGAGGAGGAGATCCAGGGCGGCCTCGCCGACAAGGCGAAGTGGCTGCTCCAGGACCGGCTCACCGAGGCCGGCGTGCGGGTGAAGCCGGCCGAGCCGTGGGCGCCGCACGTCGTCGTCGACCGCAATCTGATCACCGGCCAGAACCCGGCCTCCTCCGCGCCGCTCGCCGCCGAGCTCCTGAAGAAGCTGGCCTGACGTGTGACTCCGCGGGCGGCGGGTACCTGACCGCCGCCCCGGGTTCCGGGCCGAAGGATCCCGCGGGCCACAACACCGAGGAGGTCCACGATGACGCACACGACCGAGACCGGTGAGGTCACCGGCACGCTGGACAAGGACTACAACCTGGTCTGGTTCGTCGAGTCGTGTCTCAGCAACACGCTGCGCCTGGGCACCTGCATCCAGGACGCGGAGCGCGAGAAGGACACCGAGCTCGCCGAACTGTTCCGCAAGGCGCAGGCCGACAGCCGCAAGGGCGCCGAGCTCGGCAAGGCCCTGCTGCGCGCGCGGCTGCACGACTGACGGCCGGAAGGAACCGTCGAAGCCGCCGAAGGGAGACAGAGAGCATGCCGCTGCAGAGCACCCCGAAGTACACCGTCCCCGGCCTCACCGTGGAGCAGGCCGGAGAGCTGATCGACATCCTCCAGATGCGCCTCCACACGCTCAACGACCTGCATCTGACGCTGAAGCACATCCACTGGAACGTCGTGGGACCGCACTTCATCGCCGTGCACGAGATGATCGACCCGCAGGTCGACAAGGTCCGCGCCATGGCGGACGACGTGGCGGAGCGGGCCGCGGCGCTCGGCGGGGTCAGCGTGGGCACGCCCGGCGCGCTGGTGACCGCGCGGACGTGGGAGGACTACAGCGTCGGCCGCGCCGACGCGATCGCCCACCTCGGAGCGCTCGACGTCGTGTACACGGGCGTGATCGAGGACTACCGCAAGGCGGTCGAGCAGACCGGGCGGATCGACCCGGCGACGCAGGACCTGCTGATCGGCCAGCTGCGCGACCTCGAGCAGTTCCAGTGGTTCGTCCGCGCCCATCTGGAGACCGCGGGCGGCACGCTGCGCACCGGCGGCGCCGACTCGGAGGCCGAGGCGGCCCACCGGGCCGTGCGGTAGCGGTGCGCCACGCATCGCCGCGATTCGGATGTCCGTTCGCGGGAACGCGGTGACACATGAAGCCGTCAGTCTCAGCAGATTCAGTCTCGACAGATTCGGACTCGGCAGATTCCGGCGCAGCGTTCACGGTCGACGCCGCAGGGACCCGCGGCGGACGCGGCAGGCCCGCGGCGGCCGCCGCCGTGGCCCTCGCGGGGACCGCCCTCCTGGCGCTCTCCGCCTGCGGCGGCGGTCCCTCGCGGAGCGCCGCCCCGCACGCCTCACCGGTCGGCCACGCCGTTCAACAGCAGGCGGCCGGCCGGTGCACGGCCGCGCACCTCAGGCCCGCCGTCGCCGGGAGCGAGGGCGCGGCGGGCAGCGTCTACTACGACCTGACGCTGACGAACACGGGCAGCGCCGCCTGCGTCCTGAAGGGCTACCCGGGGGTGTCCCTGATCCAGCGCGACGGCAGCACTGTCGGCGCGCCCGCCACCCGCGAGGGCGGCAAGGGCGCGCCGGTCACGCTCGCGCCCGGCCGGGCCGCGCACACCACGCTGCACACCCTCAACGAGGGTGTCAGCGACGCCGGTTGCTGGAGGGGGCACGACCTGATCAAGATCTACCCGCCCGGCTCCTACGACCCGCTGACGCTGCGCGACAGCCACGTGCGGGTGTGCGGCGGCCGGTTCACCGTCACAGCGATGACGGTGTCGCGCGCATAACCGTCCTACCAGCGGTCGCGGTGCACGACCTCGGCGACGGTCCTGCGGCGCACCGGACCGAACCTGCCGAGCGGCAGGCCGACCGGGATCGCCGCGAACGTCCGCATGTCGGCGGGTATGCCGAGCGCCGCCTTCCACTCGTCCTCGAGCATCAGGTGCCAGATGGTGATGTTCGCGGCGAGGCCGAGGCCGCGGGCGGCGAGCAGCAGGTTCTGCACGCCCGGGTACACGCAGGACCCTTCCGCCAGTGCCATGAAGCGCTCCTGCGTGCTCCCCAGCGCGGCGGTCGCCTCCGGGCCGAGCGCGGCCGCCGACGCGGCGAGCCCCTCCGGCTCGATCCGCGGCGGCGGGAACTGGTAGCAGGGGATGATCAGCGCCGGGGTGTCGGCGAAGTGGTCGCGCTGGTACTCGATGGCCGCGACCATCCGCCCGTACGCCGCCTCGTCCATGCCCTCCGGCGCGTACTTGCCGGTGGTGGCCAGGTACGCGTCGACGCAGCGCCGCCACAGCGGGGCGAGTTCGGCCATCACGGCACGGTCGGTGACGACCACGTACTCGTAGCGCTGCATGTTGCCGCCGCTGGGGCCCCACACCGCCGCCTGCACCAGCTGGTCGAGGAGTTCGTCGGGTACGGGGTCGGGGCGCAGCCGGCGCATGGCCCGCATCGTGGACATGGTGGCGAAGAGCGCGGGATCGCCGGACGGGGCGTCGGCGGCACGGGTGTCCGTGGTCGTCTCGGTCATGATCGCGAGTGTAGAGGCGGCGTTCCGGACCGAACCACCGCCCCCTGAACAGCAGATGACGAGCCGTCAGCCGGCGGCCGGTTCCGGTACGAGGCCGAGCAGGCGGTCGGCGTGCCGGGCGCCGGACTCCGCGGCGATCTCGTCGAGCGTCTGCGCGTCGCGGACCGGCGCGCAGCGCACCGTGTCGCCGTCGAGGGCGTAGCCGTGAACTGCCGGGCGGGGCAGGCTGTTGTACGCCCACGGGGTGGAGAAGTAGTAGGCGCCGGTGTCGTACAGGACGACGAAGTCCCCCTCGTCCAGGGGCGGCAGCTCACGCGCCTCGGCGACGACATCGCCCGCGAAGCAGCACGGTCCGGCGACGTCCTGCACCTCGGGCGCACCGGTCTTGGGGCGTCCGTCGGCGTCGAAGGCGCCGACGCGCAGCGGCCAGGAGCCGGGCATGAGGACGGTGCGGGTCGCGGTCTGCGCCCCGGCGTGGGTGATGGCGATCCGGCGGCCGCCCGACCGCTTGGCGTACTCGACGCGGGCGGCGATGAACCCGTTCTTGGCCAGGAGCGAGCGGCCGAACTCGGTGACCAGGCCGTAGCGCCCGTCGAACAGTCCGGGCACGGCGGTGCGCAGGGCACCGACGTAGTCGTCGTACGTGGGGCGCACGGTGTCGTCGCCGAAGTTGACGGGCAGGCCCCCGCCGATGTCGAGGCTGGTGATCTGCCGCCTGCCGAGCCGGGCGTTGATCTCCTCGGCGAGCCGGTACGTCTCCGCGATGCCCTCGGCGATCAGCTCCAACGGGCAGCCCTGCGAGCCGACATGGGCGTGCAGCCGGGTCAGCCACGGCCGCTCGGCGAACGCTTGGTGCACGCGCTCGCGCCCGCCCTCGTCGCGCAGCGCGACGCCGAACTTGGAGGTCTTCGTGGCGGTGCTCATCGCGCCGATGGAGCCGCCGCCGACCTGCGGGTTGACGCGCAGCCCGATCACGGACGCGCTGCCGGCGGGCCGCAGGGCGTCGATCCGGTCGAGTTCGTCGAGGTTGTCGGCGTTGAGGGCGACGCCGAGGGCGAGGGCTTCGGCGATCTCCTCGCGGGTCTTGGCGGGTGAGTCGAGGACGATGCGCGAGGGCGCGCACCCGGCGTCGAGGGCGAGCCGCAGCTCCCCCGGGCTGGCCACCTCGCAGCCCATGCCGAGCCCCGTGAGCAGGCGGAGGACCGGAACGAGCGAGGAGGCTTTCACGGCGAAGGTGTGCAGGACGTCGGGGACCGGCTCGAACGCCGTGTGCAGGGCGCTGACCGTGTCCCGGATCCCCTCGGTGTCGAGGAATCCGGCCACCGGCTGAGCCGTGCCGAGCAGGTCGTGGTCGAGGGCGTGGCGCAGCACGCGGCCGGCGCGGTCGGCGGCGGGGCGGGGTGCGGCAGGGGCGTCATCGTCATACGAGGTCACGTACCGAGCCTGCGCGCGGGGCCGCCGCGGCGTCTTCGTCGGCCCGGCCAAAAGCGCGACGCCGATTGGTCCGCGAGGCACAACACCCGGACGAACCAGGTCAGATCGCGCTCTCGGCGAGACGGACGGCGAGCATTACGGCGAGCCGGGTGTCCGGGTCGTCCAGGTCCACGCCGAAGCGCTCGCGCACCCGCCGCAGCCGGTAGCGCAGGGTGTTGGGGTGCAGGACGAGAAGCTGTGCGGCGCGCGGGACGTCGCCGCCCGCGTCCAAGTAGGCGCCGAGCGAGCGGACGAGGTCGCCTCCGGCGGCGAGGTCGGCGCGGACCATGTCCTGGACCGCTCCCCCGTGCCGGTCCCACAGCGGCCGGATCGCGTCGAGGGCGCTCAGCACGGTCACGGTCTCGGCCACGTCGCCGGGGCCCGCGCACCGGACCGGCGGGGCCGGCTCCGCGTCCGCGGGCGTGCGGGCGGCGCGTGCCGCGCGGTCCCGCAGGGCGCGCACGACGAGCCGGGCCCGCCCGAAGGACTCGGCCGCCTCCAGCGGCGAAGAGACCTGGTGGCCCGCGCCGATCCAGACGGCGGGTGCGGCGGCCGGGGAGTCGAGTTCACGGGCGAGGGACCGCGCCTCCCGCTCACCGTCGGCGGCGACGGGCAGCAGCAGCGTGACGCGGTCGCTCTCGCGCAGCACGCGCACGGTCGAACGGAGGGCCGTCGCCTGCAACGCGAGCGTCTGGAGGCTGCGTTCACCGGCGCCTTCGCGCGCGCCGTCCCGCTCCACGACCAGGACGACACACGGCTCTTCCGGTGCGAGGCCCAAGGACCAGACGTGGGCGTTGAGGTCGCCCTCGCCGCGCAGCAGGGCGCGCAGCGCGTGCTCCTCGCGGCGCCGGCTGCCGCTCGTGCGCAGCCGGTCGCGCAGCAGGTGCGGGACGGCGAGATCGGCCGCTGCCCGCAGCGCCTCGGCGGCGTCCGGCGCGAAGCTGCGCCCGTCGGCCGCCGCCCAGATCGAGCCGAGGATCTCGCCGCCGCTGCGGATGGCGACGATCAGGCGTTCCGGATCGTCGCCGTCGGCCGCCCGGTGGATGACGTCGCGGGAGGCCCACAGGGCGCGCAGCAGGCCGCTGCGCCGCAGGTGGGCCACGCGCCCGTCGGGCACCTTGCCGCTGAGGATCGTCGAGCGGCGCACCGGGTCGGCGTCGGGGCTGGTGTCGGAGTGGGCGAGGACCCGGAACCGGGTGTCCTCCACCGTGATCGAGGCCTGGCAGTGCCGTGCGGTCTCCTCGGCGAGCGCGGCGAGGCCGCCGTCAGCGAGGTCCTCCGCGGGCCCGGGTCCGGTGCCGGCGCGGGCGAACGCCGTGGCCGAGCGGAGCAGTTCGAGCGTGTCGGACCAGTCCGCCCAGGCGGCCCTGGCCAGCACGGCGATCCCGGACTCCTGGGCCGCGGCGACGACGTCGGCGGGCGGCTGTTCGTGCTCCGTGCAGCGCACCACGACCGCGGCGGCGCCCCGCCGGGCGGCCTCGCGGACCGCCGCGCCCCAGTCGGCCGACAGCCCCGTCACGAGCACGATCCGTCCGTCGTACGGCCGCCCCGCGTCCTCGTCGCCGATGACCAGGCCGCGCACGGCGACGTCCGGTCCGGCCGGGGCGAGCACCAGGCGCAGGATGCCCTCGTCGTCGTAGGCGAGGAGTCTGCGCAGGGTGACGTCGTGCGCGGCGCCGGGGCTCACGCGGTCCCGGCCGTGCGGAGGGTGCCTGCGATCATCGCCCCAGCATACGAACCGCGCCCCGGCCCGGCGCCGGTCAGCCCGCCGTGCTGTCGATGCGCAAGGCGCGCACGAAGGCGTCCTCCGTCTCCGCGCTGAAGAACCCCGAGATGCCGCGCAGGAGTTGCAGTGCCGTGCGCACCCCGGAGGGCAGGGGGCGGGGCATGTCGGTGGCGGGGACGGCGAGCTTGTCGGGGGCCGAGCGGGCCGCTTCGAGATGGGCCTGGGCGCGCGACAGATCGCCGCTGCACGCGTGGCGGACGGCGCAGGTCACGTCGTAGGAGGCGCTGCGCGAGACCTCGAGCAGCGACTGGATCCCGGCGGCGTGACCGTCGTCGGGAGGCGCGGGCGTCAGGCCGCGCTCGTGGACCGCGGCGCTGAGATGGCCGCCGGCCCGGTCCAGGATCTTCGCTATGGCGGACAGCCGCCCGGCTTCCAGAGTCGCCTCGTGTGCCATGCCGAGTCCTTTCATCACCCCGTCCGGTGAGCCCGTGTCTCCAGCGTTATCACCGGGCCGCACCCGCGGCGAACCCCTTCGCGGGGGCGCACAGCACGCGCAGAGGGAGAGGCGACGGCGCGGGGAGCGGAGGTTGATGCACGGGGCGGCGCACGCGGTCGGCAGCGGCGGGGCGCACGGGAGCGCCCCGCCGGATGGTCCGGCGGGGCGCTCCCGTGTCGTGCTGTCGCTCTGTCCCTGCTGGTCAGACCCGGCCACCGGTGAGGCGGGTGAGGGGGCCCTGGGTGCCGCGTTCCGCGCGGCGTCCTGCCGCGTACGACGCCGCGGTCAGCGCGGCCATGGAGGCCGTCGCCCCCGCGGCGACGATCTTGCGGTTCTTCAGTACGGTCCACGCCGTGGTGGCCGCCGTGGCCACCTGTCCCGCCGTCGCGACCACGCCCTCACGGGCGCTGGTGAGCGCGGCGCCGGTCGTCGTCGCCGCGCGCCCCACGGCCTCGCCCGCGCCGGTCGCGGCACGCGCTCCTTCGGCGCCCGCGGACCGCGCCTTGGCCGCCGCGTTCCGTCCGGCCCCGGCCGCGCGGCCGGCTCCTTCCTTGACGTCCGTGGTGTCCTTGACGTCCTTGACGTCCTTGTCCTGTGAGTTCGCCATAGTGGCCGGTTAGCCGCATCCGGCCGCCACAAACACATCCGCGGGACGGCCTTCGACCGCGAGGTCAGCGGCGCCCCTTCGCCTGCTCCACTCCCACGACGCCGAGCGCGGCCAGACCGATCTGGATGGCGAGTTCGATCCAGTCGATGCCGGCGGTGTCGGCCACGTCGAACGCGGACGCGACGGCGGTTCCGACGAAGGCGGCCGCGATGCCGACCAGGATCGTCCACAGGATGCCGATGCGCTGCCGGCCGGGGATGACGAGGCGTCCGAGGACGCCGATGATCACGCCGATGACGATCGCGCTGATGATTCCGGAGATGTCCATGCCTGTTCGTCCCTCCAGACCTCTCGGCCTATTCCGGGACGGCCTCTCCAGGACCCTTCCGGGAGACGGCCGTCGCAGCACAAGTTCCCCGGTCCCGACCGAGCACTCCCCGGGACGACCCTGAGACGCCCCTGAGATCCGTCCACGGAAGGGGAGTTGACCGCTCCGGACGGCTCACAGGGACGGCGGTGCGACCGGTGGCGGCGGGACGGCCGGGGCGGCCGGCTGCTGTGCGGTGTCGTGGACGACGCGGGAGAGGGAGAACCGGTACTCGAAGGTCTGCGTCATCCCCTCGGCGATCAGCAGATACCCCTCGCCCTCCTCGTACACCGTGCGCCGTACGAGGTTGAGCGGCTTCCTCGGTTCGAAGGCGAGCACATGCCGGTACAGGGCGTTCCGCGCCTCGCGCCGCGTCCCGCTCACATGGCCTTCGGCCCGGGTCCCCCAGTGCAGTCCGCCGACCCCGCCGTGCAGACACGACATCATCAGTCCCCACGTGGCCCTGCTCTCGTCCTGCGTCACCGCTCCCCCGTAACCCACAGCTCGGTACTCCGTTCTTCGTTCCGTGACTCACGCCACGGTATCCCCCGTGTTCACGTGGGTAGGCGGCACCGTGCTCACCTGGGCTCCCCTCGCCGGGAAGCTCCACACAACCCACATCACCTGGGAGGTAACGATGTCCTCGAAGCGACGCCGTAAGAAGAGGGCCCGTCGTAAGAACGGCGCGAACCACGGCAGCCGTCCCCAGTCCTGAGGGCGCACAGACGGCAGCGGGGCGGCACCCGAGGGTGCCGCCCCGCTCGTGTGCGCGGACGCGGTCAGTGTCCGGCGAGGAGTTCCAGGGTGTCGATGACGCGGTTCGAGAAGCCCCACTCGTTGTCGTACCAGGCGACGACCTTGATGTGGCGGCCGTCGACGCGGGTGAGCTCCGAGTCGAAGATCGACGAGGCCGGGTTGCCGGTGATGTCGGAGGAGACCAGCGCGTCCTCCGAGTACTCCAGGACGCCCTTGAGCGGGCCGTCGGCGGCCGCACGGTAGGCGGCCAGGACCTCTTCGCGGGTCACGTCGCGGGCCACCGTCGTGTTCAGCTCGACGATCGAGCCGACCGGGACGGGCACGCGGATGGAGTCGCCGGAGAGCTTGCCGTCCAGTCCGGGCAGCACCTTGCCGATCGCCTTGGCTGCGCCGGTCGTCGTCGGCACGATGTTGATCGCGGCGTTGCGGGCGCGGCGCGGGTCGCGGTGCGGGCCGTCCTGGAGGTTCTGCTCCTGGGTGTAGGCGTGCACCGTGGTCATGAACCCGTGCTCGATCCCGGCGAGTTCGTCCAGGACGGCGGCGAGCGGCGCGAGCGCGTTCGTGGTGCACGACGCGTTCGAGATGATCGTGTGCGCGGCCGGGTCGTAGGCGTCGTTGTTCACGCCGTAGGCGAGGGTCACGTCGGCGCCGTCGGACGGGGCGCCGACCAGGACCTTCTTCGCGCCCGCGTCGAGGTGCGCGCGGGCGGCCTCGGCGGAGGTGAAGCGGCCGGTGGCCTCCAGGACGAGGTCGACGCCGAGTTCGGCCCACGGCAGCTTGGCCGGCTCGCGCTCGGCGAGGACCTTGATGCGGTGTCCGTCGACGACGAGGGTGTCGCCGTCGACCGTGACCGGGCGCCCCAGGCGTCCTGCGGTGGAGTCGAAGGAGAGCAGCCGGGCCAGGGCGGCGGGCTCCGTGAGGTCGTTGACGGCCACGATCTCCAGCGCGGTGTCGCGCTCCAGCAGGGCGCGCAGCACGTTGCGTCCGATGCGGCCGAATCCGTTGATGGCGATGCGAGTCATGAGTGGTGTCCCTTCCGTTCGCCCTTCAAGGCTCGCGCGCGGCGACCGCCGTCGACAGTGGCGTGATCGCCACGATCCGCAAGGATCCCGACACCCTCTTGCGCCGGCTCTACTCGCCCTGGGTGAAGGTGCGTCGGTACTCGCTGGGGGTGGTGCCGAGGATGCGCTGGAAGTGGAGGCGCAGATTCGCCCCGGTGCCCAGGCCGACGTCGGCGGCGATCTGCTCGACGCTGCGCTCCGACCGCTCCAGGAGTTCACGGGCCATGTCGACGCGGGCCCGCATCACCCACTGCATCGGCGTGCAGCCCGTCTCTTTGACGAACCGTCGGGAGAACGTGCGCTCGGAGACCGCCGCGTGCTGGGCCAGGAGCTCCAGGGTGAGGGGTTCGCCGAGCCGGTGCAGGGCCCACTCCCGGGTGTCGGCGAACCGTTCGCCGAGCGGTTCGGGCACGCTGTGCGGGACGTACTGGGCCTGGCCGCCGCTGCGGTAGGGCGCCGCGACCAGGCGCCGGGCCGCGTGGTTGGAGGCGGCGACGCCGAGGTCGCCGCGGAGGATGTGCAGGCACAGGTCGATGCCGGAGGCGGCCCCCGCCGATGTCAGGACCCGGCCCTCGTCGACGAACAGCACGTTCTCGTCGACCCGGATGTGCGGGTGCCTGGCGGCGAGGGCGCGGGTGTAGTGCCAGTGCGTCGTGGCGCGGCGGCCGTCGAGCAGGCCGGTCGCGGCGAGGGCGAAGGCTCCGGTCGAGATGGCGGCGAGGCGCGCGCCCCGGTCGTGGGCGGCGATCAGCGCGTCGACGACGGGCTTCGGCGGGTCGTCGCGGTCCGGGAGGCGGTACCCCGGGATGAAGACGATCTCCGCCCACTCCAGCGCCTCCAGGCCGTGGGCGACGGCGTACGAGAGTCCGTCCCCGCCCGTCACGAGTCCGGCGGCCGCGCCGCACACCCGCACCTCGTACGGCATGCTCGCGCGGGTCGTGAACACCTGCGCGGGGATGCCGACATCGAGCGGTTTCGCTCCTTCGAGGACGAGGACGGCGACGCGGCGCAGGCGAGTGTCGGACACGGGCCCGAGCCTACGCGGCCGCCGGTCAGGGGGTGTCCCCGCGCCACACGAACCGGCCGCGCCCCGCTCCCCCGTCGACCGGCCCGTACAGCGCGCGCCCGCCCGCGCCGAAGGCGCCCAACTCCGTGGGCAGCGCGACCTCCCGCGGCCCGTCCGCACCGTCGGCGTCGGTGACGTCGAGCAGCAGGCCGTCGAGCGGGCCGCCCACCAGTTCCGCGTAGCGGCGCCCCGGGCGCGGGGCCGCGTCGTCGTGATCGGCTCCGTAGACCCTGCCCTGCAAGAACTCCTGTTCGTCCATGGGTTCAGCCTCGCAGCCACCACTGACAGCGGGCCGCGCATGTCCCCGTACACCCTGGGTACGCGACCCGCTTCCCGGCCTGTGGGACGACCCCGGCCGGATCCCGACGAGAAGCGAGGAACAGATCACCATGGACATCAACGGAACCCCGGACGCGTCGGGCAACCCCCCGTCCCCCGCGCAGCAGGCGCTCAGCGCGCTGGCCGAGAACACCGGGGACCAGAACGCGCTCGACACCCTGGCGGGCAGCGAGGTGCTCGTGCCCGTGCCCGACGAAGCCCGCGCGGAGCAGGGGCCCGACGACCGGAGCCTCGCGCTGCCCGTGATCGAGCAGCCGGGCGGCGAGCAGCTCGTGCCGGTCTTCACGTCCGAGCTGCGGATGGCGGAACTGCTGCCGTTCATCTCGGAGTGCCGCCCGGTGCCGCTGGGCGCGCTGGCGGCGGGCTGGCCCGCGGAGCTGTCCCTCACCATCGACGGGGGCTCGCCGGACGCCCTGACCCTCAGCGGCGACGGCGTACGGTCCCTGCTGGCCCGGACCTGAGCCCGCGCAGCCGCCAGGCCCCCAGGCAGGCGGCGCCCGCCGCCGCGACCGCCGCCGTCCTCGTCAGCGCCCGTGCCGCCTTCCCGGGCGGTTCGGGGCGGGCGCCCGGTGCGGTCGCGTAGGCGCTGCCCGTTCCCTGCGCGAGGCCGGTCGCCAGGAGTTCCGCGAGGTGGACGCCCTCGTGGCCGCCGCTGTCGAGGCCGTGGATCTGGGTACGGCAGCTGAAGCCGTCGGCGAGGACGACGGTCCCGGCGGGGGCCTCGCGCAGCCGGGGCAGCAGGACCCGCTCGGCGCACGCCTCGCTGACGTCCTCGTGGCCCCGCTCGAAGCCGAAGTTGCCGGCCAGACCGCAGCACCCGGAATCCAGGTGTTCGGCGTCGACGCCGGCCCGGCGCAGCAGTTCCTGGTCGGCGTCCCAGCCGAGCACGGCGTGCTGGTGGCAGTGCACCTGGGCGAGCGCGCCGGCCGCGTGGTCGGGCACCCGCGGGGGCGTGTAGCCGGGCGTGTGCTCGGTGAGGAGTTCGGCGAGGGTGACGGTCTGCCGCCGCAGGCGCCGTACGTCGAGATCACCCGGGAACAGCTCGGCGGCGTCGGAGCGGAAGACGGTGGTGCAGCTCGGCTCCAGGCCGACGACGAGGCCGCCCGCGCGCAGATGCCCGGCGAGATGCCGGACGGTGCGGCGCACCACCCTTTTCGCGGTGGCGAGTTGGCCGGTGGAGATCCAGGTGAGTCCGCAGCACAGCGGTTCGCCGGGCAGGACGACCCGCCAGCCGGCGTCCTCCATCACCTGGACCGCGGCCTGCCCGACGTGCGGGTGGAAGGCGTCGGTGAAGGTGTCGGGCCACAGCAGGACCGTGCCGCGCGCCCCGTCCCCTCGCGGCTCGTGCCGGGCGAACCACTGCCGGAGCGTCTGCCCGGCGAAGAGCGGCAGCTCGCGCCGGGCCAGCCCGGCGACGGCCGCCGCGGCACGGTCGAACGGCCGGGTGTGGGTGAGGGTGTTGACGAGCGGTGCGAGCCGGGCGTGTCCGACGAACTGGGCTGCGGCCGGGAGCCATCCCATGGCCAGGTCCGAGCGGGGCCTGCGCCACTGGCGGCCTTCGTAGTGGTGGGCCAGGAACTCCGCCTTGTACGTCGCCATGTCGACATCGGCGGGGCAGTCGCTCTTGCAGCCCTTGCAGGCGAGGCAGAGGTCGAGGGCTTCCTTGACCTCCGTGGAGCGCCAGCCGTCCTTGATCGCACTGTCGCCGTGACCGTCGAGCATCTCGAAGAGCAGCCGGGCGCGGCCGCGCGTGGAGTGCTCCTCCTCACCGGTGACCTGGTACGAGGGGCACATCACCGAGCCGCCCTCGGTGGTCCGCTGCCGGCATTTGCCCACGCCCACACAGCGGTTGGCGGCCTCGGCGAACGAGCCGCCGTCGTGCGGGTAGTGGAAGTGCAGGTCCTGGGGGTCGGCGGGGGCCCAGTCGGCGCCGAGCCGCAGGTGCTCGTCGAGGCGGGCGGGCGCGACGACCTTGCCGGGGTTCATCAGGTGGTCCGGGTCGAAGGCTGCCTTCACCTCGCCGAAGGCGGCGACGAGCCACTCGCCGAACATGCGCGGCAGCAGCTCTCCCCGGCTCTGCCCGTCGCCGTGTTCGCCGGAGAGCGAGCCGCCGAACTCGACGACCAGGTCGGCCGCCCGTTCCATGAAGCGCCGGTAGGTGGCGACGCCGTCGGCGGAGTACAGGTCGAAGGGGATCCGGGTGTGCACGCAGCCCTGCCCGAAGTGTCCGTACAGGCTGGGTCCGGTGTCGCTGAGGTAGCCGAACTCCTCGTACAGGGCGTGCAGCCGGCGCAGATAGTCGCCGAGCCGTTCGGGGGCGACGGCGGAGTCCTCCCAGCCCTCGAAGGTGTCGGCGCGGCCCGGTATGTGCGCGGTGGCGCCGAGGCCCGCCTCGCGGACCTGCCAGAGCTCCGCCTCGCGGGCCGCGTCGTCGAGGAAGGCGACCTCCGGGTCGTGCGGGGACTCGTCGAGCGCCGCGAGCATCCGCCGGGCGCGGGCGTCGGACTCGTCGAGGGTCGCGCCGCCGAACTGGGCCATCAAGAAGGCCCGCCCCTGCGGGAGTCGGTCCAGTGCCTTCGGGTTGAGGTGTTTGAGTCGCTCGTCGTGGACCAGGCGCGCGTCGACGCCTTCCAGGGCGATCGGCTCGTGCGGCAGGATCGCGGGCACGGCGTCCGCGGCCGCCTCGATGCTCGGGAAGCCGAGCACGACGAGGGTCTGCTCCTGGACCACGGGGACGAGGTCGAGTTCGGCCCGCAGGACGGTGACGAGCGTGGATTCGCTGCCGACGAGCAGCCCGGCGACGTCGAAGCCGTGCTCGGGCAGCAGCGAGTCGAGGTTGTAGCCCGAGACCCGGCGCGGGATGTCGGGGTAGCGGCGGCGGATCTCGTCGGCGTACGTGTCGCGCAGGGACCGCAGCCGCCGGTACAGGGACGCCCGGAGGTCGCCGCGGGACTCGATCCGGGCGTACTCCTCGTCGTCGGTGGGGCCGCACCAGAACCGGGTGCCGTCGTGCAGGAGGACCTCGAGGCGGCGGATGTTGTCGACGACCTTGCCGGTGCGCTGGGCGGTGGCGCCGCACGAGTTGTTGCCGATCATGCCGCCGATGGTGCAGTTGGCGTGGGTGGCCGGTTCGGGTCCGAAACACAGACCGGTGGGGGCCAGCCGGCGGTTGAGCTCGTCGAGCACGATGCCGGGCTGCACGACGCACGTGCGGGCGTCCGCGTCGACCGACTCGATGCGCGTGCAGTATTTGGACCAGTCGAGGACCACGGCGGTGTTGGTGCACTGTCCGGCCAGGCTGGTGCCGCCGCCGCGCGAGAGGACGGGCGCGCCGTGCTCGTGCGCGACGGCCACGGCGTCGGCGGCGGCCTCGGGCGTGCGCGGGACGACGACGCCGATCGGCGTCCGGCGGAAGTTCGAGGCGTCCGTCGCGTACGCGGCCCTGCTCCCGGCGTCGAAGCGGACCTCCCCGTCGACCCGCTCGCGCAGCGCGGTCTCCAGCCCGCGTGACCCGTCGGCCCCCATGTGTCCTCCTCGCGGCGTCGGCGATCGTCACCGGCGGGTACCCCGGGAGGCGGGGCCAATCGTGGGCCTCAGCGCGAGGCGGCGTAAAGATTCCGAGGATCTTGCGTTTGCCTGCGGCTCAGGGTGTTACTCCGACAGCATGGACGGCCGACCCTAGATGCGGCGGGTTCGGCAGTGAGCCCGCCCTCCGCTCCTCGGTCACCCGGGGAGCGGAGACTCACAAAGAAGCTCAGGACTTCTCCGGCAGGGCCTCGGCGGCCGCCTCGGCCTTGCGGAGCACGAACTGGCGCTCGATCTCGCTGCGGATCTCCTGGTCCAGGTCTCCGGTCCGCGCCCAGACGATGACCTGCGCGGCGACGGTACGCAGCCGGGTGTTGGTGCGCATCGACACCTCGCGCAGGACGTCCCACGCCTCGGCAGGAGGGATGCGCCCCACGGCGGCGACGACACCCATCGCCTGGTCGATCTCGGCGTGCGAGTTCACCGCCTGCTTCAGCTGCTCCACCTGCTTCTCGAGCTCGACGACGCGCGCCGCGTCGTCCCCTGCGGGCGACGCGTGCGGGCGAGGTGTCGCGGGTGCCACTGCCCACCTCCGCACAACGGATTCCGGTCCTCTCTCAGCGTCCATGCCCTGCTTGGTCGACGCAACACACTGCGTGGCCGAGATGTTCCGGTTGTTGGCCGAAGCCGAGGCGGTCGTGCGGCACGGCGGAGGGGTCAGCCTCCGGTGCTCTCCCGCACGATCAGCTCGTGCCCGACGACATGGTCCTGGAGCGGGCCGTGCGCCGACTCGTCGATACGGTCGAGGAGCAGCGCCACGGCGGCCCGGGCGATCTCCGTCTTGTCCGGGGCGATCGTCGTCAGGCTGGGGACGCTGAACCGGGAGGCCTCGATGTCGTCGAAGCCGACCACGTCCAGGTCACCGGGGACGTGCAGCTCCCGCTCGTGCAGGGAGCGCAGTGCGCCGAGCGCGAGGTGGTCGTTGAGGCAGAGCAGGGCGTCGGGGCGCGGCCCTTCGTCCAAGAGCGCGCCGGCCGCCCGGGCTCCGTCCCGCCAGTGGTACGCGTCCACGGGGACCACGAGGTCGGCGTCGAAGGGCACACCGGCCTCCTTCAGCGCCTCGCGGTAACCCTCGGTGCGCAGCCGGTCGGTGCCCTGACGGCCCCGCACACTGCCGCCGACGACGGCGATCCGGCGCCGTCCGCGCGCCAGCAGGTGGCGGGTCGCCTCGCGCGCGGCCGCCACGTTGTCGATGGCCACGTGGTCGGTGCTGCCCTCGGCGGGGCGCTCGCCGAGCAGGACCACCGGGAGCCGGCGGTCCCGGGTGGCCAGGTCGCGGGGGTGGAGGGCGAGCGGGCTGAGGATCACGCCGTCGGTGAACTGCGCGTCGAAGCCGTGCAGCGCGGCGAGTTCACGTTCGCGGACCCCGCCGGTCTGGTGCAGCAGGACGGTCTGCCCGCGGCGGTCCGCCTCCGTCATCACGTGCTTGGCCAGCTCGGAGAAGTAGGCGACGTCGAGTTCGGGCACGGCGAGGGTGATCATGCCGGTACGACCCTGCCGGAGCTGGCGGCCGGCCATGTTGACGCGGTAGCCGAGGGCGTCGATCGCCTCCTGGACCGCCTCCCGGGTGCGGTCGGAGACGTGCTCGAAGTTGTTGATCACGTTGGAGACCGTCTTGGGCGAGACGCCCGCGTACTCCGCCACGTCCTTGATCCTGGGTCTGGCCGCCACGCTGTTCATTCCTTCCGTCTGCCGTCTGTGATCGTACCCAGCGTCACGAATCGGTTTCGGGCCGGATCCTTGACCGTCCCAGGGATTTACATCGATGTAATCGTCATGGTGCCATGAGCCTCGCGCCGCCCGGAACGCCCTTCGCGCCGGACCGGCCGACCATGATCACGCACAGCACCGACACGCGAGGAGCACCATGCCCGTCCCGTCCCTCCCGGCTCAGCCCCGCCCCGAGTACCCGCGGCCGCAGTTCGCCCGCGCGGACTGGCTGAATCTCAACGGCGTATGGGAGTTCGAGATCGACCGCGCCGACACCGGGCTCGAACGGGGCCTGCGCGAGCGCCCGCTGACCGACCGGATCACCGTTCCGTACTGCCCGGAGTCCGAGCTGTCGGGGATCGGCGAGACGGACTTCCTGGAGGCCGTCTGGTACCGCCGCACCGTGACGGTGCCGGCCGCGTGGACGGACGCCCGGGTGCTGCTGCACTTCGGCGCCGTGGACCACGACACGACCGTGTGGGCGAACGGGGTCGAGGTGGCACGCCACCGCGGCGGCTTCACGCCGTTCACCGCCGACCTGGGCGACGTGGCCGAGGCCGGGCGGGAGTTGACGATCGTCGTGCGGGCCCGCGACAGCCGGCACGGGCCGCAGGCGCGCGGCAAGCAGGCCACCTGGTACGCCAACTCGCACTGCCACTACACCCGCACGACGGGCATCTGGCAGACGGTGTGGCTGGAGCCGGTGCCGCGCACCGTGGCCCTCAAGCGGCCGCGCATCACGCCCGACCTGGCCTCAGGCTCGTTCTTCCTGGAGTTGCCGCTGACCGGCAACGCCCCCGGTCACCGGGTGCGCGCCACGCTCCGCGACGCGCGGGGCACGGTGGTCGCCGCCGAGGCGCGCGCCGACCTCGACCTCGTGCCCCGGCTCGCCCTCGCCGTGCCCGAGGACCGGCTGCGGGTGTGGTCGCCGGGGGACCCGCACCTGTACGACCTCCTGCTCGACGTCGTCGGCCCCGACGGCGAGCCGGTCGACAGCGTGACGTCGTACGCCGGTCTGCGCTCGGTGTCGGTCGACGGCAAGCGGCTGCTCCTGAACGGCGAGCCCGTCTTCCAGCGGCTCGTGCTCGACCAGGGCTACTACCCGGACGGCCTGATGACCGCGCCGAGCGACGCGGACCTCGTACGCGACATCGAACTCGGCCTCGCGGCGGGCTTCAACGGCGCCCGGCTGCACCAGAAGGTCTTCGAGGAGCGCTACCTGTACCACGCGGACCGGCTCGGCTACCTGGTGTGGGGCGAGTTCGGCGACTGGGGCTGCGAGGTCGGCGTGCGCGACGACAACCAGCGGCCCGACGCCTCGTACGTCACGCAGTGGCTGGAGGCGGTCGAGCGGGACTACTCGCACCCGTCGGTCATCGGCTGGTGCCCGCTCAACGAGACGTACCAGACCCTGCACGACCGGATCACGCAGCTCGACGACGTCACACGGGCGATGTTCCTGGCGACCAAGCAGGCCGACGGCACCCGGCCCGTCATCGACGCGTCCGGCTACGCGCACCGCGTCCCGGAGACGGACGTGTACGACTCGCACTGCTACGAGCAGGACCCGGCGGCCTTCGCCAAGACGATGCACGGCCTCGCGGAGGACAAGCCGTTCGTCAACTCCGGTCCGGACGGGCGTACTTGGTCAGTCCCCTACCGCGGGCAGCCGTACTTCTGCAGCGAGTTCGGTGGCATCTGGTGGGATCCGCGGGCGGCGGCCGACGTCGCCGGGTCCGAGCGGGACGCGTCGTGGGGGTACGGCGAACGGCCGCGCACAGCCGAGGAGTTCGTCGACCGGTTCACCGGTCTGACGGGCGTGCTCCTCGACGACCCGGACATGTTCGGCTACTGCTACACGCAGCTCACGGACGTCTTCCAGGAGCGCAACGGCGTCTATCTCTTCGACCGCGGCGAGAAGGTCGACACCGCTCTGCTGCGCGCCGCCCAGCTGCGCCCGGCCGCCTTCGAGTCCGGGCGGCGCGACCAGGACTGATCCCGCCACCACCCAGCCATGCCCGCTCTTTACATCGATGCATGAAGGAGAACCATGACCGGCACATCCGTCCCCGTCGGTCGCCCCGCGCTCACCCGGCGCCGCGCGCTGACGGCGGCCCTCGCCACCGGCGCCTCGGCCCTCGGCGCCGGAGCGCTGAGCGGCTGCGGCAGCGCGCTGGCGTCCGACGAGTCGACCGTCCGCCTGTGGGATCCGTTCAGCGGGGCCGACGGCGGCCTGTTCAACGAGATGGCGCGCGCGGCGCGGCCCGACATGCCGGGCACCCGTATCGAACGCACCGTCCTGGAGTGGGGCACCCCGTACTACACGAAGCTCGCCATGGCCTCGGCCGGCGGGCGCGGCCCCGACGTCGCGATCGCGCACATGTCGCGCCTGGCCGGGTACGCGCCGACGGGCCTGGTGGACCCGTGGGACCTGGACCTGCTGGCCGAATTCGGCGTGCGCCAGGGCGACTTCACCGATGCGGTGTGGTCCCGTACGCAGTACAAGGGCGCCACGTACGCCGTCCCGCTCGACACCCACCCGTTCATCGTGTTCTTCCACCCGGAGCCGGTGAAGAAGGCCGGGCTGCTCACGAAGGACGGCACGCTCGACGCGGAGGCGTTCTCGTCCCCGGAGCGCTTCCTCGACGCCGGCCGCGAACTGGCGAAGGCGTCGGGCCAGCAGGGCGTCGCGTTCGGGTACGCCACCGACACCGCGCAGGGCTGGCGGCTGTTCTACGGCCTGTACCGGCAGACCGGCGGCGCGTTCACGCTCCCGGAGGGCGGTCCGGCCGAGGTCGATCCGGACCGGATGGCCGAAGTCATCGCGTTCATGGCCAAGTTGGTGGACGGCACGGTGAACCCGAAGCGGCTCGACTACGCGGCGGCGATCGCCTCGTTCACCAACCGGCAGACGGCCATGATCCTTTCCGGCGAGTGGGAGCTGGGCACCTTCAGGGCCGCGGACAAGAACGTGGGCGCGGCGCCGATGCCCACCGTGTTCGGGACGCCGGCGGTGTACGCGGACTCGCACTCGTTCGTGCTGCCGCACCGCGCGCACCCCGACGAGGAGCACCGCCGCCGCACGCACCGCACGGTGGCCGCGCTCCTGAAGGCCGGTCAGATCTGGGCGGGCGCCGGGCACATCCCCGCGTACGGGCCGGTCACCCGCACCCGCGCGTACGCCGGTCTGCTGCCGCAGGCGCACTACAAGTCGGCCCAGGACCATGTCGTGCTCGACCCGTCGGTCTGGTTCGCGGGCGCGGGCTCCGACTTCCAGAACGCCATGTCACAGGTGCTCCAGCAGGCTCTCCTCAACGGCCTGTCCCCGGACCGTGCGGCGCGCGCGATGGTGCGGCGCCTGAACACCTTCCTCGCCAAGCCGAGCCCGGCCTGACCGGCCGCCGCCGCTTCGGACCCTTCGGACCCTTCCCAGGAGGAACGACGATGTCCTCTCCCCTCGCCCGGCCCCGGGCCCTGGCGGTGCGACGGCTGGTCTCCCCCGGCCTGCTGTTCGCGCTGCCGTTCCTCGCCCTGTTCGCCGTCTTCATGCTCTGGCCGCTGGGCCAGGGGCTGTGGATGAGCCTGACCGACGCGTCCCTGTCGGCGCACTCCCCGTCCTTCGTCGGCGCCGGCAACTTCACGGAGGCGTTCCGGGACGCGGAGATGTGGCGGGCGCTCGGCCACACGGTCTGGTTCACCGCGATCTCGACGGTGCCGCTCGTCGTCGTGGCGCTCGGCATGGCGCTGCTCGTGCACACCGGCCTGCCCGGCCAGTGGGTGTGGCGGCTCGCGTTCTTCGCGCCGTATCTGTTGCCGGTCGGCGTGGTGAGCCTGCTGTGGCTGTGGCTCTACCAGCCCGATCTGGGCCTGTACAACCACCTCCTCGACGCGCTGGGCCTCGGTCAACTCGCCTGGCTGAGCGACGAGTCGGTGGCCATGTGGGCGGTCGCCCTGACGACGCTGTGGTGGACGGTCGGCTTCAACTTCCTGCTCTACCTCGCCGCGCTCCAGTCGATCCCCGACCACCTGTACGAGGCCGCCGCCATCGACGGCGCGGGGGCGTGGCGGCGCCTGTGGTCGATCACGCTGCCGCAGCTCAGCCGGATCACGGTCGTGATCACGGTGCTCCAGATCCTGGCGTCCCTGAAGGTCTTCGACCAGGTGTACCTGCTCACCAAGGGCGGGCCGAACAACTCGACGCGGCCGGTCGTCGAGTACGTCTACGACGTCGGCTTCACCGGCTACCGGCTCGGTTACGCGTCGGCGATCAGCTACATCTTCTTCGCCCTCGTCGTCCTCGCCTCCGCCGTCCAGTTCGCCGCACTCCGCCGCCGGGAGAAGTGACCATGACCTCCACCCAAGTCCCCGCCCCTCCCGCGCCGGCCCGTCACACACCCCGCTCCGTACGCCCGTTGAAGGTGCCGCGGCGTCCGGACCGGTCGCGGACGAATCTGACGCTCGGCGAGAACCGCACCGCGCGCGTGCTCGCCCTGACCGTGCTCACGATCGCCGCGCTGGTATGGCTGCTGCCGATGGCGTGGGCGGTCCTCACGGCGTTCAAGTCCGAGCAGGACGCGAGCAATCCGCTGAAGTGGCTGTGGCCCGAACACGGGTTCACGCTCCAGGGGTTCAGCAGTGTGTGGGAGCGCGGCGACCTGCCGCTGTGGATGCTGAACAGCCTCCTCATCTCGGCGGCCGTCACGGCGATCACGGTGCTGGTGTCGGCGATGGCGGGATACGCCTTCTCGCGCACGGTGTTCGCCGGACGCCGCGGACTGTTCGTCCTCACGATCGCGGCGGTCCTGGTGCCTCCGCAGATCCTGATCGTGCCGTGGTTCCGGCAGATGCTGACGCTGCACCTGCTCGACACGTACTGGGCGGTGATCCTGCCGCAGACGGTGGCGCCGGTGATGGTCTTCATCCTGAAGAAGCACTTCGACTCCCTTCCACGGGAGCTGGAGGAGGCGGCGCGGATCGACGGCGCCGGGCACTGGCGGATCTTCTGGTCGGTGCTGCTGCCGCTGTCGCGGCCGATGCTCGCCGCCGTGGCGATCTTCGTGTTCATCGGGGCGTGGAACAACTTCCTGTGGCCGTTCGTCTCCACGTCCGACCCGGACCTGATGACGCTGCCCGTCGGCATCACGTCGGTGAAGGACGCGTACGGCGTCCAGTACGCGCAGACGATGTCGTCGGCCGTGCTCGCCGCGCTGCCGCTGGTCGTCGTGTTCGTCTTCTTCCAGCGGCACATCGTCAAGTCGGTCGCGACGACGGGCCTCGGCGGCCAGTGACCCGAACGCACCGTGCCCATTACATCGATGTAAGGAGCTGATCATGCGCACCCTGCCCCGTTCCGCCCTGCTCGCCGCACTGTTCGCCCTGCTCGTCGGTCTCGTCGCGGCCCCGCAGGCCGCCGCCGAGAGACCCGCGGCGGCCGCCGCGGGCACCTTCCGCAATCCGCTGAACTCAGGGCCCGACCCGTTCCTCGCCTACGCGAACGGGGCCTACCACCTCACCACCACCCAGGGTGACAGCATCAAGATGTGGCGCTCGCCGTCGCTCGGCACGCTGCTCGACACCGACCCGATCACGGTGTGGACCGACAGCGACGCGTCGCGCAACCAGCACATCTGGGCCCCGGAGTTCTACCGCTTCGGCGACCGCTGGTACCTCTACTACACCGCCGACGACGGCACGGACGACCATCACCGCCTGTACGTCCTGGAATCGGAGCGGGACGACCCGGCGGGCCCGTACCACTTCAAGGCGAAGCTCACCCCGCCCAACCACCCGAACGACTTCGCGATCGACCCCGGCATCCTCCGGCACAACGGCCGGCTCTACCTCGCCTACAGCGGCATCAACCCGTACCAGCACAACGGGCTCAACATCGCGCCGCTGTCGAACCCGTACACCGTCTCCGGCGACGCGGTCGCGATCGACGCGGCGGGCGGCTGCCCCGAGGTCCGCGAGGGCCCGGAGTTCCTCAACCGCAACGGCCGTACGTGGATGACGTACTCGACCTGCGACACCGGCAAGCCCGACTACCAGGTGTGGATGATGTCCCTGGCGAACGGCGCCGATCCGCTGGTGCCGGGCAACTGGAAGCAGCACGCCGGGCCGGTCTTCTCGCGCGCCGACGACCGCGGCGTCTTCGGCCCCGGCCACCACGCCTTCTTCACCTCCCCCGACGGCACCGAGGACTGGCTGATCTACCACGCCAAGACCACGTCGGCGTACACGTACACCAACCGCACCACCCGCGCCCAGAAGATCAGCTGGAACGCGGACGGCAGCCCGGACCTGGGCACGCCGCTCGCGATGGGCGCGACCCAGAACCTGCCGTCCGGCGACCCCGGCTCGGGCAACCACTGGGTCAACGACGACGGCCGCTCCAGCGGCGACGCCACCCTCGCGTACACGGGCACCTGGAACTCCGGTACGGGCTGCGGCACGCAGTGCTTCTGGGGCGACGACCACTGGAGCGACCGGGCGGGCGCCACGGCGACGTTCGGCTTCACCGGGACGCGGATCGCGCTGCTCTCCGTACGGGACACGGGCAACGGCATCGCGGCGATCAGTGTCGACGGCGGCCCCGAGCAGCGCGTCGACTTCTACGGCGCGATCCGCACCGGGGAGACCGTGCAGTACCTCAGTCCCCGGCTGCCGAGCGGCCGGCACACGCTGCGGGTCCGGGTGACCGGGGAGCACAACGCGTCGTCCGGCGCGTCGTTCGTGAGCGTGGACCGGGCGGAGGTCTACACGGACTGACGGGCCTGACGTGCCGCCGTCACCGCCACCGTCGTGTACGGCATCGTGAAGGCGCCGCCGACCGCGTCGACCGCGGCGCCCATGCCCTCCAGGAGCCGGGCGAGTTGCTCCGGTGTGTGCTGCCCCGCCTCGCCGCTGGTGCGGATCTCCTCCAGCCAGGCGTCGCGGGTGCGATGCCGCTCCCAGTCGACGCGCCACTCCTCCGGTTCGCCGAAGGCGCCGGTGTCGCGGATCGCGCCGGACACCGTGCCGAAGATGGTTCCGTACGCGTCGATGACGGATCGCGACCAGGGGTTGCGCGGGGCGTCGGGCAGCGCCCGCATGTAGGCGGCCGAGAACGCCTCGGCGAGCTCGGGGCCGGGCCGGGTGGTGTTCCAGAACAGGGCGAGACGGCCGCCGGGGCGCAGCACCTCGGCGGCCTTCGCGGCGCCCGCGACGGGGTCGACCCAGTGCCAGGTCTGCCCGGCAACGACCGCGTCGAAGGTGCGCCCCCGGGCGTCCCAGATCTCGAACGGGGCGACCTCGACGGTGACTCCGCGCTCCCTCGCGAAGTCGGCCATGCGCGGGTCGACGTCGACGCCGAGCACCGTGCAGCCCGCCGCCTGGAGGGCGCGGGCGGCGATGCCGGTGCCGCAGCCGACATCGAGGACATCGGGTCCGGGCGCCGCGGCGGCGATCCGCTCGATCAGGGCGTCGGGGTAGCGCGGGCGGGTGCGGTCGTAGCGTGCGGCGTCGGCGCCGAAGGACTCCGCCATGGCCCGCGCCTTGTGCGGTTCGTTCGGCTCGTCTGCCGGTACGGGGTGAGTGGGCATGCGCCCACCCTAGTGGGCAGGTGCCCACTCGTCTACGGTTGGCCCAGTCGACGAAGGAGACGTGCAGGTGCCGACGGGTGTGGCCATTCAGGATGTGCGCGCGCAGCTCTTCGACGCGGCCGAGCGCGTTCTGCTCCGCGATGGCGCGGAGGCGCTGACGAGCCGGGCCGTCACCACGGAGGCGGGCTGCGCCAAGGGCGTGCTCCACCGGCACTTCGCGGACTTCGACACCTTCCTCGCGGAACTCGTCCTCGACCGGGTCGGCCGGATCGCCGACCGCTCCGCGGCCCTGGGGGCGGCGGCCGGCTCGGGGTCCGTGATCGAGCACCTCACGGAAGCCCTGACCGACTTCTTCGGCCCGGTCGCCCTGTCGATGGTCGGCCTGATCACCTTCCGCGACGGGCTACGGGCCCGGCTGCGCGCGGCCGGCCAGCCGGGCATCCCGGTCCTGACGCAGGCGTCGGCGACGGTCACCGCATACCTGGGCAGGGAACGGGAGTTGGGCCGCATCGCGCCGACCGCCGACGTCGACACCCTCGCCCTCACCCTGATCGGCACGGGCCACTTGCTGTTCGCCGGCCGCGACGAGGGCCGCCCCGCGGCCGAGGACGTACGCAAGGTCGTCACTTCGGTGCTCACGGGCGTCCTCACCGGGGCCTGAACCCCCGCCCTGGCACAGGCGATCGACCGGACAACCGTTTGAGGGGGTTCGGGCCGATGCCCGTCACCCCGGCACGAGCCCGTCGGTTGAGGTCGGTGACGCGCCCCGACCCGACTGCGGGAGTGCGTCCTGGCGGCGGTCACGACACTGTGCGGGTGTGTTCGACGTGACCGCCGCCTCACTTGTTCCCCGCCGCGTCGAAGCTCGACATGCCGTGCTCCAGCCCGAGCGGACGCCGACCGCAGCGGAGGACTGGCAGATCGGACACCACATGTCGCCGTTCCGACCCGAGGGCGGGGGGCGACCGCCTCCACGGGGTGCCCTTCGAAGCGTGACCGCTCCGGCGTAGCCTCCCGTGCATGAACGGACTGCTCCCCCTGCTCGTGGTCTTCGGCGGGTTCGCCGCTGTGCTCGTGGGTTTCGTGTGGCTGGCGCGCCGGGTGCGGCGGCGGGGGACGGCCGGTGGGGCGGTCGGGGCGGCGCTGGCCTCGTGGGAGGAGGCGTTCCGGGTGACCGCTCATGAGGCGCACGTCGAGGTGCAGGCGCAGGCGCGCAGGCAGGCCCCGGTTCTCTCCCCCGACGGGAAGTGGCGGCCCACTCGCTGACCTGTGTGCCACGACGGCGCGGGCCCCCTCCGGTGGTCGGAGGGGGCCCGCGCCGTCGTGAAGGGGCTGGGATCAGCCGCGTACGGGCTCCAGTTCGCGGTCGTCCTCGGTGGGCGACACGGTCGAGAGGTTCTTCTGGAGCTTCTCGCCCTCGACGTCGACGTTCGGCAGGGCCTTGTCGAGCCAGCGGGGCAGCCACCAGGCCGACTTGCCGAGCAGGGCCATGACCGCGGGCACGAGGGCCATGCGGACGACCCAGGCGTCGAAGAGGACGGCGACGGCGAGGCCGAAGCCCATCATCTTGATCATGTCGTTGTTCTCCATGATGAAGCCGGAGAAGACGCTCATCATGATGATCGCGGCGGCGCCGACGACCCGGCCGCCGTGCCTGAAGCCGGTCACGATGGCCTCGCCGGGGCGCGCCCCGTGCACGTAGGCCTCTCGCATGCGGGTCACGAGGAAGACCTCGTAGTCCATGGCGAGACCGAAGACCACGCCGATCATGAAGATCGGCATCATCGACATGATCGGGCCCGGCTGGTCGACGCCGAAGACGTCCGCGAGCCAGCCCCACTGGAAGACCGCGACCACGGCGCCGAGCGCCGCCGCCACCGACAGGAGGAAGCCGAGCGCCGCCTTGAGCGGGACCAGGATCGAGCGGAAGACCAGCATCAGGAGGAGGAAGGCGAGGCCGACGACCAGGAGCAGATACGGGACGAGCGCGTCGTTCAGGGTCTGCGAGAAGTCGATCGTCATGGCCGTCTGGCCGGTGACCAGGACCTCGGAGTCGGTCTGCTCGCCCAGCGTCTTCGCCTCGCCGCGGATCGTCTTGACGATCTCCTCGGTCTTGTGGTCGCTCGGCCCGGAGGTCGGGACGACCGTCATGATGGCGGTGTCACCGGCCGGGTTGACCTGGGCCGGGGCGACCGCGGCGACGCCGTCGACCTTCTTCAGCGACGCGGCGACCGTCTTGGCGGCGCCCTCCGCGCCCTTGCCGTCGACGGTGACCATCAGCGGGCCGTTGAAGCCCGCGCCGAACGACTCGGACAGCATGTCGTACGCCTTGCGCTGCGTGCTGTCCGGCGCCGAAGTGCCCTCGTCCGGCAGGCCGAGTTCGAGGCTCGCGGCCGGGACCGCGATCGCGCCGAGGCCCAGCACACCGACGACGAGGACCGCGAGCGGGCGGCGCAGCACGAAGCGGGACCAGCGGGTGCCGAGGTTCGGCTTGCCCTCCGGGGCGGTCTGCCCGGAAGCGGACTTCTTGCGGTCCTTGCGGCGCAACACCTTCTTGCCGGCGAAGCCGAGCAGCGCCGGGATCATGGTGAGCGCGATGACCACGGCGATGGCGACGGTCGCCGCGGCGGCCAGGCCCATCTTCGTGAGGATCGGGATGTTGACGACGGACAGGCCGGTGAGGGCGACGATGACGGTGAGGCCCGCGAAGACGACCGCCGAGCCGGCCGTGCCGGTGGCGCGGCCCGCCGCCTCCTCGGGTTCGCGGCCCTCGGCGATCTCCGCGCGGTAGCGGGAGACGATGAACAGGGCGTAGTCGATGCCGACCGCGAGGCCGATCATCGAGGCCAGCGTGGACGTGGTGCTGGACAGGTTCAGGACGCTGCCGAGCGCCGCGATGCCGGAGACGCCGATGCCGACGCCGATGATGGCGGTCAGCAGCGGCATGCCCGCCGCGATCATCGAGCCGAAGGTGATGACGAGGACGATCGCCGAGATGGCGATGCCGATCATCTCGGCGCTGCCGCCCATCTCCTGCTCGGCCTCGACGGCGTCGCCGCCGGTCTCGACCGTGAAGCCGGCGGCGCGCGCGTCGTCGGTGGCCTTCGTCAGGGCCTCGTGGGCCTCGTCGGACAGCTCGGTGCCGGCGACCTTGTACGTCACGGACGCGTAGGCGGTGGTGCCGTCCTTGCTGACGGCGTTCGCCTTGTACGGGTCGGCGACCGAGGCGACCTCGGGGCCGTCGCCGAGCGCGGTCACCAGCTTCTTGACGTCGGTCTTCTGCGCCGGATCCGTGAGCTTCTCGCCCTCGGGGGCGCGTATGACGACGCGGGCGGTGGCGCCCTCGGCGCTGGCCGCGGGGAACTTCTGCTCGAGGAGGTCGAAGGCCTTCTGCGACTCCGTGCCCGGCATGGAGAAGGAGTCGGCGGGCGGGGCCGGCGCGGCCGACGACGCGTAGCCGATCCCGCCGAGCAGCAGCACCCACAGCAGGGCCACATAGCGGCGGCGTCGGAAGGACAGCCGCCCGAGTTTGTAGAGGAACGTAGCCACGGCGAAAGGGGCTCCCGTCGGGGTCGAAGGCAGGATCGACCACCCGGCGGTGCGTCGTCGCACGTCAGGGAGGTCGGCAGGATCGTGCCTCTATCGTCTCCGCTCCGATGCGCCCCCAGGTCAGCCTGAGAGCCGGACTCCGCGCCCGTGTCTGATGTAGTCGGCGGCACGCGGTGTCATACCTGGGGAGGAGCCGTGTCGGATACGTGTAGACCCCCGGGTGGAAGGATCCCCCCAGGGGGCACCGGGGTCGGGCCGTCACGGCAGGGCCGCACGTGCCGGTCGGCCGGCTCCCTTGCCGACCGTGACCACGCGCACGCGCGATCCGTGGTCGCGGACGCCCTCCCGCGCTCCGGCAGCCGCGAGTTCACCTTCCGTACGGGGCCGGGTCACCCGCCGCACCCCTCGCACTCACACCAAGATCACAGGATGCCTTCGCCATGTTCCCGACACGAAGGAGTCCGTACGTGGCCCCGCACCGGACCTCCCTGCTCGCCCTCGCGACGGCCGTCGCCGCGCTCGCCGTGACCGCCGCGGCGCCCGCCCAGGCCGCCTCGTCGCTGCCCTCCGTGACTCCGCGCGCCGAGACGCCCGCGCTGCACGACGACGAAGCGGGCGGCGACGCCGATGCCGACGACCCGGCGATCTGGCGCGACGCCGCCGACCCGGACCGCAGCCTGGTCATCGCCACCGCCAAGAAGGGCGGCCTGCGCGTGTACGACCTGGACGCCCGCGAGGTGCAGTCCCTGCCGGCGCCGGCCGCGCCGGGTGCGGACGACGCACCGGGCCGGTTCAACAACGTCGACCTGGTGCGCAGCGCGCGCCTCGCCGACCTCGCGGTCACCAGCGACCGCGGCAGCGACCGGCTGCGCGTCTACCGCATCGACCGCGACCGCCCCGGCGGTCCGCTGACCGACGTGACCGACCCGAAGGCGCCGACGATCTTCTCCGCCTCGCAGGACGAGGTGAACGAGCAGCGCACGGCGTACGGGCTCGCCACCTGGACGGATCCGGCGTCGGGCCGCTCGTTCGCGATCGTGAGCCAGCGCGAGCGCACGCGCCTGGCCGTGCTGGAGCTGACGGCCCGCCAGGACGGCACGGTCGGCTACGCGAAGGTCCGCACCCTCGACCTGCCCGACACCTTCCGTCTCCCGAACGGCACCTCGTGGACCCCCTGCAACGAACCCGGTGAACTCCCCCAGGTCGAGGGCATGGTGGTCGACCCGGGGACCGGCACCCTGTACGCGGGCCAGGAGGACATCGGCATCTGGCGGCTGCGCGCCGACCTCACCGGGACGCCCCAACTGATCGACAAGGTCAAGGAGTTCGGGGTCCCCGGCACCTACGACGAGGCCACGGAGGAGTGCACGGCGGGTGCCGACCCGGGCTACGGCGGCTCCCACCTCACCGCCGACGTCGAGGGGCTGACCCTGGTCACCGAGAAGGACGGCGACGGGCTGCTGCTCGCCTCCAGCCAGGGCGACAACACCTTCGCCGCGTACGACCGCGAGGTCTCCGACGACAACGAGTACGAGGGCGGCTTCCGCGTCACCCCGGCCTCGGCCACGCTCGACGGGTCCGAGGAGTGCGACGGCGCCGCCGCGCTGAACCAGCCGCTCGGCCGGCGCTACCCGCACGGCCTCCTGGTCGTCCAGGACGGGCACGACGCCCCCGGTGACGCCGACCGCCCGTCCACGAACTTCAAGTTCGTCGACCTCGGCACGGTCACCTCGGCGATCGACGACTGACCACCGGTTCACCCCACGGCGCTTCGAGCGCGGCCCGGAGCGCGGTGACCGCCTCCGGGCCGATGCGCTCGGCGAGGTGCGCCTCCAGCCGGTCGAGGGCGCGGCGCGCCCGGTCGTGGGCCCGGCGTCCCGCGGCGGTGCGGCGGATCAGCCGCTGCCGCGCCGACGCGGGGTCCGGCCCCTGCTCCAGCAGCCCGGCGGCGACCAGCGCGTGCACGGCCTGGTGCACGGTCTGCCGGGTGACGCCCATACGGCGGGCCAGCTCCGAGACGGTGGTGCCGTCCTCGTCGAGCGCGGCGAACAGCTGCATCTGCGCCGGTGTCACCGCCGGTTCCCCACCGTCCTCCATGGCCGCGAGCAGGCCCTCCTCGAACCAGCGCCGGGCCTCACCCAGGAGCTGCGGCAGATCACGTCGCGTCTCGGTCATGCGTTCCTCGCTGTACGGCCGCCGCTCGTCCGGCACTTGCCCATCCCTCGTTCCGCGTGTCAGGGTACCTGACGTACATAGTCAGGCAGCCTGACAAAGCGAGGGTGAGCAGTCATGACCATGGAGTACGCGACCCGGTGGCGCAGCGCCTCCCGTATCCCCGCCGATCCCACGAAGCCGTACGTCATCGAGAAGGGCGAGGGCGACCGGGCGCATCTGTTCGGGGATCTGATCACCGTCTACGCGGGCGGCGAGCAGACCGAGAACTGCTTCAACTTCTTCACCGTGGAGGGGCCGCGGGGCGACATCATCCCGGCGCATCTGCACGCGGACACGTACGAGGTGTTCTACGTGACGCAGGGCGCCGTGCGGCTCTTCGTGGAGGACACCGAGGGCGAGCAGCTGGAACGGGTGCTCACACCCGGCGACTTCGGGTTCGTGCCGAAGAACTGCCCGCACGCCTACCGCATCGAGCGCCACCACAGCCAGATCGTCGGCGTCGCCGCGGGCCCCGGCGGGACCTTCGAGCGGTTCTTCGAGACGCTGGGCACACCGGTGGAGGGTCTCGGCCTGCCGGCCGAGCCGTTCGTGCCGGAGCCGCGGAAGTTCGGCACAGTGCCGGACGCGTACGACGTGCGCTTCCTGCCCGGTCACCAGTGGCGGACGGCATGACGCCGGGCGGGCTGCGGGACCTGATCGCGGCGCCGCACCCGGACATCGCGCCGCTGCCGTTCGCGGCCGAACGGCCGGGCGGCATACGGGTGTTGCGTGGTGTCCCGTACGCGGAGCCGGCGGGCGCCCGGCCGTTGGAGCTCGACCTGTGGCTACCGGCACGGGCGCCGGGGCTCCCCTGCCCGCTGGTGCTGTTCGTGCACGGCGGGGCGTGGCGGCGCGGGCGGCGCGACGACATGGGGATGCATACGCGGGCGTGGCAGCCGGGGCCCTTCGAGCGGCTCGCGGCGGCCGGGATCGCGGTGGCCTGCGCCGACTACCGGCTGAGCGGCGAGGCGACGTTTCCCGCGCCCCTGGACGATCTGCGGGCGGCGCTGGACTGGCTGACACTGCGCTCGGCCGAGGTCGGGATCGATCCGGGGCGCGTGGTCGTGTGGGGCGAGTCCGCGGGCGGGCATCTGGCGTCACTGCTCGCACTGGCGCGGGGCGGGCCGCGAGTCGCGGGGGCCGTCGTCTGGTACGGGCCCGCCGATCTCACGACGGCGCGGCCGCCCTTCGATCCGGCCGACCCGGCGACGCCGGAGGCGCTGCTGCTGGGCGCCGCACCCGCCGAGGTGCCCGAACTGGCCTTCGCGGCAAGCCCGTTGCGGCAGGCGCATGCGGACGCGCCGCCGTTCCTCGTCGTGCACGGGGAGGCCGACTCCATGGTGCCGTGCTCGCACGGGCGGGATCTGGCGGCGGCGCTGCGGGCCGCGGGCGTGCCGGTGGAGCTGCGGACGGCGCCGGGCGCTGATCACGGATGGCACGGGGCGGGCGAGGCCCGGGTGCGGGAGATCTTCGAGGCGTCCCTGGAATTCGTGCGGCGGTCGGCCTTTGCGGGGCGGCGCTGAGCTGGCAGATTGGGGTGCGCGCCGCCCGGAATCCGGATCCGGCGTCAACTTCAAGGTCCGGTGCGAAGGAGCGCGATGAGCCCGCAGTTCGGCGACTACCAGTTTGAGATCTACCTCGACGGGCTGCGCGGGGTCGTCCCCACGCAGCCGATGGGGTTCGCCGAGCTGGAGGAGCGGGCGCGGGTGGCGCTGCCCGCGTCCGTGTGGTCGTACGTCGCGGGCGGCGCGGGCGACGAGCACACGCAGCGGGCCAATGTGCGGGCGTTCGAGCGGTACGGACTGATGCCCCGCATGATGGTCGGCGCGGCCCAACGGGACCTGTGCGTCGACCTGTTCGGGCTGCGCCTCGCCTCTCCCCTGTTCATGGCGCCGGTCGGCGTGATCGGCCTGTGCGCGCTGGACGGGCACGGGGACCTGGCCACCGCGCGGGCCGCGGCGCGCACCGGTGTGCCGATGGTGGCGTCGACGCTGTCGGTCGACCCCATGGAGGACGTGGCGGCGCGGTTCGGGGACACCCCCGGCTTCTTCCAGCTGTACACGCCGACCGACCGCGACCTCGCCGAGAGCCTGGTGAAGCGGGCGGAGGCGGCGGGCTTCAAGGGCATCGTCGTCACGCTCGACACCTGGGTCACGGGCTGGCGCCCACGGGACCTGTCAACCGCCAACTTCCCCCAGCTGCGCGGCCATTGCCTCGCCAACTACACATCGGACCCGCGCTTTCGCGACCTGGCCGGCTCCACCGCCCCCGACGACGTGGTGCGCACCTGGGCCGGTGTCTTCGGCAACCCGCTCACCTGGGACGACCTCCCCTGGCTGCGCTCGCTCACCGATCTGCCGCTGATCCTGAAGGGCCTGTGCCACCCGGAGGACGTGCGCCGGGCGCGGGACGGCGGCGTGGACGGCATCTACTGCTCGAACCACGGCGGCCGCCAGGCCAACGGTGGGCTGCCCGCGCTGGACGCGCTACCGGGGGTCGTCGAGGCGGCGGACGGCCTTCCGGTCCTCTTCGACTCGGGGGTCCGCTCGGGCGCGGATGTCGTCAAGGCGCTCGCCCTCGGCGCGACGGCGGTGGGCGTCGGCCGCCCGTACGCGTACGGGCTCGCGGTCGGCGGCGAGGACGGTCTCGTCCACGTCCTGCGCTCGCTGCTCGCCGAGGCGGATCTGATCATGGGCGTGGACGGCTATCCGACGCTCGCGGATCTGACGCCGGAGGCGCTCGTCACGCTTCCGCGGGCCTGACGGGCGTCAGCTCGGGCCGTTTGGCGGCGCGGCCGTCGCCCGACGAGCGGCCGCGCAGCCGGCGCCCGAGCCACGGCCCGAGGAAGGTGCCGACCCAGCGCGCCTCGGCCGCGACCATCCGCAGCCCCGCGGGCACGGGCGTGTCGGGCGGCGGCAGCGGCCGGGTCCAACTGTCGTCGCTGCCCGGCAGGTTGAGCGCGTCGGCGAGGGCGGCGGCGATCCGGTCGTGGCCGAGCGGGCTGGCGTGCAGCCGGTCGGCGCACCACAGCCGCGGGTCGGTGACGACGGCGACGTCCGCGGTGTCGGCGAGGACGACGCCGTGGCGGTGGGCGGCGGCGCGGATCCGGGAGTTGAGGTCGACGACACGCCGCGCGAGCGGCCGCGCGAGGGGAACGAGCCGGCCGACGTCGGGGAACGTCACCCCCACGACGGTCGCTCCCGCCTGGGCGAGTTGGGCGTACATCGCCTCCAGGTGGCCCGCGACGGCGGCGGCGTCGAAGGACGGCCGCATCAGGTCGTTGACGCCCGCGACGACGGTGACCAGGTCGGGCTTGAGCGCGAGTGCGGGGGCGAGCTGCTCGGCGTGCACGTCCGCGGCGAGGCGGCCGCGCACGGCGAGATTGGCGTAGCGCACCTCCGGGTTCACCGCCGCGAGGCGCTCGGCGAGCCGGTCGGCGAAGCCGCGCAGGCCAGTGGCGTCGTCGCCGTCGCCGTCGCCGACACCTTCGGTCTGGCTGTCGCCGAGTGCGACATACCGCAGGTACGTACCGCTGTCCGTCATGGCGTTCACCGCTTCGTGTTCGGGATCGCGTGCGGGGGCTCGCAGCCGTGGGCCTTCGCGGAGCGTGCGGCGAAGGCGGTGAGCGCGGCGCGTTCCGCGCTCAGCTCCGCGGGGTCCGTCGACGGCTTCTTCGTGCTGCGATCGTACGAGGAGGAGAGCTCGAACAGGGCTTGTCCGTCAGGGCACTTGGCAGTGGTCCAGGTCGATCCGCGCACCGAGCCCCGCAGTCGCGCGGGCCGGTCCGGGTCGGGGACGTCGCCCTCGTCCTCGTACGACCTCGCGTACTCGGCGAACCGCTGCTGCGCGTACGTCCCGAAGGACGCGGTCAGGACGCTGCGTTCGGCGCCCGCGCCGCTGAGGGCGCACACCTCGTACGGGGCGCCGCTTCGGGCGGTCTCCGTGGCACGGGTCAGCGTGCGGGTGCCGGGGACGCCTGCGCAGGTTCCGGACGCCGTGCGCAGCGGTTCGTACTCGTCGTCGCGGAGCACGGGCAGGTCCAACGAGCGTACGGGGCCGCCGAGTCGGGTGTCACAGTCGCGCGCCTTCGCGGCCTTGGCGGCCGTGGTGGTGGCGATGCGGGCGTACGCGGGGCGGTTCGCCGGGTCGTCGAGCGTTCCGGGGAGCTCGCTGGTGACGGTGACGGACAAGCTCTTGGTGGGCCCTGAGCCCGCGCAGCGCAGCAGGAGGGCGACTCCCGCCTCGGCGTCGCCGGTGGGGACGCGGGCGGGCCGGGACTCGCGGGCGCCGGTCCAGAACAGGCCCGACCAGCCGTGGCCGACGGGCACCGGCAGGGTGGCTCCGTTGGCGTGCCCGAAGTAACCGCCGAACTCCGGTCCGCCCGCGCGCGTGGTGTCGTCGACGGTGATCTCGGCGCTGCCCGCGATACTCACCCGGCAGTGGGCCAGGCCCCCGTCCCGTGTGTCGACGTCGACCTGCCCGCCGCCCAGGACGGCGCGCACCGCGTCGCGGTCGAGGAGTCCGCCGCACGCCGCGTCGAGGGCGGCGTTGTCGCGCCACCGCTGGAAGTCGCCGTGGAACAGCAGGAATCCGGCGACGAGCACGACCGCGGCCAGAGGCGCGCCGATCGCGACGCGCACCGTGCGGCTCACTGCCATTCCTCCACCTCCCCGATCAGTTTCGTGTCGTGGCAGCGCTGCTGCCGGGGCCAGGCGGCGGGGTCGTCGAGGTAGGCGTCGAGGACTTTCCGTACGGCGGTGGAGAGTTCGGCGCGCCGGGCCTTGCTCACGTCGATGTCGAAGCCGTGGCCGTCGACAGCGAAGCGCGCCGTGACACGGTGGTACGTCGGCCCCGCCGCGCACTGCGCGCGGGCCCACAGGTCGAGGGCCGCTCCCCCGTCCTCCTGCGGGACGGTGGTGTCGCGCCGGCCGTCCTGGAAGTCGGGGGTGTCGCCCGAGCTGCGGTACTGGTCGTAGGCGCTGTCGCCGACCTCGCCCGCCCAGCTGGCGGCGGTGATGTCGGTGACGTCCCAGTCGGCCGGGTCCTCGGTGTCCGCGGAGGCGGTGCACACGCTCAGCAGCCGGGAGCCCTGGAGGTCGCCACCGGCGGTCCATTTGCCGGGGAAGCCGGTCCGCGCGCCGAGGCCGCGGCACTTGGGCTGGTCGCGGCCCGGCTCGTCGACCGAGGTGACCTTGTAGTCCTTGGTGACATGGGCCTCGTACGGGTCGACGACCTCGTCCGGCTTCTTCAACGGGGACCCGCCGCACTTCTGCCGTGCGGTGATCTTGTTGGCGACGTGCACGGCGGTACGGAAGTCGGCGAGTGTCCCGGCGCGCGGCAGGTCGACAGCGGCGTCCACGTGCAGGAGCCCGGTCGGCCGCACCTGGCCGCGCAGGCCCGCCGGGCATTCGGCCAGGAGCCAGACGCCGCCCTGCTTCGCTGTTGTGCCGGTGAGGCCGGGCGCCTCGCGCTCGGGTCCGTACTCACCGGGCGCGAGGTCCTCCACCTCGACGGAATCGGGCAGTTCCGACAGGACCGGCACGGCGGTCACGCGAACCTCTCCGTGCCCGGGCCACGCCACGGTGCAGTGGGCCGCCGAGCGGCTCTGCTCTCCGGGTTCGAGCTCGGTGCCGTACTCGTCGACGCGTCCGGCGACCGCGTCCGGGACGAAGGGGCGCAGCTCCTCGTACGGAAGCATGCCGGCGCACGCACGCTTCAACTGGGCGCGGTTCGCGGCGAGATGGCCGCCTTCGTCGCCGCCGACCGCGAGGGCTGTGGCCGCTCCCGCGATGAGCACCATGGCCAGTGCGGCGAGCGCGATCACGCGCCGACGCGGCACAAGACGTCGTTCAGCCACGTCTCCCCGTCCCCCGTTTCCCGATCCCCGTTCCCCCGTGATGTACGGCAGCGGAACCTATCAGCCGCCGCTCACCCGTCGGCGAGCAGGTCCGTCGCCGCCTCCCACCGGAACTCCCCCTCGGCGAAGCGCACCCCCATTCCGCGCAGCCGCAGCAGGCTCTCCTGGTAGGCGGGATGCCGCCCCAACTCCTCGTTCACACGCGGCAGTACGACGACGGGGACGCCGGCCCCGTACGCCTCGCAGAGCGTCGCCACGGCGAGGGTGTCCGCGATGCCACCGGCCCACTTGTTGATCGTGTTGAACGTGGCGGGCGCGACGACCATCGCGTCGGCGGGCGGGAACGGGCGCGGATCGGCAGGCATACGCCAAGCCGAGCGCACCATGCGTCCCGTCTGCGTCTCGACCGCGTCGACGTCGAAGAAGCGGCCCTGGACGGCGGTCGGCGTCGCGATCACACCGACCTCCCAGCCCTGGTCCTGCGCCTCGGCGATCAACTTGCCGACACCGTCCGCGATCCCGGCCGCACACACGACGACGTACAGGAAGGGCTTGACCGTGGCGCTGTCAGCCATGGGACACCGCCTCGATCAGACCGGCGAGCGCGGCCGCGGTCTTCGCGAGACCGTCGTGGGGCGTGACCGGCTCGTCGAGGTAGACGTCGCGGCGCACCTCCAGCATGAGGGCGCTGACCCGGGCGTCCCTGCCGTAGTGCCGCAGCGGGACGTACGTCCCGGCGAACGGGGTGTTCAGGGCGCTCTCCCCGAGCGGCGCGAACGCCTCGCGGGCGGCGGCGAGGAGAGCGTCCGGCGTGTGGAAGGGGTCGGTGCCGAGGCAGACGGGCGGGCGCGGGTCGTCGCCGTGGAGTTCGTACGGCAGCGCGCGGCTGGGATAGGAGTGCACGTCGATGATGACGGCGCGGCCGGTCGCCGCGAGCCGGTCATCGACGGCGCGCGTCATCGCCTCGGCGTACGGATCGAAGTACGTGGCGAGCAAGTGCGCCTCGTCGGCGGCCGGTTCGGCGCGCAGCGGGGCGCGCTGCGTGGTCCGCGTGTAGACGGCGCCCATGCCGACCGCGCGCATCTCCTCCCGCTCGTCGGGGAACCGCTCCGGGTCGACGACGAGCCGCGACAGCTCGTTGACGAACCGCCACGGCGTGAGACCCGCCGCCTGCGCGGCCTGTTCGGCGATCTCCCGGGTGTGCGCGTCGGTGATGAGGTCCAACTCCCGCTCCAGCGCGGCGTCGTCGAGCACGATGCCGCGGCGCACGTCCGAGGGGATGACGCGGGCGCCGTGCGGCACGTGGAGCAGAACCGGCGACTCCGGACTGCCGGGGAGCAGCCGGTGGCCGGGCGGGGCGGTGGGCGTGGTGTTCATGGGCCTACTCTGCCCCGGGCGTCCCGTGGGGCGAAAGCCGCGGTTGCGGCGCGCGGACCGCGCCCGGCCTGCCCCGCCCGGCGGAGCGAGACCACGGGTCGGCGGAGAACACGGCCTTGGCTTTCCCGTGGGGCTTGTCGAGTTCCCCTCGCCCCGGTGGAGCCGTGGCAGTGGCCTCCACGTCGGGGGGATGAGGCCGGGGCAGGACTTCGCTCACTTCGCGTTCGGCGTCGGCGAGCGGCTGAGCGGAGACGCGGCCTGCCGCAGTGACGAACGGTTCCGGCCGGTGGCGGACGGTCTCGCGCTGCGGGCGGCGTGCCACGTGCGCCGGCTCCGGGACCGGTTCCCCGACCTCGAGGCCCTGTCGGCCTGCTCGGCTCTCCAGGGGACAGGGCGCGGCTGGTCCTGGGACACGTGGAACGCCGGGGTCGCGACGGCACTCGCCGGTGACACCTCCGAGGCACGTCAGCGCCCCACCGCCATCCTCGACGAGGAGCCCATCGCTCCCTAAAGGGAAGAGGCCCAGCAGACCACGCGCGCACTCCTGTCCGTGGTGGAGGACAAGGCTGCCGTACGGGCCTGGGCACGGAGCCGCGTCGCCTCGCGCCGCAGCAGGCTGAACCTGCCCCGAGACCGCACGGTTCGCACCCAGCCCCCTTCTTGCCGTCCTGCCCGCACGGGAGTCCGGGCGATCTCAGTAACCGGGGTCGCAGCAGCCTTCGCGGCGCATCAGGCGTCCCACTTCCAGCCAGTCCTCCTCGGGCCGGGCCTCGCGCGTGCTGGGGGTCTGCGGGGTGAAGGCGGCGACCAGGTCGGCCTGGTGGAAGGGGGTGCCGCCGCGCAGGACCGCCGTCGTGCGGATCAGGTCGTCGAAGTCCGTGAACGGGTCGCCGTCGACGAGTGTCAGGTCGGCGAGTTTTCCCTCCTGCACGGTGCCGAGGTCGGTGTCGGCGCCGAAGACGCGGGCGGGCAGCAGGGTCGCGGTGTGCAGGGCCTGGGCCGGGGTGAGGCCGCCGCGGTGCAGGGCGCGCAGGGCCAGGTGCAGATGCAGGCCGACCGGGACGAGGGGCTGGTCCGTGCCGAGGGCGATCAGGCCGCCGGCCTCCAGGATGCGCCGGTAGACGGCGATCTCCCGGTCCAGGGTGGCGAGTTGGGCGCCGGTCGGCGCGGTGGCGGCGGCCTTCACGACGAGCGCGGTGTCCCAGGGCGGCATCAGGGTGGTGACGCGGGGGTCGTCGGCGATCGAGGGGTCCGCGCCGGTGAGGGGCTGCGCCGTGAACGGTGTCGCCACGAGATGGAAGTCGCCGGTGCGGTGGTAGATCTCGTCGACGTCCCGTCCGGCGCGCCCGGTGGCCGTCGTCGCGTGCCCGAACTCAAGGCGCTGGGTGGCCTGGAGATGGGTCGTCAGGTCCTGGCCGACCTGGATGCCCGGGGTGCACAGGTGGCTGCCGCTGCGGACGCCGAGCCGTTCGTGGGCGAAGCGGGCGGCTTCCCGCATCACCCAACCGGGCGCGCGGACATAGGTCTTGACGAAGTCCCAGTCGAGGGCGGCCGCCCGGTCGAGGGAGCGGCGCAGGCCCGCGCGGGTGCGGTGGGCGCGGCCCATGCTGTACGCGACGCGGGCGCCGTCCAGGAGTTCGCCGGTGGCGAGGAGGCGGGGCCCGGCGAGCGCGCCGGCGTTGACGGCCTCCCGGATGCGGGCCTGTTCGTAGGCGAAGCCGCCGAGGGAGACGGCGGTGGTGATCCCGTACGCGAGTTGCAGGGCGGTCTGCCGACCGCCGTAGGTGGACTGCCAGGGGTGCGTGTGGGCGTCCCAGAGTCCGGGGAGCACCGTACGGTCGGAGGCGTCGACGTGCCGGGCGGCGGGTCTGCGGCCGGAGCGGTGCGCGGAGACATCGGTGATCCGGCCGCGTTCGACGGTGATGTCGACGTCCTCGCGGACCGTGCTCCCGGTGCCGTCCCAGAGGCGGCCGGCGTGCACGACGGTGTCGGCGGGGCGCGGGCGACGGTGGTCGAGGGGGACGCGGACGGTGCGGGCGGTGCCGTCGGTCACGTCCAGGAGGCGGAAACGTCCAGCGGCGAGATAGAGGACGCGGCGGCTGTCCGCGGACCAACTGGGGTGATCGGCGGCCTCGTCGGTGACCTGGTGGGGTGCGCCCTCGGGGGTGCCGTCGGGGCGGACGGGCAGCAGCCACAGCGCGGACTCGACGATCACGGCCATGGTGCGGCCGTCCGGTGACCAGACGGGTCCCGAGTCGTAGCGGTCGGCGAGCGAGACGTGCGGGGCGACGGGGTGCAGCGTCGCGTCGCCGGTGGCGGTGTCGACGACGCGGATCAGGTTGTGGCCCTCGCGGAACCGCTGGTTGAGGCGGCCGCGGTCGCACAGGGCGATGCGGCGTCCGTCGGCCGACCAGGTGGGCCTGCCGGGCAGACCGCCGCTGCCGAGCGGCTTCGCGAGGACTTCCTCCGTGCCCGTGGCGAGGTCGCGGACCACGAGGTTGCCCGTCATGTCGAGGCAGGCGAGCCGGGCGCCGTCGGGCGACAGCGCGGGGAAGACCCGGCCGCCCTCGGCGAGGACGGTCTCCTTGCCGGAGGCCAGGTCGTGGCGGCGTACGGAGAACAGGCCCGCGCGGTCGTCCGCGTAGACGAGGGCCTTGCCGTCGGGTGTCCAAGCCGGGGCGAGGACGTAGCGGGTGGGCGGGGCCTGCACGACCCGCCGCGGGGAACGCCCGCCCGATGTGGCGGCGATCCAGAGGGAGTTGAGCGCGGCGAACGCGATCCGCTCGCCGTCGGGCGACAGGGCGGGCAGGTGCGGGGCGCGCACGGGCCGTACGCCGCCGCTGTCGAAGTCGTAGGACTTCACGCGGTAGCGCGGCCGGTCGACGGTCAACTCGGCTCTGAAGGGGATGAGTTCGGGGTCGGCGGGAGCGGCGGGGCGCACGATGCGGAACGTGCCGTCGACGGTGAGGAGCAGCGCGTCGGCGCCGGTCCAGCGCGGCGGGACGGGCGCGACGTCCCCGGCGACGGCCACCGGGGCGCCGTCCACGACGAGCGTGCAGCTCGCGGTGGGCGCGGGGGTCGTCCGCAGATACGCGAGCCGTCCGTCCGGGGAGACGGCCGGGGTCATGACCTGGGCGCCGGAGCCGTCGGTGCGCTCGACGGTCACAGGCCCCGAACCGTCGGCGGCGACGGCCGCGACGGTCGACGCCTGGAGGGTTCCGGCCGCGGTGACGACGCCGCGCACGAACAGCACCCGCGAGCCGTCCGGCGACCAGGCCGGGTCGAAGTCCTCCCAGGCGCCGTCCTGTCCGGGCCCCGACTGCCCTTCCCTGCCGGTGAGTCGGGTCAGCGAGCCGTCGCGTACGTCCACGACCCAGATCCGGTACGGGCTGCCCGCGACGGGGTCACCGCCGCGCTCGGAGGCGAACGCGATGCGCGTGCCGTCCGGCGACCAGGCGGGGCCGCGGTCGTCCCACGGCCCGTCCGTCAGCTGCCGGGGCCTCCCGCCGTCCGCGTCGAGGAGCCAGAGGTGAAAGCCTCCGCCCTGGTAGGCGCTGACGACGAGCCGGTCGCCGGAGGGCGCGAACTGGGGCCTGGTGGGCTCCAGTTCGGGCGCGGTGAGCCGGGTCGCGGTGCCGCCCTCGCGCGGGACGGACCACAGCACGTTCTGGATCTCGGCGACGATCCGGTCGCCGGACGGGGCAAGGGTCGCCGCGCCGTTCGTGGCCGTGGTGAAGGAAAGGCCGGCGGGGCGGCTCGCGGCCGCCGCGGGCAGGTCGAGCACGGCGCCCGCGGCGATGGCGCCGGCCGTGACGGTGGTGGTCCGCAGGAATCGACGACGCGAGAAGGACGGGCCGGTGACCGGGGTGGTGTCCATGGGGCTCCCAAGGCGCTGAGGTGGACGCAGGACCGGAGGTGCCGGAGGTCGGAGAGGTGCGCGAGTCGGGGATGGGGCGGGACGCACAGCAACATACGGCGCGGGACGACGGATCGGTCCCGACGCGCGTCACCGAGGCCGGATCAGGTCCCCATGGGGCCGACGGATGCTGGTCGCCCACGGGCTCCCGGCGCGCCCGTCGCCCAATCGGAGGAAGATCCACTCCTCGCGCGCCCCTGCCTTCCGTGTCGGCCCGGGTCGACCGGCGGGGCCTGTGAGCATGCCGGGGTGCTGCCAGAAGCGAGCTCCCCGTCCACGAACACTCGCCGCCCGGGCGCGCGGCTGCGCGCCGCTCTCCGGCTCGGCGTGCTCGCGGCCTCGCTCGTCTCCACGGCGGCGGGCCCGGCCGCCGCGGTCGGCGGCGCGATCACGGACGTACCGCCCGGACCTGAGGCGCATGTCGCCCTGCGCCTCAGGGGTGAGGTGGGCGTGGGCGCACTGCTGCACGTCTCGCTGTCCGCGCGGCTGACGTACCCGCGGCTGTCGGCGACCACGACCGGCCGGCTGAACTGCGCCGAGGCCGAGCAGACGCCGCCGACCGCACAGCATCCGCCGGTGCCTCCGGCTGCGGTGGTGCCGCACGAGCCGGTGGTGCCGCGCAAGCCCGAGCCGGTGGTGCCGCCGGCTGCGACGGTGCCGAAGGCCCCCGTGGCTCCTGTCGGGCCGGCGCGCCCGCGACCCCAGGTCCCCCCGGTTCCCCGGCCGCCGCTCCCCCAGCGTCCCGTCGTCCCCGCCACCCCTGCGGACCCGCCGGCGGCGAATCAGCCGGCCGCCCCTGCGCCGGGCGACGCGCCCGCCCTGGCCCCCGCCGTCCCCGCAGCGCCTCCCGCGCCTCCCGCCGCCGCGGACGAAGCCGTGCCCGTATCCCCGGCCGCACGTCCACGGAAGCGGCCGGTCGACCCGTCGCCGCCCCGTCGCCACCACCGGCTGGTCGCCGCCCCCGCGAGCGGACTCGGTGGCGGGCCGAGCGGTCCGTCCACCGCCGCCGTGGTGCTGCTCATCATCGTCCCGGCCACGGCCGGCGCCGCCGCCCTCGGTTCGCGGCGCCGCTAGCCCTCGCGGCCGAAGGCGCTGCCGGTTCCCCTCGTCACCGATCCCCCTCGTCGCTAGGTGTCTCCATGCTCGAAACCCTTGCCATCGTCCTCGGGGCGGCGCTCCTCGCCGTCGCCTGTGTGGGCCTCAAAGTCCGGTTCTGGCCGTCCTCCGACTCGGAGGAGCGCGAGGACGTCGCCGAGTACATCTCGATGATGGTCGGCGTGTTCTACGCGCTGATTCTCGGCGTGTCCCTGGTCTCCGTCTGGGAGGTGCGCAGCGCGGCGCAGGACGCGGTGCAGACGGAGGCGAACGCCGCGCACCAGATCAGCGTGCTGGCCGACGACCTGGCCCCGCGCCAGACCGTGGGCGTGGGGCCGGGCATCGACGCGTACGCCTCGTACGTCCAGGACGTGGAGTGGCCGGAGATGGCGGCGGGGGACCCGATCGGCGACCGCGGCTGGGAGCTGCTCTCCGTGGTCCGCAAGGCCGACGCCCAGCTTCCTGACAACGCGACCACCACGCAGGAGATGGCCACGCAGGAGGTCCTCTCCCAACTGGGCACGCTCGGCGACGCGCGCAGCGACCGGGAGGAGGTGCCGGACCGGACGATGCCCGGGCCGCTGTGGCTCGGACTGATCATCGGCGGTGTGCTCTCGGTCGCGTTCATGTTCGTCTTCGAGGTGCGGCGCAGCTTCACGCACGGGGTGATGGTGATGGGCCTGGTCGGTCTGATCGCGTTCCTGATCGTGCTGATCACGCAGCTCGACTCGCCGTTCAGCGGCCCGTTCGCCGTGGACGCGACGCCGTTCAGCAGGTACTTCTAGCCGCTGCGGCTCGCCGCGCGGACCGGCGCGCGGCTCCGTAGCCTGATCGCGTGGCGCCGATCACGGGACGTGCCTCCCGTCTCACCCAGGGTGTCCGCCGAGGCGGCCGCTCGCTCGGCGGCGCCGTGGTGCGCCGGACCTGGGCGTGGGCCGAGCGGATCGGGGCGATCACCTCCGACGCGCCGCACGGGCACCGGTTCGCCCACCTCGGTGCGGGCGTCCGGATCGGCTTCCCGGTCGGCTGCCTGTACGGCACGGAGTGGATCTGTCTCGGCGACGGCACGCTCGTCGGGAGCCAGGTGACCATGACGGCCGGGATGTTCCCCGGCCTGGATCTCGGCCCCGACCCGGTGCTGCGCGTCGGGCGGGGCTGCGTCGTCGGACGCGGCACGCACATCGTCGCCCACGAGTCGGTGACCATCGGTGACCACGTCTTCATCGCGCCGCACGTGTACATCACCGACCAGAACCACGGGTACGCGGATCCGCACGCCCCGATCGGCGGGCAGCCGCCCCGCAACCGGCCGGTGTCCGTCGGCGACGGCTGCTGGATCGGAGCGGGCGCCGTCATCCTGCCCGGCGCCCGCCTCGGCCGGAACGTGGCGGTGGCCGCCGGCGCCGTGGTGCGCGGCGAGTTCCCCGACCACTGCCTGATCGGGGGTGTGCCGGCCCGCGTGCTGCGCCGGTACGTGCCCGGATCGGGCTGGCACAGCACATCGAACCCCGAGGAGGACGCCGTGACCGCGAACGACCAGGTAATCCCCATCATGATCGTGGGCGACTCGATCAGTCACGGCAGCAGCGGCGACTGGACCTGGCGCTACCGGCTGTGGCGCCACCTGCGCCACCAGGCCGTGGACCTCGACCTCGTCGGCCCCAAGGACACCCTGGACAACATCCGTACGGAGGAGGTGGGGGACGACGACGACACGTACGCCGACCCCGACTTCGACCGCGACCACGACGCGCAGTGGGGCCGCCCGTACGTGACCGAGAAGGACGAAATCGAGGCGAAGACGCGCGAGCACGACCCCGCGTATCTGCTGGTCCTGCTCGGGATCAACGACCTGTTCTGGTACGGCGTGGAGCCGCCGCAGTTCGAGGCGAACCTGCGCGAGTTCATCGCCAACGCCCGGCGCGGCAGGCCGGGGGTGGCCATCGCCCTGGGCACGGTCCTGCAGTGCCAGAAGGCGGTGGACGACGCGGCGTTCGGTGCGCGCGTCGCCGGGTCCAACGAGCGCCTGCGGGCGGTGGCCGCCGACCTCGACAGCCCGGCGGAGCCGGTGGTGGTCGCCGAGACCGCGGCCGAGTTCGTCGCCGGTGAGCACACCTGGGACGGCACCCATCCGAACCCGAACGGCGAGATCCGGATCGCGTCCGCGTTCGCCGACGTGCTCGCGGACCGCTTCGGCATCGGCGCGCGCTACCCGCGGCCGTACCCGGACCTCCCGCCCGTGGCGCCCCACGCGAAGGCGAGCATCGACTGAGGTCCTGTGCCCGGCGGCCTGGGAATATGCCGAGCGCCGTCCCGGTTGAGCGCCGTGAAGGAGGCACCACCGATGGAGCAGAAGTACTACACGCACGGGACGGCCGCGGAGCGCTGGGAGCGGGCGCGGATGTTCTTCGACGCGAAGGAGTACGCGACCGCCGCGCGGATCCTCGACGATCTCGTCGAGGAGGTCCCTGAGCAGGTGGGTCCGCGACTGCTGCTCGCGCGCTCCTACTACCACTCGGCCCAACTGCGGCGCGCCGAGGCCGAGTTGCGCACGATCGTGGAGCGTGACCCGGTGGAGCACTACGCCCGCCTGATGCTCGGCCGGACGCTGGAGCGGCAGGGCAGGAGCGCCGAGGCGGCGCCTCATCTGCGGATGGCGGCGGCGTTCGCCGGTGACTTCCAGGAGAGCTGAGAACCCCCGCAGGGGTCGGTGCGGCCGGAGCGTGACGCCCGGCCGCACCGTTGTGAGCTGGGGCTCCGTTAGCCTTGCGGAACGATGAACCGTACCGATCAGCCCGCCCCGGCCCCCCGTCTGACCACCCCCTGGGGGGAGGTCGGCCTCACCCGCTACCCCGTGGACCCCCGCGACCAGCTGCGCGCGTGGGATGCCGCGGACACGTATCTCCTCAAGCACCTCGCGGAGTCCGGCACCGATCTGACGGGCGCGGTCGCGGTCGTCGGCGACCGGTGGGGCGCGCTGGGCACGGCGCTCACCGGCAGCGCCGGGTGTGCACCGACGCTGATCTCGGACTCGTACCTCGGGCAGCAGGCGACGTACGCGAATCTGGAGCGGAACGGGCACGGCGGCGCGACGCTGCTCACGACGCGGGAGGCGCCGCCCGAGCGCGTCGACGTCCTTCTCGTACGGGTTCCGAAGAGCCTCGCCCTGCTGGAGGACCAGCTGCACCGGCTGCGTCCGGCCGTGCACGAGGGCACCGTGGTCGTCGGCACCGGCATGGTCAAGGAGATCCACACCTCGACGCTGAACCTCTTCGAGCGGATCATCGGCCCGACCCGGACCTCGCTCGCGGAGCGCAAGGCGCGGCTGATCTTCGCGACGCCGGACCGGAGCCGGACGCCCGGCCCGAACCCGTGGCCGCACCGCTACGAACTCCCGGACGACATCGGCGTGTTGGCCGGTCGTACGGTCGTCAACCACGCGGGGGTCTTCTGCGCGGAGCGGCTCGACATCGGCACCCGGTTCCTCCTGGGGCACCTGCCGCCGCGCACCGGTGCCGCGCGCATCGTCGACCTGGGCTGCGGCAACGGTGTGGTCGGGACGAGCGCGGCGCTCACCGAGCCGGACGCGGAGGTCGTCTTCACGGACGAGTCGTTCCAGGCGGTGGCGTCGGCGGAGGCCACGTACGCGGCGAACGCGGGCGAGCGGCCGGGCAAGGCCGACTTCCGGATCGGGGACGGCCTGGCGGGACTCGCGCCGGGCAGCGTGGACCTGGTGCTGAACAACCCGCCGTTCCACTCCCATCAGGCGACGACGGACGCGACGGCGTTCCGCATGTTCACCCAGGCACGCGAGGCGCTGCGCCCGGGCGGCGAGCTGTGGGTCGTCGGGAACCGCCATCTCGGCTATCACCTGAAGCTGCGCCGTCTGTTCGGGAACAGTGAACTGGTCGCGAGCGACCCGAAGTTCGTGGTCCTGAAGGCTGTGAAGCGCTCCTGAAGGCTGTGAGGCGGGAGACGTCAGAACGGCATGGCGCGCAGCGCCGGTGACGCGGCGAGGGTCGCGGCCAGCAGGCACACTTCGGGCCCATCACGCACATCCGGCGTATCAGGCGTATCAGGCGAAGTCCGCCGCGGTGATGCCCTCGGCATGGCCGGGCGGCCATTGCACCAACTCGATCCGGTAGCCGTCCGGGTCGGTGAGCCATGATGTCGCCGGGCCGTGCGGGCCGCCCGGGTGCTGGATCGGTTCGGGGCTCAGGCCGGAAGCGGTCAGGGTCTTCAGGGTGAGGGCCAGCTGGTCCACCTGGATGGCGAGGTGGTCGAAACCGCTGCCCACGTCGACGGGGCCGGCGCCGGGGCGGTGGACCAGTTCGAGCGAAGCCGCCGGTTCCTCGGGGAACTTGAGGAGGGCGAGGCGGGTGCCGTCGCCGGTCTCGACCCTGCCCAGTTCGGCGTAGCCCAAGGCCCCGTAGAAGGCGAGGGAGCGGTCCAGGTCCGTGACGCGGTAGGAGACGAAGAGTGTTTTCACGCGGCCTCCTCCGGACGGCGCACCCGGTAGCGAAGATGCGTCACGTCCCGGGCCTCCAGGCGTCGGACGAGGTCGAGTTCGATGTGGTCGCCGCCCAGGTGGTCGAAGAGCCGTCGCCCCTCCCCGAGCAGGACGGGGACCAGGTGGATCTCCATCTCGTCGAGCTGTCCGGCACGGAGCAGCGCTTGGGCCGCCCCCGCCCCGTGCACCATGACCGGCCGGTCCCCCGCGGCCGCGCGGGCCTGCCGGGCGCAGTCCTCGACATCGGTGACGTATCGCGCGTGGCCGGGCGGCACGTCCCCCTCGTCCACCCGGTGGGTGAGGACGAAGATCGGCACGCCGTCGTGGTGGTCGCCCTGCCAGCGCCCGGCGAGTTCGAAGGTCCGGCGCCCGGAGATCAACGCGCCGGTCGCCAGCGCCTCGCGGTAGACCTCGCCGCTCGGGCCGTCGGAGTTGCGGTCGTCGAGCCAGTTGAAGAGCCGCCCTCCGTCGCGCCCGAGTTCCTGTCCCGGCTTGTCGTCCGGACCGGCGACAAAACCGTCGAGCGACATCGACATGTAGAGCCGAATCGGGTTGCTCATCCCGGCCTCCCTCTCTGTTCTCTCCGCTTCCGGACCGCCGACCGGGCCCGCCCGTCACAAAGGAGACCGCGGCCCGCCGCCGAACTCATCGGCCGGCACGGTTCCGCTCCTTGTCGGAACGAATCCCTCCGGGCGACGATGCCGGGATGAAGGGTGATCTTTTCGCAAGTGAGTTCATGGTCCAGGCCGCCGTGGCGCCGGGCATGTCCGTGCAGAACGCCAAGTCGATCCGGTACGTGGTCAACGGCGAGATGCTGGCGCGGCAGGGGGCGATGATCGCCTACCGGGGGAATCTGCAGTTCGAACGGAAGGGGCAGGGGGTCGGCGGCATGCTGAAGCGTGCCGTCACCGGGGAGGGGCTCGCGCTGATGAAGGTGCGCGGGCAGGGCGAGGCCTGGTTCGCGCAGGAGGCGCAGAACGTGTTCGTCGTGGACATCGAGCCCGGCGACGTGTTCACGGTCAACGGCCGCAACGTCTTGTGCTTCGACGCGACGCTCTCGTACGACATCAAGACCGTGAAGGGCGCCGGCATCACCGGTGGCGGTCTGTTCAACTCCGTGTTCACCGGGCACGGCAAGCTCGGCCTGGTCTGCGAGGGCAATCCGCTGGTGCTGCCCGTGTCGCCGCAGCAGCCGGTGTACGTCGACACCGACGCGATAGTGGGGTGGACCGCCAACCTCCGTACGTCGCTGCACCGTTCGCAGTCGCTCGGGTCGATGATCCGGGGTGGTTCCGGTGAGGCCGTGCAGTTGATGCTGGAGGGTGAGGGGTTCGTCGTGGTACGGCCCAGTGAGACGACTCCTCAGAAGCCTCAGCAGCATTAGAGGCGTTCGCGAGCACTAGAGCCGTTCGCGCTCCTGGACCGCGATCCTCGCCAGTTTCGTCAGCATCATCCCGTTGCGCACCTTGACCAGGTAGTCCACCGGCAGCCCGTGCATCCGGGTGCCGGGGCCGCGCAGCGGGTGCCAGTCGAGGACGAAGAGGGTGTGCTCGCCCCAGGGGACGAGGTTCATGGCGACGCGGGCGGCCCCGAACGGCTCCGCCTTCGCCTCCAGTTCGAGTCGGCGCTCCGGCTCGCAGATCCGTACGACGCTCTTGTCGTCCAGGGTCAGCGGGCCGAGCCCGACGCGGAACGTGATGGTCGAGCCCACCGCGGGCCAGTGCGGGTCCTCGGCGAGGACGGCCTGGTTCCCCGTGACCCATTCCCCGTACCGATGCCCGTCGGACAGCAGGCGCCACACTGCGGACGGCGGGCTCAGGATCAGACGGCGGTTTCGGGCCACGGGATCACGCTCCTTCTCAGGACCAGTGTTCAGCCCCTGAACCTCTCCAGCAACCGCCGTCACGTGCGAGCCTCCCGTGGCCGATCGTGCTCAGCCCTCCTCGGTGCGGACGAGGAGTGCCACGGGGAGGCGTGCGAAAAGCTCGGCGACGCGTACATGCCCGCCGAACCGGCGGTCCGGCGGCTGCGGGGCGAGCACGTCCGTCCACTCACCCGCGGGCAGCGCGAGCTCCGTCGACCGCCAGCCGCCCGCCTCGGCGAGCCGCAGGGAGAGCCGGGTCACCGCGACGACGACACGCTCCGCGCGCGCGTAGGCGACACAGTGCGCCTCGCCGGGGCCCCGGGCCGACACCGGTACGTACGTGGCCCCGCCGCCGAACCACTGCGGGTGTGCGCGGCGCAGCCGAAGCGCCACCGTGGTGAGCGCGGCCTTCACACTGTCGGGGTCCGGGGCGAGCCGGGCGGGGGCGCGGTTGTCGGGGTCGACCAGGGCGCGGTACTCGTGCTCCGTGTCCTGGTAGAGGTCCGGGACGCCCGGCATGGTGAGGTGGAGAAGGGCCGCGCCGAGGGTGTTCGCGTGCACATGGGGCCGCAGGCCGTCCATGAAGCGCAGCACCTTGTCGCCGGGCGGCCCGCAGGGGCCGGACGTCACGAACTCCGACACCGCGCGCTCGTAGTCGGCGTTCGGCTCGGTCCAGGTGGTGAACAGGCCTGCCTCGCGCGCGTGCTTGAGCATCGTCTCCCGCAGGCGTGCCGGTTCGGCGGGACCGAGGCCGGCCGCAGACTGCCAGGCGGCCCAGGCCAGTCGGGGGTCGGGCGCGGTTGCGGCGCCGTCTCGCGCGATGTGCTCGGTGACGTCCGTGAGCAGCGCCTCCCAGCGCTCGGGGCACTGCGTCAGGACGGAGATCGCGGCCCGTACGTCGGCGCTGCGCTTGGTGTCGTGCGTCGACAGGGCCGTCGAGGTGCTCGGCCAGTCGCGCTGCACGCGCGCGCAGTACGCGTGGAACCTCGCCACGGACACCGCCGGGCGGCCGGGTGAGCCGCCCACCTCCAGGGCCGACAGCAGCGGCGTGTACCGGTAGAACGCGCTGTCCTCCACCGACTTGGCCCGCAGCGCGGAGGAGGTCTGCGCGAACCGGGCCCGGAACGCCAGGTGTCGCGGACTCCCGCCCCGGTGTCCGAGTGCCAGGTCCCGTACGGTGTCGACGGCGCGGGCCTCCTCGGGCACCGTGAACGCGTCCTTCGCCTGCTGCGCCGCCGAAGCCGTCAGGACCGCCTCAGGAGGGTCGCCGCCGGTCACGTAGGGCCGGTACACCGGGACCCGTACCAGAAGTTCGCACAGGGCTGTACGCAGCGCCCACGGGGCGTGGTCGCGCAGGTCGGGCTCCTCGTCGCACAGCGCGGCGGCCTCCCGGGTGAGCCGGTCCACCTCGGTGGCCAGTTCGTGCGTGACGACGCGGTACGCGGCCCGGCGCGCGGTCGCGGTCCAGTTCCCGCCGAGGTCCGCCGTGACCCCCGTGAACCGGCGGAACCGGCCCACGAGTTGATCGGCGCCCGCCGGATCCGTGAACAGCCCGTCGATGTGCCGCAGCGCGTCGTAGCCGGTGGTGCCGGCCACCGGCCAGGCGGCGGGCAGCCGCTCCCCGTCCTCCAGGATCTTCTCCACGACCGTCCACCGGCCCTCGGCGGCCTCGCCGAGACGCCGCAGGTAGGCGCCGGGGTCCGCGAGGCCGTCGGGGTGGTCGATGCGCAGCCCGTCGATCACGCCCTCGCGCAGCAACGCGAGCGTCTTGCCGTGCGTCGCCGCGAAGACCTCCGGGTCCTCCACCCGTACGGCGATGAGATCCGAGACCGTGAAGAAGCGCCGGTAGTTGAGTTCGGTGCGGGCCAGCCGCCACCACGCCAGGCGGTACCACTGCGCGTCGAGCAATCGGGGCAGCGGCAGTGTCTGCGTGCCCTCACGCAGCGGGAAGGCGTGCTCGTAGTACCGCAGTACGTCGCCGTCCACCTTCAGGTGCGGCAGTTCCTCGCCCAGCGGGCGGCCCAGGACCGGCAGCAGCACCCGGCCGCCCTGCGCCTGCCAGTCGATGTCGAACCAGCGCGCGTACGGGGACGCGGAGCCCTCGCGCAGCACCTCGTACAACGGCCGGTTGTGGGTGACGGCCGCCGCCATGTGGTTGGGCACCACGTCCACGACCAGGCCCAGACCGTGCGCGCGCGCCGTCCGGGCCAGCTCGCGCAGCCCCTCCTCGCCCCCCAGTTCGGCGCGCACGCGCGCGTGGTCCACCACGTCGTAGCCGTGCGTCGAGCCCGGCACCGCTTCCAGGACCGGCGACAGGTGCAGATGGGAGACCCCCAGGGAGGCCAGATACGGCACGGCGGCCGCCGCGGCGGCGAACCCGAAGTCCGGTTGCAACTGGAGCCGGTACGTCGCCGTGGGCGGCGTCATGGTGGGGGTCGCGGGCAGCATCGAGGGGAAGCTCCTTTCGGCCCGGCGCAGTGGGCCCTCGCCAGGGAGGCGAATGCGGTCACGCCCCCTGGCCCGACCGTGCGGTACGTACCGCCTCGTTCACCACGAACGCGGCGCCGGCCGGGTCCGTCAGGATCGCCTCGGGCGGGTCCGTTCCGCGTGAGAGGGCCCGGCCGCCGTGGGCTCGTGCCGCCTCCACGCACGCCGCCACGTCCTCCTCGAAGAAGTGGACCTGCCACCGGGGGCGGATCGCCGGATCCGGTGCGGAGTCGACCGCGCCCGAGTAGACGCGGGCCACCACATCACCGTGGTTCCGCAGAACGACTCGTTCTTCCTCGTAGCGGACGTCACAGCTTCCGGGTTCGTCTGATGCCCACCCCAGAACCTCCGCGTAGAACATCGTCGCGTCGAAAGCATTGCGCGTGTGCAACTCCACGAACGTCGGGGCCGCGCGGCGCCATTCCTCCCAGTCACTCACCAACTCGCCCTCCCAAACGCCGAAGACCGCCCCGTCCCGGTCGGCGAGCACGGCCGCCCTCCCCGGAGGAAAGGCCAGGGGGCCCACCGCGGTCGTCCCGCCGCGTTCGCGCGTGCGGGCCACGACGTCGTCGGCACTCGCCGCGGCGAAGAACGGCGTCCACACACCGGGCGAAGACACCATTTCCGTGGAGGAGAGTCCTGCCACCGGCACGCCGTGCACGCTCGCGAACCGGTAGTACTCGCCGAGCCTGCCCACACGCCAGTCCCATCCCAGCACCGCGTGGTAGAACTCCTCTGCCGCTCCCAGGTCGGGTGTGGACAGGTTGACCCAGCATGGAGCGCCCGGCACCGAGCTGCTGTGCGGACCTGCACCCCGAGCTGCGATGGACGTGTTCATCTCATACCCATCTGACGGGCCCGGCCGGCACCCGCAGCGCCGGCCGCGGACACGGAGGACAGGCTCGTGGAGCCGCTCATCGGACCGGGCGACCGCGAGCGTCCTGCTCCGCGTCCGCGTCCGTCGGAGCCAGCCACAGCGTGGACAGCGGCGGCAGGCACACCTCCAGCGACACGGGCAGACCGTGCCGGGCAACCGGCGTCTGGGGCAGCGAGGGGACGTTGCCGACCCCGCTGCCGCCGTACCGCTGCGCATCCGTGTTGATGACCTCCCGCCATACGCCGGAGGCCGTCCGCGGGACACCGAACCGGACGCCTTCCCGTATCACCGGCGAAAAGTTGCAGAGGGCCAGCAGAGGGCTGCCGTCGGCCGAGTAGCGCAGGAACGCGAGCACATTGTCGTCGGCGTCATCGGCGACGACCCAACGGAAGCCTGCCGGGTCGCAGTCTCTCTCCCACAGGGCGGGGGTGTCGCGGTAGACGGTGTTCAGGTCGCGGGTGAGGTCGCGTACGCCCCGGTGGTCGGCTTCGGCGCCGTAGCCGGGGTCGAGCAGCCACCAGTCGGGGCCGTGGGCCTCGGACCACTCGGCGCCCTGGGCGAACTCCTGGCCCATGAACAGGAGTTGTTTGCCGGGGTGGGCCCACATGAAGCCCAGGTAGGCGCGGTG
>NZ_JBFAVD010000026.1:0-125508 GCF_040679615.1 Streptomyces sp. NPDC052225 | reverse complement strand
GAGTTCTCGCAGTGGGACCCGCGCCGCCAGCGCCCCGAACTGTGGCAGCTCTACAACGGCCGCCACGCGCCCGGCGAGCACGTCCGCGTCTTCCCCCTGTCCAACTGGACCGAGCTGGACGTGTGGCAGTACATCGCCCGCGAGAACATCGACCTGCCCGAGATCTACTACGCGCACGAGCGGCCGGTCTTCAGCCGCAACGGCATGTGGCTGACCGCCGGCGAGTGGGGCGGCCCCAAGGAGGGCGAGACGGTCGAGACCCGTCTCATCCGTTACCGCACGGTGGGCGACATGTCCTGCACCGGCGCCGTCGACTCCGACGCGACGACGATCGAGAAGGTCATCGCCGAGATCGCCGCGTCCCGGCTCACCGAGCGGGGCGCCACCCGCGCCGACGACAAGATGTCCGAGGCCGCGATGGAAGACCGCAAGCGCGAGGGGTACTTCTAACCATGAGCACGACCACTGCTGCTGAAGAGCTGGCCGGCCTGTCGGCCACGACCCTCCTGCGGTTCGCCACCGCCGGTTCCGTCGACGACGGCAAGTCCACCCTCGTGGGCCGCCTCCTGCACGACTCCAAGTCGGTCCTCGCCGACCAGCTGGAGGCCGTCGAGGCCGTGTCGCGGTCGCGCGGCGCCGCCGAGCCTGACCTCGCGCTGCTCACCGACGGCCTGCGCGCCGAGCGCGAGCAGGGCATCACGATCGACGTCGCCTACCGCTACTTCGCGACCCCGCGCCGCCGCTTCATCCTGGCGGACACCCCGGGCCACGTGCAGTACACCCGGAACATGGTGACCGGCGCCTCCACTGCCGACCTCGCCGTGGTCCTCGTCGACGCCCGCAACGGCGTCATCGAGCAGACCCGCCGGCACGCCGCCGTCGCCGCGCTCCTGCGCGTGCCGCACGTCGTGCTCGCCGTGAACAAGATGGACCTGGTCGAGTACAAGGAGTCCGTGTTCGCCGCGATCGCGGAGGAATTCACCGCGTACGCGGGGCACTTGGGCGTCCCGGAGATCACCGCGATCCCCATCTCCGCGCTCGCCGGTGACAACGTGGTGGAGCCGTCCGCCAACATGGACTGGTACGGCGGCCCGACCGTCCTGGAGCACCTGGAGACGGTCCCGGTCAGCCACGACCTCACGGGCTGCCACGCGCGCCTTCCCGTGCAGTACGTGATCCGGCCGCAGACCGCCGAGCACCCGGACTACCGGGGTTACGCGGGCCAGATCGCCGCGGGCACCTTCCGCGTCGGTGAGTCCGTGACCGTCCTGCCCTCCGGCCGTACGTCGAAGATCGCCGGGATCGACCTGCTCGGGCAGCCGGTCGACGTGGCGTGGACGCCGCAGTCGGTCACCCTCCTCCTGGAGGACGACATCGACATCTCGCGCGGCGATCTCATCGTGCCGACCGGGGACGCTCCCGCGACCTCGCAGGACGTCGAGGCGACCGTGTGCCATGTCGCCGACACCCCGCTCACCGTCGGCCAGCGCGTGCTGCTCAAGCACACGACCCGCACGGTCAAGGCGATCGTCAAGGAGATCCCGTCGCGGCTCACCCTCGACGACCTCTCCCAGCACCCCGACCCGGGGCAGCTCGTCGCCAACGACATCGGTCTCGTGAAGGTCCGCACCGCCGAGCCGCTCGCGCTCGACTCGTACGCGGACTCGCGGCGCACCGGCTCGTTCCTGCTGATCGACCCGGCGGACGGGACGACGCTCGCGGCGGGTATGGCGGGCGAGTCCTTCGCGACCGCCGAGGACCCCAAGTCCCTGGTGGACGACGAGGGTTGGGACTTCTGAGCATGAACCCCATCGACTACTACAGCACGTTCGCGAAAGAGGGCGGCCGCGTCGGCAGCGGCGCCCTCGGCAGCGGGCAGGGCGGGGTCGCGCGATGTGCGTGAAGACGTACGCGCACTGCCTGCGCGCCCACACCCCCCGCACCGTTCGTCGAAAACGAAGACATGCCGACCGCCCGGCCACGCCCTAGACGCCTGAAGGCCTAGACGCGCGTGCTCCGCCGGGCCTACGAGAGGAACACCTCCCGTGCCTGCCATCAGTTCGCTCTTCACGCGCCGCGGCCTCGTCGTCGCCGCCGCACTGCCGCTCCTCGCGCTCACCGCGACGGCCTGCGGATACGGCTCGGACGCCGACGACAGCGCCAAGGAGAACGTCGCCGCCAAGGGCAAGGCGCTCTCCGCCGGCACCGTGAAGATCGGCTACTTCGGGAACCTGACCCACGGCACCGCCCTGGTCGGTAACCAGAAGGGCTTCTTCCAGAAGGAGCTCAAGGGGACGAAGGCCTCCTACCAGGTCTTCAACGCCGGCCCCTCCGAGATCGAGGCGCTGAACGCCGGGTCCATCGACATCGGCTGGATCGGCCCCTCCCCGGCCATCAACGGCTTCACCAAGTCGCAGGGCAAGTCGCTGCGCATCATCGGCGGTTCGGCCTCGGGCGGCGTGAAGCTCGTCGTCAACCCGAAGAAGATCAAGTCCCTGGACGACGTCAAGGGCAAGAAGATCGCCACCCCGCAGCTCGGCAACACGCAGGACGTCGCGTTCCTGAACTGGGTCGCCGAGCAGGGCTGGAAGGTCGACGCGAACTCCGGCAAGGGCGACGTGTCCGTGGTCCGCACGGACAACAAGATCACCCCCGACGCCTACAAGTCCGGCTCCATCGACGGCGCCTGGGTGCCGGAGCCGACCGCGTCCAAGCTGGTCGCCGAGGGCGGCAAGGTCCTCCTCGACGAGTCCGACCTGTGGCCCGACAAGAAGTTCGTGATCACGAACATCATCGTGTCCCAGAAGTTCCTGAAGGCCCACCCGGACGTCGTCGAGGCCGTGCTGCGCGGCTCGGTGAAGACCAACAAGTGGATCGACGCGAACCCGGACGCGGCGAAGGCCGCCGCCAACAAGCAGCTGGAGAAGGACTCGGGCAAGGCGCTGCCCGCGAACGTGCTCGACCCGGCCTGGAAGTCCATCGAGTTCACCGACGACCCGCTGGCCTCGACCCTCGACACCGAGGCCTCGCACGCGGTCAAGGCGGGCCTCCTGGAGAAGCCCGACCTGAACGGGATCTACGACCTGAAGCCGCTGAACAAGGTGCTGAAGGCCGAAGGCGCCACCGAGGTCGCCGACGCCGGCCTCGGCGTCAAGTAACCGCCCGGATCCACGACTCCCAGGAGGTGACGACCATGGCGACGACCCTCGCCAAGGCCGCGGACACCGCTGTCGCGACCGACGGCAACTCGGCCCGTATCGAGCACGTGTCGAAGTCCTTCGCCACGCCCGCCGGATCGCAGCTCGTCCTGGACGACATCAGCCTCGATGTCGCGCCCGGCGAGTTCGTCACCCTCCTGGGGGCCTCCGGCTGCGGCAAGTCGACGCTGCTCAACCTGGTCGCGGGGCTCGACGCCCCGTCGGCCGGTTCCATCGCGACACAGGGCCGCCCTGCCCTGATGTTCCAGGAGCACGCCCTGTTCCCGTGGCTCACCGCGGGCAAGAACATCGAACTCGCCCTGAAACTCCGGGGAGTTCACAAGACCGAGCGCCGCGCCCGCGCCGAGGAACTCCTCGACCTGGTCCGGCTCCAGGACGCGTACGGCAAGCGCGTCCACGAACTCTCGGGCGGTATGCGCCAGCGCGTGGCCCTGGCCCGCGCGCTCGCGCAGGACGCCCAACTGCTGCTGATGGACGAGCCGTTCGCGGCGCTCGACGCGATCACGCGCGACGTGCTGCACGGCGAGCTCACCCGCATCTGGCGCGAGACGAACGTCTCCGTCCTGTTCGTCACGCACAACGTGCGCGAGGCGGTGCGGCTCGCCCAGCGTGTGGTCCTGTTGTCCTCGCGCCCCGGGCGGATCGCCCACGAGTGGACGGTGGACATCGAGCAGCCCCGCCGGATCGAGGACCCCGAGGTCGCCGAGCTCTCCGTCGAGATCACCGAACAACTGCGTGGGGAGATCCGCCGCCATGGCAAGGACTGAACCGACGGCCACCGCGGTGGCCGACAAGGCGGACGACCTCGCGGGTCTGGAAGCGGGCCTGGACGCCCTGGAGACCGTGCAGTCGGGGCGCACGCCGTTCAGCAGGACGTTCCGCGAGAAGATCTTCCCGCCGCTGACGGCAGTGATCGTCGTGCTGCTGCTCTGGCAGGGCCTGGTCTCCTTCCACATCGTCGACGACCCGACGAAGCTGCCGCCGCCGTCCGCCGTCTGGGACGAGGTCCGGACGTCCTGGCTCAAGGGCGAACTGCTCGGCTACATCTGGACGAGCGTCTCGCGCGGCCTTCTCGGCTTCCTGTTCGCCCTGGCCATCGGCACGCCGCTCGGCCTGCTCGTGGCGCGCGTGAAGTTCGTGCGCGCCGCGATCGGCCCGATCCTCTCCGGCCTCCAGTCCCTGCCGTCGGTCGCCTGGGTCCCCCCGGCGGTCCTGTGGCTGGGCCTGAACAACTCGATGATGTACGCGGTGATCCTGCTCGGCGCGGTCCCGTCGATCGCGAACGGCCTGGTCTCCGGCGTCGACCAGGTGCCCCCGCTCTTCCTGCGGGCGGGCCGCACCCTCGGTGCGACGGGCTGGCGCGGCCTGTGGCACATCGTGCTGCCCGCGGCGCTGCCCGGCTACCTCGCGGGCCTGAAGCAGGGCTGGGCGTTCTCGTGGCGTTCACTGATGGCGGCGGAGATCATCGCGTCGTCGCCGGACCTGGGCGTGGGCCTCGGCCAGCTCCTGGAGAACGGCCGCAACGCCTCGTCCATGCCGATGGTGTTCCTGGCGATCCTCCTGATCCTGATCGTCGGCATCGTCATCGACCTGCTGATCTTCAGCCCGTTGGAGCGCCGCGTGCTGCGCGGCCGCGGCCTCCTCGTCAAGAACTGAGCGCTGCCATGCCCCACTCCCCCGTACTCCTGGTCATCGCCCACGGCAGCCGCGACCCGCGGCACGCCGCGACGGTGCACGCCCTCGTGCGCGAGGTGCGGGCGCAGCGGCCGGGGGTCCGGGTGGAGACGGCGTTCCTCGACTTCAACGTCCCTTCCGTGCACGGGGTGTTGGAGTCACTGGCGGCGCAGGGCGTACGCGACGTGGTCGCCCTCCCGCTCCTGCTCACCCGAGCCTTCCACGCGAAGGCGGACATCCCGGCGGTGCTGCGGCAGGCGCCGCGCGGGCTGCGGATCCGTCAGGCGGACGTCCTCGGCCCCGACCCGCTGCTGGTCGCGGCCCTCGAACGGCGCCTGTACGAGGCGGGGCTGACCCCCGCCGACAAGCCCACGACCGGGGTCGTCCTGGCCTCGGCGGGCTCCTCCGACCCGGAGGCGATCGCAGTGATCGCTGAAATCGCGCGGGAGTGGCGGCACACCGGTTGGTGCGCCGTGCGGCCTGCGTTCGCCTCCGCATCTCTTCCCCGCACGGCCGACGCCGTACGGGAACTGCGCGCCCTGGGCTGCGCACGGGTGGCGGTCGCCCCGTACGTCCTGGCCCCCGGCCGCCTCCCGGACCGCATCGCGGAGGGCGCGGCGGAGGCGGACGTCCTGGCGGATGTGCTGGGGGCCGCGCCGGAGGTGGCGCGGGTGCTCGTGGACCGCTACGAGCACGCTCTCGCAAGGCAGTTGACGGCGCTCGGCGCCTGACTCACCCCGCGAGACGCTCCCCCAGCTCACTGCGCACGTACCGAACGCTCCGCCCACTGCGTGTCCGCGTCAGCAACCCGGCGTCGTAGAGGATCGACAGATGCTGGCTGACCGCGCCGGGGGTGACGTCGAGGCGGTGGGCGAGTTCCGTCGTGGAGGCGGGTTCGGCGAGCAGGCGCAGGAGGCGGGCGCGGGCGGTGCCGAGCAGGCGGGTCAGGGACGCGTCGGAGGCCGGGGGCGGGGTCTCGGAGATCGTGGCGCGGCCGCGGGCCGGGTAACTGAGCAGCGGCGGGAGTTCGGCGTCGATCATCGTGTGGGCGCCGTGGCAGAACAGCGTCGGTACGAGGACGAGACCGCGGCCGGCGATACGGATGTCCGCCGTGGGCCAGGCCCGGTAGTTGTGCGAGGCGACGAGGGTCAGTACCTCCCCGCTCCAGGTGAGGCGGCCGTCGAGACTGGTGAACAGGCCGCCCACGCCGTCCTCGGCGAGCACCTTGCCGCGGTGGGTGAGGTCGGCCTCCAGGACCGACTGGACGCGCGGCCACCAGTCGTCGGCGAGGCATTCGTACCAGTAGGCGTCCAGGGCGTCGGCGATGCGGTCGCGGAAGGCGGCGGGGTCGGCGAGCCCGTCGCGCACGATCTTCGGCAGCCGGTCGGGCGTCGTGGCGTACGCGGCCGTGAAGTCCGGTTCCAGGAGGTGCGGCGGGACCTCGCGGATCCGCGCCAGCTGCTGGGCGAACGTGGAGCGCGGGCGGTCCGGGCGCGGTGTGAGGAAGTCCGGGATCCACAGGTGCGGGGCGATCAGCGCGCCGAGCAGTTCGGTGTCCTGGCGGCGGAAGGCGGGGCCGAGGCGGCGCAGCCAGGGTCGCTGGTACGGGTAGCGCGCGGGCTCGCGCCAGGCGCGCAGCGAGTACACGGCCTCCTGGAGGGGCGAGTACGCGAAGGACGTACGGGCCAGGTCACTGCCGGCGAACCGGAACTCGATCATGTCCAGCGACCTCCTGACTCTTTAGTCGCACGCTAAAGGAATGCCGCGCCCGCCGGAACCGGGTTTCGCTATGGCCATGACCACATCACCCGCCGTCGCCCCGGCGGCGCCCGCGCCCGCCCCCACCCGTTTCGCGGGTCTGCTCCCGACGGACGACGTCCTGCGCCGGCTGTCGCTCATCACGCTTCTGAACGCCCTCGGGCGCGGTCTGTTCTTCCCCATCAGCGTGCTGTACTTCACGCGGATCGTCGGGCTCAGCGCCACGTCGGTGGGTGTGGGGCTCACCGTGGCGGGCGTGTTCGGGCTCGCGGCGGGGGTGCCCGCAGGGCGTGCGTCGGACCGGTGGGGCAGCCGCCGGGTGCTGTGCGCGCTGTGGTCGGGTGTCGGCCTGAGCATGGCCGCGTACGCGCTCGTCGACTCGTACGCGGGCTTCCTCGGGACGGCGATCTGCTACGCCGCGCTCAACCAGTCGTCGACCGGCGTGCGCGGCGCCCTGTACGCGGATGTCCTGCCGCCCGCGCACCGGGTGGAGGGGCGGGCACATCTGCGGATGGTGACGAACGTCGGGATGGGCGTCGGCGGCCTGTTCGGCGCGGTGGCGTTGCAGTGGGACAGCCGGGCCGCCTACCTCACGCTGATCCTCGTCAACGCGTGCACGTTCGTCATCGGCGCCCTGATGGTCGTACGTCTTCCGGTGACGCCCGAGCGCGTGGCGCAGGGGGACGCGCCGGCCGCGAGCCGCTGGCGGGCCGTGCGCGATCTGCCGTATCTGTCGGTGACCGTCCTCAACGCCGTACTGGCCCTTCAGTACAGCCTGTTGGAGGTCGGCCTGCCGTTGTGGATCGTGCAGAACACGGACGCACCGCGCTGGTCGGCGGCGCTCGTCGCGGTCCTCAACTGCGCCCTGGTGGCGCTGCTTCAGGTGCCGGCGACGCGCGGTGTCGAGGACGTGCCGGGCGCGGTGCGGGCGATGCGCAGGTCGGGGCTGCTGCTGGCCGCGTCGTGCGCGGTGTTCGCGCTGACGGCGGGCCTCTCGCCGGTGTGGGCGGTGCTCGTCCTCGCGGCCGGCGCGGTGGTGCAGGTCCTCGCCGAGGTGACGTCGGCGGCGGGCGGCTGGACACTGGGCTACGCGCTCGCCGACTCCCGCGCGCACGGCGTCTACCAGGGCGTCTTCAGCTCCGGCCAGGCGGCGGCCACGATGGCGGGCCCGGCCCTGGTGACGGTCACCGCGATCGAGCACGGCACGGCCGGCTGGGTCGTGCTCGGCGTGCTCTTCGTGGTGTCCGGTCTCGGTGTCGGCCCCGCCGTGCGGTGGGCCCGGCGCGACGGGGAGTGGCGCGGCGAGTGACGGCCGGCCCGGTCAGCCGACGTCGAGGCCTCCCGTGCGGGTCCGCTTGAGCTCGAAGAAGTCGGGCTCGGAGGCCAACACCCGGAAACTGTCGAAGAGTTGGGCGGCTTTCTCGCCGCGCGGGATCGCCCGCAGGACGGGCCCGAACCAGACCGTGCCGTCGACGTGGATCGTGGGCGTGCCGACGTAGCCGTCCGAGTCGGGCTCCTTCCCGGCGTCGTGGCTGCGGCGCACCGCGTCGTCGTACGCCGGGTCGTGCGCGGCGGCGGCGAGGGCGGCGGGCAGCCCCAGCTCGGCGAGCGCCTCGGCGATCACGGCGTCGAAGTCGTCGTTCTTGTCCTGGTGGATACGGGTGCCGAACGCGGTGTAGAGATCACGCAGCACCTCCTCGCCGTGGTCCCGCGCGGCGGCCACGGCGACCCGTACCGGGCCGATCGACTTGTCGACCAATTCGCGGTACCAGTCGGGGAGTTCGTTGCCGATGTTGTGCAGGTACAGGCTCATCGGCCGGAAGCGGAGGTCGAGCGGGCGTTCGCGCTCGACCTCCAGGATCCAGCGGGAGGTGATCCAGGCGAAGGGGCAGGCGGGGTCGAAGTAGAAGTCGACGCGGGTGCGGGTGCTCTGTGAGGTCATGTCTCGAACCTAGCCGGGCACTGGCCCTACGCCGTGGTCCATTTCACCCCGGCTCGCCTGGGCCACTCATGACCGCCCGGGCGTGCGCCCGCTCAGCGCGAGGGCCTGCGCGAACACGCCCGCTCCGGCGGGGAGTGCGGCGGGCTCGGCGAACCCTTCGTACTGCCGGTAGAGCGCGGCGTTCGCGCCGACCACGTCGAGCAGCAGCCGGGCCGCGCCGTCCGAGACCCGGAACTCCTGGCCGGTGGACGCGGCCACGTCCCAGCCGTGCAGGGCGAGTTCGAGCAGGAGCAGCGTAGCGACCTCGGGGGCGGGCTGCTTCGCGTACCCGAGGTCCACCTCGCCCTCCCACGCCTGTGGCTCGGCCCACGCGGCGACGGCCTTGTCCAGCTGGGCCGCGAATCCGGCGGCCCAGTCCGCGTCGGCGGTGAAGTCGCGAGCGGTGAGCTCGTCGGGCAACTGCCGTCGCTGGGCGCGGTGTTCGAGGCCGTGGGCGCCGTAGAGCACCCAGTGGTTGACGAGGGCGCGCACGTCCCAGTCGCCGCAGCGGGACGGCTCGTCGAGCTGGTCGGGCTTGACGCCGGAGGCGACGCGGGCGGCTTCGGCGGCGCATTCGGCCAGGTAGGGCTGCACGTTCTGCATGCTCGGTTCCATGTCCACGACGGTACGAGGACGAGCCCCGGTCCTTCTTGAACAAACGCGACAGGACCGCGCCCCGGGTCAGCCCGTGACGCGCGCGTCCACCATGGCCACCAGGTCGGCCACCGGCGTCTCCCCGGCCGCACGACCTTGCCGTGCCGCTTCGTCGGCCTGTTCCTGGAGTACGTCGTTGATGGGCGTGGGCACGCCGTGCAGCCGGCCGAGCAGGGCGATCTCGCCGTTCAGGAAGTCCGCCTCGATGCTGCCCGCGCCGCGCTGGAGCGACTGCCACGAGGAGCCGCCGCCGCGCGGCGATCCGTCGAACGGCTCGAACCGGATCTTGTCGGCGCGGGCCTGCTTCTCCTCGTCCTGCGGGGTGTACGCGATACCGGCGGCGGCGAGGACGGCCTCGCCCTCCGCGCGGGCCCTGCGGAAGAGGGCGATGCCCTCGGCGCTGGTCAGGACGCCGGAGATCGCCTCGATGGAGTTGGCGAGGTTGGCGAGGAGCTTGGCGTACTTCCAGCGCATGACGTCGTCGACGACGGGCGCCTCGAAGGGGGCCTTCTCCAGGTCGGCGGCGACGGCGCGGGCGGTCTCGTCGCTGCCGGACGGGTAGCGGCCGAGGTGCAGGATGCCGGTGAGCGGCGTGCCGTCGGCGCGCACGACGCCGGGCTCGACGAACGCGGCGGGCAGCCAGACGCACATCGCGTACACCCGCTGGAACGTGCGCAGGGCGAGCCGTTCGCTCTCCACCCCGTTCTGCGCGCACACCAGGGGCAGCCGCCCGGCCGCGGTGCCGCCGCCCTCGACGGGCCGCGGGCCCCACGCGGCGAGCGCGGCGGCGCTGTCCTGGGTCTTCACGCAGAGCACGAGGACGTCGTCGGCGCGCAGGGTGCCGAGCGCCTCGGGCCCGTCGACGACGGGGAGGCGGTGGGTGTGCGGCCCGTCCGGTGTCTGCAGGACGAGCCCGCGCTCGCGCAGCGCCTCGTACTGCGCGCCGCGCGCGACCAGCACGACGTCCTGCCCGGCCTGCGCGAGCCGCCCCCCGAGGGCGCCGCCGACCGCTCCCGCTCCGATGATGACGTAACGCATACAGCGACCCTTTCACGGAAAGGTGCAGCGGCCATCGACGCGGCTGTTGCGATCCGGCAAACTCTCCCGGTCCGGGGCCGCGCGGGCGCCCTGAGGCTCCGCCGAGGCCGTCGGCTACCGTCGCGGCATGACGACGCACCGACCGCCCACGCACTTCGCCCTCGGCTCCGACCTCCCCGTGCGCCGCCTCGGCTACGGCACCGTCCATCTGACGGGGCCCGGCGCCTGGGGCCCGCGCGGGTCCGACGCGAACGCGGTCGGCGTGCTGCGGCGGGCCGTCGAGCTCGGGGTGACGCTCGTCGACACCGCCGACAACTACGGGCCCGGCATCGCCGAGGAGCGCGTCGCGGCCGCCCTCCACCCGTACGCCGAGGGCCTGGTGGTGGCGACGAAGGGCGGTGTCGTACGGACGTCGTCGCAGTCCTGGCACATCGCGGGCCGGCCCGAGCAGCTGCGCGCGATGTGCGACGCGAGCCTGCGCCGGCTGCGCCTCGACCGGATCGACCTGTACCAGCTGCACCGCTTCGACCCGGACGTCCCCATGCCCGAACAGCTGGGTGTCCTCGCGGAGTTGAGGGACGCCGGCAAGATCCGGCACGTGGGCCTGGACTCCGTCACGGCCGAGCAGTTGCGGGCCGCGCTCGACCTGGGCATCGTGCCGATCGCGTCGGTGCAGAACCGCTACAACGTCCTCGACCGCGTCTCGGAGCCGCTGCTCAAGCTGTGCGAGGCGCAGGGCATCGCGTTCCTGCCCTGGTTCCCGCTGGGCAACGGCGCCCTCACCGACCACGAGGAGCTGACCGGTATCGCACGGGCGCACGAGGCGACGCCGTCGCAGATCGCGCTCGCGTGGCTCCTGCACCACTCCCCCGTGCTGTGCCCGACGCCGGGCACGGGGTCGCTCGCGCACCTGGAGGAGAACGTGGCGGCGGCGGACGTCCAGCTCACGGCGCAGGACATGGCGCGGCTCGACGCGCTCACGTCCCGCTCGTGAGCTCCACCAGCTTGGTGACGGTGTTCCAGTTGCGGCTGGTCGCGATCAGCCCCTTGTTCAGGCCGGGCCGCGCCAGCTGCTCGGCCAGCTTGGAGCGGCCGAGGCCGTCGGGGACGTAGAGATAGAGGGCGCGGTCGCCGAGCCGGAAGTCCTCCGGCGCGTACGCGGACGCGTCGACGGCGGCGTAGCGCTCGGGTCCCGGCTGCTCAGAGAGGTACGTGACGTGGAGCTGCTTGCCCTCAAGCTCCGCGGCCGGGAACGGGCACGCGTCGACGATCGCCTCGAGATACGCGTGGTCCCGTACGAGGACGTCGACCGTGAAGCCGAACTCGTCGGCGATGGCGCGGGTCAGAATCGCCGCCCACGACTCCTCGTCGCCGCTGTCCGCGCCGAAGGTGACGTTGCCGCTCTGGAGATACGTGCGGACGTCGTCGCACCCCAACCGCTCGACAAGGGGCCGCAGTTGGGCCATGGGCACCTTCTTGGCGCCGCCGACGTTGATGCCGCGCAGAAGCGCCGCGTAGTGAGTGGTCGTCCGCTGAGTCATGGGCACACGATAAGGCGGCCGCCGCACCCCGTGGGGGTGGGCACGACGGCCGCCGGTCACGTATCGCGAGCCGTTACTCGACGATCTTCAGGAGCTTGTTCGCGGTGCCGTCGGACGCGTTCTTGATGGCGTCCGGGGTGGCCCCGTCGGTGAGGGCCTTCGCGACGTCGGCCGGGGCCGCGTCCGGGTGCCCTGCGAGGTAGACCGCGGCGGCACCGACGACGTGGGGGGTCGCCATCGACGTACCGGAGATGGTGTTGGTGGCGTCGTCGCCCGTGTTCCAGTCGGACGTGATGTCCGAGCCGGGGGCGTAGATGTCCACGACGGAGCCGTAGTTGGAGAAGTCGGACTGCTCGTCGTCCTTGGTGGAGGAGGCGACCGTGATGGCCTCGGGGACGCGGGCGGGGCTGGACTGCGCGGCGTCGGACGACTCGTTGCCGGCGGCCACCGCGTAGGTGACGCCGGACGCGATCGACTTCTGCACGGCCGCGTCGAGCGCCTCGTCCACGCCGCCGCCGAGCGACATGTTGGCGACGGAGGGGCCCTGGTGGTGCTCGGTGACCCAGTCGATGCCGGCGACGACCTGCTCGGTGGTGCCGGAGCCCTCGTTGTCGAGGACGCGGACGGCCACGATCTTCGCCTTCTTGGCGACGCCGTGCGCCTCACCGGCGATGGTCCCGGCGACGTGCGTGCCGTGGCCGTTGCCGTCGTCGGCGCTGTCGTCGTTGTCGACGGCGTCGAAGCCGTAGGAGGCGCGACCGCCGAAGTCCTTGTGGCTGATGCGGACGCCGGTGTCGATGACGTACGCCGTCGCGCCCTCGCCCGCGCTGTCCGGGTAGGTGTACTTGCTGTCGCCCGCGGTCTCCGCCTGGTCGATGCGGTCCAGGCCCCACGACGGCGGGTTGTCCTGGGTGGCGTCGATGTGGAACTTCTTGTTCTGGACGACCTTGTCGACACCGCCGGCGGCGGCGAGCCGCTTGGCCTCGGTCTGCGAGAGGCCGCTGACCGAGAAGCCGTTGACGGCCGAGTCGTAGTTCCGCTTGAAGGTGCCGCCGTACTCCTTGGCCAGGCCCTTCTTGGTGGCGGCGGAGTCCGCCTTGCCGTCGAGGAGCACGATGTAGCTGCCGGCCACGGCGCCCTTGACGCCCTGGCCGTAGACGGTGCCCTCGGCGGGTGCCGCGTTGGCGAAGGGGCCCGCGAGGACGGTGACGCCGACCGCGGTGGCAGCGGTGGCTATCGCCGCGGTGAGCTTGACGGCGCCGAAACGGGCGCGCTGGTGAGTTGCCATGAAGAGGGATCTCCTCGTGGTGATGTGGGGGGTTGTGTGGGGGGATTTGCTGTTGCCCCGGCCAATCTCCGGAAGATGTCCGGGGGTTGAGACGAAACCCTGTCCGATTGACGCGACCAGATCAAGACCTACATACACCTGTGACTTACTCAACAAGGTTTCGTAATAACAAAAAGGACAGACCAGCCCTACATGGGGCTCTTCATCAGCCCTTCGCAGGTCACTCCCCCGCGGCTCAACCCCCGATACGTGTAAGGGGCGTGGGTCCTCCTGGACGCCGACTCCGGCCCGTCACGGCTCACCGGCCAGCACGACGACCCGCGCTTATCCCGCCCATACCTTCGAATCCGGAGGTGACCTCATGGCGAGGAACGGGGTGAAGGGCTTCGCCGCCCGGGCGGGCGGCTGGAGCGTGCGGCATCGATGGGCGGCGGTGGGGATCTGGGTGCTCTTCGTCGTCGTGGCGATGGGCCTCGGCTCGGCCGTCGGGCGCGTCGACGTCTCGGACGGCGACGGGCTCAGCGGCGAGACCGGGCAGGCCGCGCGCATCGTCGAGACCGCGGACATCGACGAGCCGGTGGGCGAGACCGTTCTCGTCCAGGGCAAGGACCGCCAACTGTCCGCCACGGCACCGGAGTTCAAGCGCGCCGTCGAGGACGTCATCAAGGCCGTCGAGGGCACGGGCGCGGTGACCGACGTCCGCTCGCCGTACGCGTCCGCGTCGGGCACCGTCTCGAAGGACGGCCGCACCGCGCTCGTCCAGTTCGACATGCGCGGCGACCCCGACACGGCGGCCGACCGGGTGCAGCCGGTGCTCGACGCGGTCAAGGGCGTGGCCGACGACCACGACGCGCTGCGGATCGAGGAGATCGGCGGCGCCAGCATGAACAAGACGTTCGCCGACGCGTTCGGCGACGACTTCCAGCGCGCCGAGTACTCGGCCGTGCCGGTGGCGCTCGGCATCCTGCTGATCGCGTTCGGCGCGCTCGTCGCGGCGCTGCTCCCGGTGGCCCTCGCGATCACGGCGATCATGGCGACGATGGGCCTGATGGGCGTCGTCAGCCATCTCCAGCCGATGAGCGAGACCGCCAACTCGGTGATGCTCCTCGTGGGGTTGGCCGTCGGCGTCGACTACTGCCTGTTCTATCTGCGGCGCGAGCGCGAGGAGCGGATGAAGGGCCACGACCCGCAGACCGCGCTGCGCGTGGCCGCCGCCACCAGCGGCCGGGCGATCATCGTCTCCGGTGTCACGGTGTGCGTGGCGATGGCGGGCATGATGTTCACCGGACTCGCCGAGTTCCAGGCGATGGGCCTCGCCTCGCTGATCGTGGTGGCGGTCGCGATGGTGGGCTCGGTGACCGTGCTGCCGGCGCTGCTCTCCCTGCTCGGCGAGCGCGTGGAGAAGGGCCGCATCCCCTTCGTGGGGCGCAGGAACAAGAGTCGTGCCCAGCGCAACTCCCTTGAAGGCAGCCGGCTTTGGCAGCGCGTCCTGACGGTCGTGCTGGCGCGGCCCGCCGTCTGCGTCGCCGTCGCGGTGGGCGCGCTCGTCGCGATCGCCGCGCCCGCGCTCGGCATGAAGACCCAGAACCTCACCCTGGACCAGGAGTTCGGCGACTCGCTGCCGATCGTGGCGACGTACGACCGGGTCAACGAGGCGTTCCCCGGCGGGTCCGACCCGGCCGAGGTCGTCGTGAAGGCGGACGACATCAACGCGCCCGCCGTGCGCTCGGCGATCGCCGACTTCCGTGCCCAGGCGGTGAGTTCGGGCGCCTCGCGCGGGCCGGTCGAGGTGACGGTGCACGCGGGGCAGGACGTCGCGTTCATCGACGTACCCCTGGTCGGCGGGTCCGATCAGGACAGGGCGGAGAAGAGCCTGGCGCTGCTGCGCGACCAGGTGCGGCCCGACACGCTCGGCACGGTCGACGGGGTGGAGGCGCCGGTCACCGGGCAGGTGGCGGGGTCGAAGGACTTCAACGACCAGATCGTCGGCTCGGTCGCCCCGGTCTTCGTGTTCGTCGTCGTCTTCGCCTTCCTGCTGATGCTCCTGTCGTTCCGCTCGCTGACGGTGGCGATCACGTCCATCGCGCTCAACCTGCTGTCCGTGGGAGCGGCTTACGGGATTCTCGTCGCCGTCTTCCAGAACGGCTGGGGCGCCTCGCTGGTCGGCGCGGAGGGCGTCGGAGCGATCATCTCGTGGCTGCCGCTGTTCCTCTTCGTGATCCTCTTCGGCCTGTCGATGGACTACCACGTGTTCGTGGTGTCACGGATCAAGGAGGCGCGTCTTCAGGGACGTACGAACACGGACGCCATCCGGCACGGGGTCGTCACGACGGCCGGGGTGGTCACGAGCGCGGCCGTCATCATGGTCGCCGTGTTCGCCATCTTCGGGACGCTGTCCATGCAGTCCTTCAAGCAGATGGGCGTGGGCCTGGCGGCGGCCATCCTGATCGACGCGACGGTCATCCGCGGTGTGCTGCTCCCGGCCGTGATGGCGCTGCTCGGCGAGCGCAACTGGTATCTGCCGAAGTGGCTGGAGCGGATGCCGGACTTCACGCACGACGAGGCCGGCACGGAGGTGCCCGAGGCGGCTCCGAAGGACGGGCCGGTGCGGGTTTCCCCATGAACCGTGACCGGTAAGGGGCGGTGCCGCAGTGCCTGTCGGGTTCCCGGAGGAACCGACCGGCACTGCGGCACATCTCCCTGGCGTCCGCGCATCGCCACGACGTCGTGCGCGTGACAGCGCATCCCCTGCCGTAACCCGGCCTAGCCGCGCGGCAGTTCGGCCTCGATCAGGTCGGCGGCCCGCTGCGTGCCGCCCTCGGTCGCCATCTCCCGCCGGATGGCGGCGAGCCGGGACGCCACCTCCGGGTCGTCGACGAGCGCGAGGACCGCCTCGCGCAGGGTGGCGGCGCTCGCCTCCTCCATCGGGACGTGGCGTGCGACGCCGAGGCTCTGGAGCATGTCCGCGTTGCCGAACTGGTCGACGGCCTGCGGGACGGCGACCATCGGCGTGGCGGTGGCGAGTCCTTCCTGACTGCCGCCCGCGCCGGCGTGCGTGATGAACGCGTCGGCCTGCTTCAGGACCGCGAGCTGCGGCACCCACGAACGCACCTCGACGTTCGCCGGGACCTCCCCGAGGTCGGCGGCGGTGACGTGCTTGCCGACCTGGAGCACGACGTGCCAGCCCGGCAGATCACCGAAGGCCTTCACGCACTCCCGGTAGAAGTCCGGCTGCTTGGTGAAGGAGGAGCCGAGCGAGACGAGCAGCACGCGCTCGGCGTCCGCGGGACGCTGCCAGTCGCCCTGCGCGGCGCGGTCGCCCTGGCAGGCGCCGACGAAGGTGTTCTTCTCCTCGTCGACCCGGTCGGCCTGCGGCTGGAGGGCCTTCGGGATGAGGACGAGGGTGCGGTCGTAGCGGCCCCAGAACTCGTCGGCCGTCTTCGGGACGCCGTACTCCTTCAGCCACGCGTCGAACTTCTCGAAGTACGCCGTGCCGCGCGGCGTCCGCCGGGGCTCGGCCCACATCGGCTTGGCGACCTCCTCCTCGTACCCCTCCCAGGCGACGAGGTTCGGCGAGAGCGTGATGGCGGGCACGCCCCAGCGGTGGGCGAGGACGCCCGCCGGGTACGAGGTGATGTCGTGGAGGACGAGGTCGGGCACACCGACACCGCCGCCCTCGCCGTCGCCCTCGTACGCCTCGATGAGCTGGGGCAGCGCCTGGATCGCGTCGTCCAGGAACGGCTCGACGTTGTCGAGGAGCGTGGTGCCCCAGGCCTCCGGGTCGTCGTCGGGGCCGGGCAGGGTGGTGCGGTAGAGGACCGGCTCGGCACCGGTCTCGGCGATCTTCTCCTCGAACAGGTGCGGGATCGCGTACGTGACGCGGTGCCCACGGGCGACGAGCTCCCGGATCACTTCCAGACTCGGGTTCACGTGCCCGTGGGCCGCGATGGAGAACATGGCGATATGGGCGGGCTTGGTGTGTTCCGGGTTCGTCATGACGTCACCGTAGACGAGACGAACCGTCTCGTGCAACCTCATTACGGTGCGGGCCTTCCGCCGCCGGGTGCGAGACTGGCCCCGTACCAGGTGCGACGTGGGAGGCAAGAGGATGGACGAGGCACGGGCACGGGACGTGCTGGCGCAGGCCGGTGTCGCGGAGGGCCCCGCGGCCGCCGCGGAACTGATAGCCCTCGGCGAGAACGCGGTGTTCGCCGCCGGCGACCTCGTCGTCAAGGTGGGCCGCAGCATCGAGCAGGCCGGCCCCGAGCTCCTCGACCGGGCCCGCCGCGAACTGGCCATCGCCGCCTATCTCGCGGACCACGACGTCCCCGCCGTGCGCGCCGCCAAGGCGGAACCGCTGCTCGTCGACGGGCACCCGGTCACCGTGTGGCACCGGATCCCGGCGGCCGTGCGCCCCGCCGAGCCGCGCGACCTCGCCGAACTCCTCAAGCGCGTGCACGCGCTGCCCGAACCGACCGGATTCACCCTGCCCCGGCGGGAGTTGCTCGGCGGCGTCGAGCGGTGGCTGCGGCTCGCGGGCGACGCGATCGACCCGGCCGACGCGGACTACCTGCGCGAGCGGCGCGACGGTTTCGCCGCGGCCGCGGCCGCGCTGACCCCCCACCTGCCCGCCGGGCCGATCCACGGTGACGCCCTGCCGCGCAATGTGCACATCGGGCCCGATGGACCGGTCCTGGTCGACCTGGAGACGTTCTCGGCGGATCTGCGCGAGCACGATCTGGTCGTCATGGCGCTGTCGCGGGACCGGTACGGGCTGCCCGCGGCGGCCTATGACGGGTTCGTGGCCGCGTACGGGTGGGACGTGCGGGAGTGGGACGGGTGTGCGGTGCTGCGCGGGGCCCGGGAGACGGCGTCCTGCGCGTGGGTCGCGCAGCATGCGCCCAGCAATCCGAAGGCGCTCGTGGAGTTCCGGCGCAGGGTGGCGTCTTTGCGGGACGGCGACGCCGAGGTGCGCTGGTACCCGTTCTGAGCCCGTCGGGACAGGGGGGTCGGGGGTTCCTTCGGCTTTCCCGCCGCGGGCACGGTCCCGCCGCGGGCACGTCGGCTTTGTCCCCGGACCCCCGGTCCTCAAGCGCCGGACGGGCTAGATCTGGGCCACATCCAGCACCCGCACGGGCCACACCGGATCCACCACGGCCCCCGCATCCCCCTTCTTGCGCAGGAAGTTCTGGAAGTCGGCCGCCCACTCCGCGTACCACTCCACCTGCCGCCGGTGCAGCTCGGCCACCCCCAGCGCCGCGACCTTCGCATGGCGCTCGCCTATCGCGAGGGCGAGCTGCGCCGCGGCCAGCGCGTCCGCCGACGCGTCATGGGCGGCGGCGAGCGTGACCCCGTACTCGGTGCACACCGCCTCCAGGTTGCGCTTGCCGCGGCGGTAGCGGTCGACGCTGCGGTCGATCGTGTACGGGTCGATGACGGGCGCGGGGTCCCGGTCACCGAGCCGCTCGCGCAGTGACGGCAGGCCGTGTCTGGCCAGTTCGGCGGAGAGCAGGGTCAGGTCGAACGCCGCGTTGTACGCGACCACCGGGACGCCCGTGCGCCAGTACCCGACCAGGACCTCGGCGATGGCGTCGGCCACGCGGTCGGCCGGCTCGCCGTCCGCCGCCGCCCGCTCATTGCTGATGCCGTGGACCGCGACCGCCTCGTCGGGGATCGGCACGCCCGGGTCGGCGAGCCACTGCCGGTGCCCGAGGACGGCGCCGTCCCTGACCTCGATGACGGCGCCCGTGACGATGCGCGCCTCGCGCGGATCGGTCCCGGTCGTCTCCAGGTCGAAGCCGATCATCAGCTCCCGGTGCCAGCCCATGGCAGCCCCCTTCTTCGTGGTGCGTTCCCCCAGTGACCACCACCCTCGCACGCGCCACTGACAATCGGTCCGGCACCTGGCACCGCATGCGACGGGCGCCGCTACGACACCGGTCGCCCGTCGGCCCACGCCTGTTCGAACTCGTCGCGGTATGTCACGAAAAGGCCGTTCTCCCCCGAGTCCGCGGAGGTGCCCGCCTTCACCACCCGGCCACCGCCGCGCAGCACCAGGACGGGTGCCTCCATCCCGCGGGTGCGGCGCAGGTACGACTGGACGACGGCGATGCCGTCCGAGCCGTCGCCGTCCACGAGGTACGCGGTGAAGCGGGGCGTCTCGTCGAAGACCTGGATCTCGAAGGCGGCCGGGTCGCGAAGCCGGGCGCGCACGCGCCGCATGTGCAGGATGTTCATCTCGACGGCGCGCCCCAACTCGCCCCGTTTGAGCCCGAGTTCCCTTTCGCGCCGTTTGACCGCGCTGGAGGCGGGGTTCAGGAAGAGCAGCCGGGTCCGGCAGCCCGACTCGGCCAGGCGCATCAGGCGCCGCCCCGAGAAGTTCTGGACGAGGAGGTTCAGGCCGATCCCGATCGCGTCCAGGCGCCGCGCGCCGCCGAAGAGGTCCTCGGCGGGCAGCTGCCGCAGCAGCCGTACGCGGTCCGAGTGGACGCCGACGACGTCCGCGTACCGGTCGCCCACCATGTCCTCGACGGCGTCGACGGGCAGCCTGCGCGACGACGGGACGTCCGAACCGGCGCTCAGTATGTCGAGCAGCCGGGAGGAGGCGCGCTCGGCCTGTGCGAGGACCGTCTCGGACAGCGCGCGGTTGCGGGAGACCACGTTGCGGGTGACCTCCAGCTCGTCGAGGGCGAGTTCGACGTCGCGCCGGTCGTCGAAGTACGGCTCGAAGCACGGCCAGTGCTGGACCATCAGCTCGCGCAGCTGCGGGAGGGTCAGGAACGACAGGACGTTGTCGTCGGCGGGGTCGAGCAGGTAGCCCTTGCGGCGGCTGACCTCGCGCACGGCGACGGCCCGCTGCACCCACTCCTGCCCGGCGGGGCCCGCGGCGGCGACGACCCAGTCGTCCCCGTTCACCGGTTCGTAGATGGGGCGCAGTACGGCCCCGACGACGGCGCGCAGCCGCTGCTCGACCAGGTTCAGCCAGATATAGGCGCGGCCGGCTCGTTGGGCGCGCGTACGGACCTCGCGCCATGCGTCGGTGCCCCAGTCCAGTTCGGGTCCGATCTGCGACCCGATGTCCATGGGCCGAGCCAGCGACACCGCTCCGGGCGGGATGTCCGTGGAGGCTGTCTCCTGGCTGTCCTGGCCCTCGTGACCGTCGTCACCAGGGGGCAGCTCCAGCCCTCCCGAGCTCACCCGCTCCGCACCGCCTTCCGCTCCCCCGAGCTGTTTTCGAGCACTCCCCCAGCAACGATCAAGGAAGGGTACTCCGGGAGCGGTCGGCGGTGCAGCCGGATGGAGAGGAGAGTTTCTCAACTACCGTTTCCGGGAACGCCGTTCTGACCCGCCAGGTCCGCGGGAGTGAGCGGATTCATAGCGGTCACGTCCCTGGGGGCGAGCGAGAAGCCCTGCCAGTGCACCGGCATCGGCTGTTGGTCCTCGTCCCGGGCGATGTGGTGGAACCCGATGTTGACCCAGGTGATCGGGTGCTTCAGGGTCTGTCCCGACACCCACTTGTCCACACTCGTACCGCCGCAGTTGGCCGCCGGGTTGTCGCTCGCGTACTGCTCGCACTTCTTGTACTCGGTGAAGTACACGTCGTGCTTGGTGAACGAGCGTCCGGGGAACTTGCTGGAGCGGCCGGGCACGAACTCGTAGGAGCGGGGGTGCCCGTCCGTGTTCTTGCCCGCCGTGGAGACCACGCGCCACCACCGCATGTCCTTGACGTCACCGGCGAGTTCCTTGGTGACGGGGGTACGGGTGGTCTTCGTCTTCGGCGATCCGCTGCCGGCCGGCGGGGTCACCGTGGAGTCGTACTGCTCGACCTTGCTCTTGGTGGAGCCGTCCAGGCCGAAGTTGAGCCGCCAGAAGACGTTGTGGCTGTGGCTCTCGGCGTAGGCGGTGGCACCCTTGCCGATGGGCCAGCCCTTGCCGTCGGTGCCCTTGTAGTCGTACGGGGAGAGGCTCCCAGTGGCTCCCACGTTCGACGTGATGGTGCCGTCGGAGGAGAAGCGCCACTCGGTGATGTACTCGTACCAGGACGCCTTGTTGACCGTGTAGACGAGCAGGTCCTTGCCCTGGGCGCTGTAGAGCTTGCCGCTGCCTCCGGTCGATTCGTCGTCGTTGAGCCGGTACGCGTGCCCGCGCGCACGCGTGGTCGCGCACAGGCCCTGGACGTCGCCCATGTCGGGGACCTTGACGGTCTTGATGGTGCCGCCGGGGCATTCGGCCGGCCTCAGCTTCTGCAGGGCGAGGCCGAAGTCGGTGCCCGTGATGTCGTCGTACTCGTTCTCCCCGTCGTCGTAGGGGACATGAACCTGCGCGAGGCGGGCACTGGTGAGTACGGAGATCGGCGCGGCTTCGCTCTTGGGCTGGTAGCTGACGTCGTCCAGGACGAGTCCGGACAGGGTGTTGTAGTGCCAGCACATCCGCCAGGTCGTACCGCCGTCGAGGGTCTGCTCGATCTGGTACGCGGCCGAGCAGGCGGGCGCGGCGGCTCCGGGTGCCTGAGGAGGCGCGGCGGAGGCGGGTGCGGCGAGGGCCGTGCCGAGCAGCGCGGTGACCGCGAGGCCGGTGAGGAGCGTGGCGGGCCTGCGGGCGCGCGCCGCTCTGGTGACGTGCGGGGCGCGTGTGGCGGCCTGGTGGGGCATGTCGGGCATACGGAAGGACTCCTTTGCGCAGGAGAAGGCAGGAGACGGTGGTGGCGGAGCGGCGCCCCGGGTCAGGTCAGGCGGCCGACCGTGCGGTCGCTGAGGTCGACGACGAGGGCGCGGGTGTCGATCCACGGCCCGTTCTTCACCTTGGCGACGACGCGCAGGCAGCGGTGCTTGCCGCACTCCGTCAGATCGGAGGGGACGTCCGCGACGGTCTCCTTGCGGAACACCATGCCGCTCAGCTGGAGTTGGTCCTGTGTGGTGAGCGCCTTGCCGGTGGCGTCCTTGTAGTCGCTCTTGAGGCCGGCGCCGAGCGGGTCGGCTATCAACAGCTGCGCGGCCTCGGCGAGTTCGTCCTTGTTGGGCGGCGGCTGCACGCCCCGGTCGGTGCGGGTGTCCTCGACCTTTCCGGTGTCGAGGTTCACGGTCTTGGTGACGACGGAGTCGCTCTTGTAGTCGTAGTAGACGACGTCGGCGCGGCGCTGGGCCGCCTCCGCGGCGCTCAGGCCCGGGTCGACCTCGGTCAGGTTGGTCGACAGGTGCTGGGGGCCGCGATCGCCCTCCACGTCCCTGGCGTCCCTCCGCAACGCGGTGCCGGACACGGCCAGTTGCTCGGCCCGCTCGGTCTCCGCGTCGGTCAGCGGGTCGCGTCCGACGCCCTTGTCCCCCTCGGCGGGTGCGGCCTCGACGGTGCCCTCCGGCGCCACGGCGTCGCGCTGGGCCGCGCCGGCCCTGGCCGCGTCACCCGCGCTCCCCGCGTCACCGGGCAGGCTCGCGCCGATCGCTACGGCGGCGCCGGCGGCCGCGAGGGCCACCCCCGCCACCAGCTTCCCGAGATGGCGTCTTGCTAGCTCGCGCACATCTTCCCCCTACTCCCCCAGCGGTCACACCGGAGGGCATACAGGTATTGCGTGGTCTTTCTGTAAGAGGGGCCCAACTCCTAGGTGGTTCCGCCACTTTCGGGGAGACTCTGGCCGATGTCGCCCGGACCGCCGGGCCGGAAGTGGAAGAGTCATAGCCATGCAGGTCTGGCCTGGACAGGCGTATCCACTGGGTGCCTCGTACGACGGCGCCGGAACGAACTTCGCGGTCTTCTCCGAGGCCGCGCACCGCATCGAGCTGTGCCTGTTGCACGACGACGGGTCGGAGACCGCGGTGGAGCTGCGGGAGTCCGACGCGTTCGTGCGGCACGCGTACCTGCCCGGCGTCATGCCGGGGCAGCGCTACGGCTACCGCGCGCACGGCCCGTACGAGCCGGAGCACGGCCTGCGCTGCAACTCGGCGAAGCTGCTGCTCGACCCGTACGCGCGGGCCGTCAGCGGAAGCATCGACTGGGGCGAGGCGGTGTACGGGTATCCGTTCGGGGCACCGGACGAGCGCAACGACCAGGACTCCGCGCCGCACACGATGGCGTCGGTCGTGGTCAACCCGTACTTCGACTGGGGCGACGACCGGCTGCCGCGCACCGAGTACCACGAGACGGTGCTCTACGAGGCGCATGTGAAGGGTCTGACGATGCTCCATCCGGCGCTGCCGGAGGAGCTGCGCGGCACGTATGCGGCGCTCGCGCATCCGGCGGTCATCGAGCACCTCACCGAACTGGGCGTCACCGCCCTTGAGCTGATGCCGGTGCACCAGTTCGTCAACGACCACCGTCTGGTCGAGATGGGCCTGAACAACTACTGGGGCTACAACACGATCGGCTTCTTCGCTCCGCACAACAAGTACGCGTCGTGGGGCGACCGGGGCGAGCAGGTCCTGGAGTTCAAGTCGGCGGTACGCGCGCTGCACCAGGCGGGTATCGAGGTCATCCTGGACGTCGTCTACAACCACACGGCGGAGGGCAACCACCTGGGCCCGACGCTCTCCTTCAAGGGCCTCGACAACCAGTCCTACTACCGGCTCACCGACGATCCGCAGTACTACATGGACACCACGGGGACCGGGAACTCGCTGCTGATGCGCTCCCCGCACGTGCTCCAGATGATCATGGATTCGCTGCGCTACTGGGTCGAGGAGATGCACGTCGACGGGTTCCGCTTCGACCTCGCGGCCACACTGGCGCGGCAGTTCCACGAGGTGGACCGCCTCTCGTCCTTCTTCGACCTGGTGCAGCAGGACCCGGTGGTCTCACGCGTGAAGCTGATCGCGGAGCCGTGGGACGTCGGCGAGGGCGGCTATCAGGTGGGCAATTTCCCGCCGTTGTGGACGGAGTGGAACGGCAAGTACCGCGACACCGTGCGGGACCTGTGGCGCGGGGAGCCGCGCACGCTCGCCGAGTTCGCGGGCCGCCTCACGGGCTCCTCGGACCTCTACCAGGACGACGGCCGCCGCCCGCTGGCCTCCATCAACTTCGTGACGTGCCACGACGGATTCACGCTGCACGACCTGGTCTCGTACAACGACAAGCACAACGACGCGAACGGCGAGGGCAATCGGGACGGCGAGAGCCACAACCGGTCGTGGAACTGCGGCGAGGAAGGCGACACGGACAACCCGGAGGTCCTTGAGCTGCGAGCGCGCCAGATGCGCAATTTCGTCGCTACGTTGATGCTGTCGCAGGGCGTGCCGATGCTCAGCCACGGCGACGAGTTCGCCCGTACGCAGGGCGGCAACAACAACGCGTACTGCCAGGACAACGAAGTGGCGTGGGTGCACTGGCCAGACGAGAACGCCCCCGATGAGCCGTTCCTGGAGTTCACGCGCGCGATGGTGCGGCTGCGCAAGGAGCATCCGGTCTTCCGCAGGCGCCGCTTCTTCCACGGCCGCCCGGTGGAGGGCACGCACGACGAGCTCTCCGACATCTCGTGGTTCACACCCGAGGGCGAGGAGATGACCCAGAAGGACTGGGGGGTCGCGCAGGCCCGCTCGATGGCGGTGTTCCTGAACGGGAACGCGATCTCGGAGCCGGGCCCGCGCGGCGAGCGGATCCTCGACGACTCGTTCCTGCTGCTGTTCAACGCGTCGCCCGAGGAGCTGGAGTTCGTGGTCCCGGTCAATCACGGCAGGCAGTGGGAGGCGGTCGTGGACACCGCGCTCGACGACGGGCTGCCCGCCGACGACGGGCAGAAGGTGCGGGCGGGCGACCGGCTGACGCTGGCGGCCCGCAGTCTCACGGTGCTGCGGCGGCCGGCGTAAGGGCCTGTGGGGGCCGTACGCCCAGGGCGACGAGGAAGGCGAGGGCGGCGGCGGCGCTGCCCACCGCGAACGCCGCAGCGGGGCCGTGAGCCTGCGCCAGGCGCCCGGCCGCGGCGAGCGTGACGGCCTGTCCGCCGACGAACGCGCTCGCGGCGACCGTCATGCCCTCGGCGAGCCGTTCGCGCGGCACGGCCCGTTCGGTGAGTCCGAAGCCGGTGATCAGGTTCGGCGCGAACAGGGCACCGAAGACGGTCACGGCGGCATACAGGAGCGGCATGCTGTGCGTGACGATCAGGGGCAGCGACAGGAGCGCCGCGGCGGCGGTGGCGACGCGCCAGCGGTGCTGGAGGGCGAACCGCTCGGGGACGGCCGCCATGGACAGGCCGACGACGGCGCTCATGACGCCCATCGCGGCGTAGACGAGGCCGGCCTGGTCCTCGTGGCCCAGCTCCTGGGTGAGCGCGGTGATCCCGGCGCCGCAGCCGCCGAGCAGGACGCCGAGCAGGACGAGGCCCACGCGCACGACGTGCACCTGGCGGGGCAGGCGCGGCCGCTCGGTGACGGGGCCGCGCGGTGCGGCGCGGGGCACCGCCGTGGCCGTCGGGTGCAGGGCGAAGGCGGTGCCGCAGCCGGCGACCAGGAGGGCGGCCGCGCCGAACGCGTAGGCGGGGTGCGCGAGCACGGAGGCGACGCCGATGAGAGCGGGGCCCAGGACGAACGACAGCTCGTCCATCGTGGACTCCAGGGACAGGACCGCGTTCACGGCGCGTTCGTCGGCCCCTTCGCGGCGGACGAGGGCGACGCCGCGGGCGCGCGCGAGGGGCCCGATCCCCGGCACGGTGGCGCCCGCGAGCACCGCGAGCGCGACGAGGAGGGGCGTCGGCAGGCCGTACAGCGCGCCCAGCGTGTAGGCCGCCACGGCGGCGGAGTTGAGCAGCGCGAAGGCGAGGACGACGGGGCGCTGGCCGCGCCGGTCCGCGAGGCGCCCCACGAAGGGCCCCATGACCACCTGGCCGAGCGCGAGGGCGCAGGCGACGGTGCCTCCGGTGGCGAGCGAGCCGCTGGTGCGCGTGACGAGCAGGACGCTGCCGAACTGGATCACCGCGACCGGGAGCCGCCCGAGGAACGAGACCACCGGGAGCAGCGTCCCCGTGACCGCGATCACCTGCCGGTACGTGCCGAGTGTCGTCGTGCTCGTCTTCTCCGCCGCACCGCTCATCGTCCGAAACTAACGAGGTCCGCGCGCGATCATGTATGCGGCGATGACACGAAAGCCACCCAGGCGGGTACGTAGGTTCGCATGACGCCTCAGCATCCGACGACCCCGTGGGCGACGTACCGGCTCCAGCTGCAACCGGACTTCGGGTTCGGTGCGGCGGCGGACGCGGTCCCGTATCTGGCCTCCTTGGGGGTCTCCCATCTGCATCTGTCGCCCGTCCTGGAAGCCGTGCCCGGATCGACGCACGGTTACGACGTGGTGGACTGCACGCGCGTGCGCGACGAACTGGGCGGCGAGGGCGGCCTGCGGGCGCTGGCCGGCACGGCGCACGAGCACGGGCTCGGCCTGGTCGTGGACATCGTGCCCAACCACATGGCGGCGTCCGCGCGCCACAACGGCCCGCTCAAGGATGTGCTGCGCCACGGCCCGACGTCTCCGTATGCGCGCTGGTTCGACATCGACTGGGAGGCGCAGGGCGACCGGGTCCTGCTGCCGGTCCTCGCGCGACATGTAGGCGACGAACTGCCCCACTTGAAGGTGGACGGCGACGTACTGCGCTACTACGAGCACGAGTTCCCCCTGCGTGAGGGCACCAGGGACCTGCCGCTGCCGCAGCTCCTGGATGCGCAGTGGTACCGCCTGTGCTGGTGGAGGCTGGCCCGCACGGAGCTCAACTACCGCCGCTTCTTCACCATTTCGGACCTGATCGCGGTGCGGATGGAGGACCCGGAGGTCTTCGAGGCGACGCACGCGACCGTGCTGCGCCTGATCCGCGAGGGTGTCGTCGACGGGCTGCGGGTCGACCACCCCGACGGCCTCGCCGACCCGGGCGGCTACGTGCAGCGGCTCGCCGAGGCGACGGGCGGCCGGTGGACGGTCGTCGAGAAGATCCTGGAGGAGGACGAGCGGCTCCCGGCGGCGTGGCCCGTCGCGGGCACCACCGGGTACGACGCCCTGCGGCACGTGGACGGCCTGTTCACGGACCCGGCGGGGGCCGGCCACCTCCTGGGCCTGTTCCGGCGGTTCACGGGCGCGGCGGCCGACCACGGCGGCGACTGGGCGGCCACGGTGCGCCGCGCCGCCCACCGGGTCGTGACGTACGAGCTCGCCGCGGAGGTGGACCGGCTGACGCGCGAGGCGAGCGCGCTGTGCGCCCTGGAGCCGGAGCTGCGCGACCACGCGCCGTGGGCGCTGCGCGGCGCGCTGCGGGAGCTGCTCGTACGCGTCCCGGTGTACCGCCCGTACGCGACGGGCGGCGCGGACCCGGAGACGGTGTTGACCGCAGCCGACGCGGAAGACGCGAAAGCCGCGTTCACCGTCCCTGAGGAGGCCCGCGCGGTCGACGCCGTACGGGAGTTGGCGCTGGGGCGGCGCGGCACGGGGCCGCGGCACCGGGCGTTCCGCGACCGGTTCGCGCAGACCGCGTCGGCGCTGCGGGCCAAGTCGGTCGAGGACAAGGCCTTCTACCGGCACACGCCGCTCCTGTCGGCCCTGGAGGTCGGCGGCTGCCCGGACGCTCCCGCGACAGCGGCGGAGGCGTTCCATGCCTACTGCGCGCGCGTGCAGCGGGACTGGCCGTACACGTCGACGGCGCTGTCCACGCACGACACGAAGCGCAGCGCCGACGTGCGGGCGGGCATCGCGGTCCTGACGCAGTGCCCGGGCCGGTGGGAGGCGCTGCTCGCCGGGGTGACGGAGCGGACCGCGCACGGCGGCGGCACGAGCGCGCCCGACCTCCAACTGGCGTGGGCCGCCTGGCAGACGGTGGCCGGGCTCGGCCCCGCGGAGCCGGAGCGGCTCCAGCGGGCGATGCTCAAGCACGCGCGCGAGGCGGGCCTGTTCACGACGTGGACGGAGCAGAACGCCGCCTACGAGAAGACCGTACGCGACTTCGTGGCGGCCGGCCCGTGCGGTCCCCCTGGAGACGCGGTGCTGCGCTTCATGGACTCGCTGGCGCCGCATGTGCGGGCGAACATCCTGGGCGCGGCCCTCGTCCATCTGACGATGCCGGGCGTCCCCGACCTCTACCAGGGCACGGAGCACGAGTTCCGCGCCCTGGTGGATCCGGACAACCGCGCGCCGGCCCGCTTCGACGCCGGCCGGTCCTCGGAGAAGGCGGATCTGACGAGGGCGGCCCTGCGCCTGCGCAAGAGGCATCCCGACTGGTTCGGCGGCGGGGCCACGTACACGCCGCTGTCCGCCGAGGGCCCCGGCGAGGCGCACTGCGTCGCCTACATGCGCTCGGACCGGGTGGTCGTGGCCGTGACCCGGCTGTCGCTGCGGCTCGCCGAGGCGGGTGGCTGGCAGGACACGCGGCTGCTCCTGCCGGACGGCGAATGGACCGAACTGCTCGCCCCCGAGCGGCGGTTCAGCGGCCGCGCGCGCGTGGCGGACCTCTTCGGACGGCTGCCGGTGGTGCTGCTGGTGCGGCCGGACGAGGCCGACGACGGCAGTGCGGGGACGGACGTCAGTGCAGGGACACCCGTACAGCGGCCGGAGAGCGGGTGAGCAGGCCCTCGGGGGCCGGCCGGAAGCCGGGTGCCCAGCGCACGGCCGGCAGCGCCTCCAGGAGGGCGTACAGGCCCGAGCGGGCGGTGAGGCGGGCGAGCTGGACGCCGAGGCAGCGGTGCCGGCCCGCGCCGAACGCGAGCTGCCCCGGGGCCGCGCGGAAGACGTCGTAGCGGTCGGGGTCGGCGAAGCGGGTGGCGTCCCGGCCCGCGGAGCCGACGAGGCAGGCGACGGTGGCGCCGGCGGGTATCGTCCCGCCGCTCGTCGCGACCGGCGCGAGAGCGCGGCGCAGCACGATGTGCACGGCCGGGTCGCGGCGCAGCGACTCGGCCCACGCGGCGTCGGCCAGCGCGGGCCTGGCCCGCACCAGCGCCAGCTGGGCCGGGTGGTCGAGGAGGTTGGCGAGGAGCGCCGCCAGGGCCCGGTCGGTGGCCTCGCCGCCCGCGCCGAGCAGGGTCGCCACGAGCCCGGTGACCGCCTCGTCGGACAGCGGCCGCCCGCCGGCCCGCGCGGTGCACAGCACGGACAGGAGATCGTCCCCCGGGTGGGCGCGGCGGCGCGCGAGGTGGGGGCGCAGGAAAGCGTCGAGGTCGGCGGGGGCACCGCCGAGGTGGGTCAGGCCGGTGCGGCACCAGGCGGTGACGCGGGCGGTGTCGGCGTGCGGCAGGCCGAGCGCGGCCACGACCGCCGCGGCGGGCAGCCAGTGGCAGAACTCCTCGACCAGATCGGCCTCTTGGTGGCGTACGAGGCGGCGGGCGAGCACGTAGGCGGTGCGGTCGACGCCCGCCTTCAATGCGGCCAGCGCGCGCCCTTGTAGCGCCGGGGAGACGAGCGCGCGGTGGGCGTCGTGCGTGGCCTCTTCAAGGTGGGCGAACGTGCGGCCGGGCGGCGGGGCGACCAGGCGGGGGTCGCTGAGGGCGGCGCGCACGTCCACGTAGCGGCTGAGCAGCCACGCGCCGAAGGCCTCGTCATGAAGGAGGGGGTGGGCGTCGCGGAGCCGGCGGTACAGCGGGTACGGGTCGCGGGCCACGGCGGGGTCGGCGAGGCTGGGCGGCGGCACGGGGCAGGCGGGGCGGTGACGACACGCCCCGGGACGGGAGGCCTGTCCAGGAGGGCAGAGCACCGCGGGCTCCCGTCTGTGCGCCGATGCGCGCGCCGATGCTGCGCGCGGCTGCTCCCAGCCCACCACCGAGGGCCCCGGCACGCCGCGCCCGTACACCCGTACGAGTGAAAACCGCGACGCTGCGTAGTGCCGTGGCCCTGGATTTCCGTCGAGATCGGTCTGAACACGCGGCCTGCCGGTCGCGTATCTCAGGGCGGGACGCACGACCGGAGAACACGACCGGAGAAGGCGGGACCCACGACCGGAGAAGCGGAACGAAGTCTGTCGGCGAGACGTTCTCCTGTCACGCGGGGTGTGGCCTGCGCGGGCGCCGGAAAGCGGGACGGCGGCCCGCAAAGGCCTTCTTGACAGGCCGGTCCCGGCGTGGGGTACTGCGTTTTGCTGACGCCGGGAGCACCAACGGGGGTGAGTCATCTGACGGACCAGCGCTACCCCACCTCGGCCGAAGTGGTCCAGTCAGCGCGGGAGCTGGCGACCCACCGACCTGACCTGTGCCATCTACGCCAGGTCGGCATGTCCCGAGGGAACAGACCCCTGCAACTGCTGTCCGTGGGACACGACCGGCGTGCCGTCCTGATCGTCGCGGGCGCGCACGCCAACGAGCCGACGGGCGCCTCCACGGTGCTGCACCTGGCCGAACGAGCCCTGAGGGACCGCGAGTTGAGATCCGACCGGTCCTGGCACTTCCTGCTGTGCGCGGACCCGGACGGCGCGGCCCTGCACCGCACGCCCGCGCCGCGCACGCTGCTCGACTACCACCGGCACTTCTTCCGCCCCGCGGGCCCCGAACAGCCCGAGTGGTCGCCCTCGGTACTGCCGCCGGACCGCCTCCCGCCGGAGACCCGGGCGCTCACCGGCGTCATCGACCAGCTGCGCCCCTACCTCCAGGTCTCGCTGCACGGCACCGAACTGGGCGGCAGCTGGGTGCAGTTGACCCGGGACATACCGGGGCTCGCGGAGCCCTTCGCGAAGTCGGCGGCGGAGCTGCACATCCCGGTGGAGACCGGGGCGTCGGACGCGGCGGGCTGGCCGGCGTCCGGGCGCGGGGTCCATGTGATGCCGGAGCCCGACGCGCAGGCCGCGTTCCCGAGCCTGCCGGACGACGCGCGGCACTCCACCTGGCACCACGCCCACCGCTACGGCGGCTCCACGGCCATCGTCGAGGTCCCCATGTGGGCCAGCGACCTCGTCGACGACCCGGCGCCGCACCCGGCGCCCGAGCGGGCCCTCGCGCGGCTGTCGGCACGTCTGAGCCGGGACACCCGCCTCGTGGAGGACATCCTCGCGGAGTCGCTGCCCCGTCTGCCCGACACATCGGGCCCGCTGCTGCGGGCGGCGCGCTGGGCGCTGAGCCTGGTGCCGGGCCTGGCGGACGACTGGGTGCAACCGCCGCCGCCGGACGCGACGATGGCGTACATAGGCTCCATCGACGCGTTCGCCCGGCGGCTGCCGCTTCGGGCCGCCGCGATGCTGCTGCGCGTCCTGGAAGAGGCCGACGACCTGGCCGCGCCCCGCCTCGACGCCCTCGTCACGCGCTGGTGCGCGGTGTACGCGGACCGGTTCGGGGCGCGCTGGGTCCCGGTGGCGCATCAGGTCGAGCACCAGGCGCGGACGACGATCGCGGCGGTCCGGCACGCTCAGGGGTGAGCACCCCGGGAAAGAGCTGAAGGGCGGTCAGTCGTCGGTCTTGAAGACCGACCCCGTGCTGGCGTGCAGCACGCACTCGTTGGAGAAGTCGCGCGCGTACGCCACGCGCCGGCCGTCCCACATCCCGTACGCGACGGCGGTGACCGGCTTGTAGATCATGAGGCAGGCCGTGTCCTGTACGGGGATCCGGTTGATGTCGCCCTTGGCCGCCGCCAGTTCACGGCAGGCCGCGGCGGCGTACGGGTGGCCCGCCGCCGTGTGCGCGGGGCAGCGCAACAGCGTGCCCTCCATGTCACCGAGGACGCCGTCGCCCTCCATGACGGACAGGTAGACCCAGTTGCCGGGCAGCGACTCCTGAGGAGCCGCCTGGGTCGTGCCCGCCGCCGCGCCGAGCAGGGCGCAGGCCGCCGCGGCGGCCAGCAGGGTGCCGCGTGCCTTCGTGACCGATACCAGGGCCATGGATGTCACCGTTCCTCGCGTTCCAGGGGCGCGCGGGCGCTCGCCCGTGCCGCTGCATACATCGACACGGACAGGCCCTTACCGCACCGGGTACACGGCGCCATCCACCCGAACGGGACGGCGGGAACGGGCAGTCGGCTCAGCCCGACTCAGCTCGCGGAGAGCCGGAACGACATGCGGCCGAAGGCGACCTGGTCGCCGTCCTGGACCACGGCGGCACCGATGACCCGCCGGCCGTTCACGGACGTGCCGTTCGTGGAGCCGAGGTCGCGCAGCACCCACGTGCCGCCCTGCCGGCTCAGCTCGGCGTGCACCCGCGAGACCGTCTCGTGGCTCAGGCGCAGGCCGTTGGCCGGATCGCGGCCGATGCGCAGCGGGTACGGGTTGGCGACCGGCGGCAGGAGCAGCTTCGGCAGCCGCTCGACGGTCCAGGCGCGGCGCAGCCGCACGGTGAACCCGGAGACCGCTCCGACGGCCCCGAAGACGGCCCGCGTCCACCGGTTCTCCGGGCGCAGGTCGGCGGTGAGCGCGGCCAGTTCGTCGGGCTTGCGGGCGGCGAGCGCCAGCTCCATCCGACGCACGAACGTGTCGTGCGAGAGCCGCCCGAGCGCGGCGCCGTCCCTGAGCACCTTCAGCGCACGGTCCCGCTCGGCGTCGGACACCCGAGCCGGGTACGTGTGGTGTTCAAAAGAGGACGTCACAGTGGCGATTGTCGGGCAGCGGGGGCCGGGGTGTCCAGAAAACGGGGAGCGTCGCGTATGCCCCACTGCTAGGTTCGACGCCGCCGCGGCCGGGAACGGGCCGCTCCACAAGGAGAGTTCTTGACCTCTGCACCGCGGGACCTGACGATTCGCGCCCTCACGGGCGGCGACGCCGCGACGGCCGACACCGCGCTCTTCCGCTCCATGGACGACCCGGGCCTCGTCGGCCGCGTCATCACGGGCGTCGACTACCGGACCTTCGACGAGGGCGGTGACTACGACCCCGCCCGGACCTGGGTGGCGCTGCGCGGGGGACGCGTCGTGGCACGGGCCGCCTGGTGGGGCGCGCCGGACGACACGGAGCCGGTCAACCTGAACTGGTTCGACGTCGACCCCGACGACCTGGAGGCGGGCGTCGAGCTCCTCCGCCGGGCGCCGTACGACGTCGAGTACGAGTTGATCCTGCCCGGTGACTGGAGCGAGCGTCCCGATGTCCGCGCCGCCGCCGAAGCGCGCATGGAGGCGGCCGGGCAGGCGGGCATGCGCCTGCTCGTGGAGCGTCTGCGCTACCGGTGGACTCCGCGGGACGGGCTTCCGGAGCGGCCCGGCCGACTGGAGTTCCGGCCCGAGCCCGACGACACCGTCGTCCTCGACGTGCTGCGCCGCGTGCACTCCTCGACGCTGGACGCGCACGCGCTGCGCGCCGTCGAGGAAGGCGGCCTCGACCAGGCCGCCCAGGAGGAGCTGGACTTCTTCCACTGGTGTCCGTCGCCGCGTGAATGGCTGCAGTTGGCGTACACCGAGGACACGGGCGAACTCGTCGGCATCCATGTGCCCGCGTACAACCACTCGGGGCCGATCATCGGGTTCATCGGGGTCGTGCCGGAGCAGCGCGGCCGGGGTTATGCGTATGACCTCCTGGCGGAGTCGACGCACTTCCTCGTCGCGCAGGGCGCCGGGGCGATCGATGCGGCCACCGACGACGGGAACGTCCCGATGGCAGCGAATTTCGCGAAGGCCGGGTACCCGGTGATCCAGAAGCGCGTCCATTTCGTGTGACCCGGGCCGCACCTCGCCGAAACGGCCCCCTGACGATCAAGAGTGACGCACCATGGACGCGTCGTCACCGGCCGCAGACGAGGGGAACCGTCCGTGCAGTTCGAGGTGTGGGCACCACAGGCCGAGCAGGTCACGCTCCACATGGAAGGCGTCGCGACAGCAGCCGTCGAGCACGCCTTGGAGCGTGATCCCGACCGCGACGGCTGGTGGTCGGGTTCCGCCGACGCGCGGGACGGGACGCGGTACGGGTTCGCGCTCGACGGCGGCCCCGTCCTGCCCGACCCCCGCTCGCGCCGCCAGCCCGACGGGCCCGACGGCCTGAGCGCGGTCGTCGACCACGACCGGTATGTGTGGCAGGGCGGTTGGGCGGGGCGGGAGCTGACCGGTGCGGTCCTGTACGAGCTGCATGTGGGCACGTTCACGCGGGAGGGCACGCTCGACGCCGCCGCGGAGCGCCTCGCACACCTGGCCGAACTGGGTGTCACGCACGTCGAGTTGATGCCGCTGTGCCCGGTCCCCGGCCGGCACGGCTGGGGCTACGACGGGGTCAGCCTGTGGGCCGTGCACGAGCCGTACGGCGGCCCCGAGGCACTGAAGCGCTTTGTCGACGCGGCGCACGAGCTCGGGCTCGGCGTCGTCCTGGACGTGGTCCACAACCACCTGGGCCCGTCCGGCAACTACCTGCCCTCCTTCGGCCCGTACTTCACGGACACCCACCACACGCCGTGGGGCAGCGCCGTGAACCTGGACGCGCCCGGCTCGGACGAGGTGCGCGCCTACCTGATCGGCAGCGCCCTCGCCTGGCTGCGCGACTACCGGCTCGACGGGCTGCGGCTCGACGCGATCCACGAGCTCCACGACCGGCGCGCCCTGCCGTTCCTGGAGGAACTGTCGGCCGAAGTGGACGCCCTCGCCGAGCAGTTGGGCCGCCAGCTCTTCCTGATCGGCGAGTCCGACCTCGGCGATCCGCGGGTCGTCACGTCCCGCGCGGAGGGCGGGCTCGGCCTGCACGCCCAGTGGAACGACGACGTCCACCACGCGATCCACGCCGCCGTCACGGGTGAACGGCAGGGCTACTACGCGGACTTCGCGGCCCGTCCCCTCGCGGCGGTCGCCAAGACGCTCACGCACGGCTTCTTCCACGACGGCACGTACTCGACGTTCCGCGGCCGCCGGCACGGCCGTCCGCTGGACCGCACCCGCACGCCCGCGCACCGGCTGCTCGCCTATACGCAGACCCACGACCAGGTCGGCAACCGCGCCCAGGGCGACCGGCTCGCCGCCTCCGTCTCCCCCGGCCTGCTCGCGTGCGCGGCGACACTCGTCCTCACCGGCCCGTTCACGCCGATGCTGTTCATGGGTGAGGAGTGGGCGGCGAGCACGCCGTGGCAGTACTTCACGGACCACACCGATCCGTCGCTCGCCGACGCCGTACGCAAGGGCAGGCGGCGGGAGTTCGCGGCGCACGGCTGGGCGGAGGCCGACATCCCCGACCCGCAGGACCCGGCGACGCGGCTGCGCTCCTGCCTCGACTGGTCGGAGCGCGAGAGCGGCGACCACGCGCGCGTGCTCGCCTGGTACCGCGAACTCATCGCGCTCCGCCGCGCCCGCACGGACCTTCAGGATCCGGATCTGGCGGCGGTGCGGGTCGCGTACGACGAGGAGGCGCGGTGGATCGCGTACCGGCGCGGGGATCTGCGGGTGGCGGTGAACCTGTCCGGGGTGCCGGTGTCGATTCCTCTGGGCCGGCCTGTCGCTGCGCTGTTGGCGGCGTGGGAGCGGGTTGACGTCCCTGGGGCGGATGGCGTTCTCACGGTTCCGGCGGAGTCCTGCGTGGTCGCTGTCGCGCCGTAGGGGGTGCGGTGCGTTTGCGGGTGCGAGTGAGTGGGGGCTGGTCGCGCCCCGCGGCGGAGCCGCTCATGACACAGCCCCGCGCCCCAGACATGCAGACGCTTCGCGTCGCATTTCCCCGATGAGACGCGCCCTATGAGATGGCGCACGCAGTGCGCATCTCAGGGGCGCGGGGAACGGCGCGACCAGCCCCCACCGGACCGGCAGACACAGAACCGTCGACGACAGCCCCGCTCACCCGTCCGACACCAGCTCCAACAGGATCGGCTCCCACACCCGTTCGAGCCGCACCCTCAGCACCCCGGAGTCCCCGCCCTCCGCCAGCCGAACCACCGCATCGCACCGCCCCAGCCAAAGGCCCCGCAGACACGCCCGCGCCCCGTACCCCGCCAGCGTCGCCGACCGCACCGCCGCCCGCGCGCCGACCGACGCCGCCAGGCCCGCGATGTCCTCCGCCGGGTCACCGATGACCGCGTCGCCCCAGCCGAGCGCCCCGGTCACCCGGCCGTCGCGCGTGACGATCAGGTGCTCGCCGGAGAGGCCGTGGTGGACGAGGACGGCGTCGGGCAGGGGACCGAGCTGGGCCACCGCGTGGCCGGTCAGCTGGCGCAGCCGCTCCGCGTCGAACTCGCCCTGCCCGTCGAGCTTCTGGGCCGCGGGCGCCGCCGCGCGCCGCAGGTTCTCCAGGGAGCGCGGCGCGGCCTTGGGCACGCCGAGCTGAGCGGCGCGCGCCACCGGTACCGCGCGCAGGGCGGTGAGCAGCCCGGCGAGGTCCTCCTCGCCGGCGGCCGTGACCTCCCGCTCCTGTGCGTTGTCGCCGGGCAGCCGGGTGTCCAGGGAGTAGCCGAGGCCGGGGGCCCACTCCCCCGACGCGATGCCGACGGGCACGGCGACCGGTACGTAGGGGCGGACGAGGTCGCGCAGGCGCAGCTCGCGCCGGCGCCGCGTCGACGCGGCCGCGTCGGGGGCGAGGCGCAGCACGTGCTTGTCGCCGACCCACCAGGTGTACGGCGAGGTCGCGGCGCGGACGTCGCCACCGCCGGGGAGCAGCGGCTCCAGGAGGTGGCGCACCGTCTCGGCGGTGGGCTGTTGCGGCGTCGGCGGCATGGCGGGTCAGCTCACGATCGCCATGTCCCGCGCCGTGGCGTTGAGGCGCCGGCCGCCGTCCTCGGTGACGGTGACGATGTCCTCGACGCGGACGCCGAAACGGCCGGGGAGGTAGATGCCCGGCTCGACGGAGAAGCACATGCCGGGCACGAGTTCCTGCTCCTCGCCCTCGATCATGTACGGGGGTTCGTGCGTGGTGACGCCGATGCCGTGCCCGGTGCGGTGGATGAAGTACTCGCCGTACCCGGCGTCGGTGATGACCTTGCGGGCGACCCGGTCGACGTCCTGGCAGGCGATCCCGGGCCGCACCGCGTCGCAGGCCGCCGTCTGCGCCTCGCGCACGATGTCGTGCACGCGCTGTTCCTCGTCGGTCGGTTCGCCGACGTGCACGGTGCGGGTGGTGTCGGAGCCGTAGCCGTGCTTGAGTCCGCCGAAGTCGAGGACGACCATGTCGCCGTGCTGGATGACGCGGTCGCTCGCCTCGTGGTGCGGGTTGGCGCCGTTGGGTCCCGATCCGACGACCGTGAAGTCGACCTGCGAGTGCCCGAACTGCCGGAGCAGGCCGGCGAGTTCGCGAGCGATGTCGTTCTCCTTGCGCCCCGCGAAGGCGACCTTCTTGATCTCCTCGTACGTGGCGTCGGCGGCGGCGCCCGCGGCCGCGAGCCGCTCCAGTTCGGCGGCGTCCTTGACGCCGCGCAGCATCGGCAGGGCTTCGGTGAGCGAGACGTACGAGGTGTCGGGCAGCGTCCTCTGGAGTCCGAGCAGGTGCATGGCCCAGGCGTTGTCGCTGACGCCGAAGCGGCCGGATCCCCCGGAGGACCGGAGCAGCGGGGCCGTGACGTCGTACGGGTTCTTGCCGTCGGTCCAGTCGCGCAGCGTCATCGCGTCGGCGCCGGCGGCCTTCGCCGCGTCGGGCGCCTCCAGCGTCGGCACGACGAGGGTGGGCTCCTGCCCCGCGGCGAGGACGAGGAGGGTGAGCCGCTCGGTGTCGGCCGGCACGGAGTAGCCGGTGAGCCAGACGAGGTCGGGCCCCGGCGCGACGAGCACCCCGGCGAGCCCCGCGTCGGCGGCGGACTGCGCGGCCCGTTCCATACGGGCCTTGTAGTCGGCGGCGGTGAAGGGCGCGGGCGTGCCGGTCGTCATCTCCGGAACCTCCATGAAGGGGACTGACTCTGGGCAGCATCCTGCCCGGCGGCCGGGGACGGCGCGAGTCCGCCCCCTGGCCATCGGTTCACCACCGGGCACCGGCAATGAACGCCGGCACCTTGTTCAAGCATTATCTCTAATGCTTAGATCCACGTATCCCGTTAAGCACGCTCGGAACACCGAACGGCTCGGAAGCCCGAGCGGCTCGTAAGCCCGAACGACTCAGACAAGGACGTACGCCCATGCTCGTGCTCGCCCAGATCAGCGATCCGCACCTCGACGGCACGCCGCGCGCGACCGAGCGGGCCCGCCGCGTCATGGACCATCTGCGGGCACTGCCGGGGACCGTGGACGCGCTCCTGGTGACCGGCGACATCGCGGACCACGGCGCCGAGTCGGAGTACGAGGAGGCGGCCGAGCTGCTCGGCCTGCACGACCCGGCGTCGCCGTTCCCGGTCCTGACCTGCCCCGGCAACCACGACAGCCGCGCGCCCTACCGCAAGGCCCTGCTGCGCGAGGACGCCGCGACGACCCCGGTCAACCGTGCGCACCGGGTGGGCGGGGCCGCGATCCTGATGTGCGACTCCAGCATCCCGGACGCCGACGAAGGGGCGCTCGACGAGGAGACGTACGGCTGGATCGAGGAGGAGCTCGACGCGCTGGACGGCGAGACGCCGGTCCTGCTCGCCTTCCATCACCCGCCGGTCGCGCTGCACCACCCGCTGCCCGACCGCTACCAGCTCGGCCAACCCCGCGCCCTGGCGCGCCTGCTGGAGCGCCGGCCGGAGATCGTCGGGCTCATCACGGGCCACGCCCACTCGCCGGCGGCGACCACGTTCGCCGGGCGGCCGCTGATCGTGGGGCCCGGGGTGACGTGGACGCTGCGGCTGCCCTGGGAGGGCGAGCAGGTGGCGGACCTGGAGGCGCCGGTGGGTCTGGCGTTCCATGTCCTGGACGACGAGCGGCGGTTGACCACGCACTTCCGCACGGTATGACCCCAGGTCGGCCGGCTGTCAGGTCACGACGCCGGGGGTGACCGTCAACTCCTGGCGGGCACCACTGTCATGACGGACCGTCATCGTCAGCTGCCGCCCCGGGTGCGCGTCCGCGACGACCGCCGCGAGGTCGCTCGCCGAGCCGATCCGCGCCGTGCCGAGGCTCACCAGGACGTCACCGCGCACCAGTCCGGCGGTGTATCCCGGCCCCGGCACGTGCACGGCGACCACCAGCGCGCCGGGCCCCTTCGGCGCGTCGACCACCTCGACGCCGAGGCTGCCCTTGGCCGCGGCGGCGGCCGGGGACGGCGCGGGCGGCGCCGTCGGCTTCCGTGCGGGCGGGGGCGCCTGCGCCGCCTGCTTCTGCATCTCGGCCAGCTTGCTCATGCTGATGACGGTGGCCCCGACGGTGCCGAGCCCCACGCCGGCCAGCACCAGAACGACCGCGCACAGCAGCCCGGACAACCAGGTGACCAGGCGCTTTCCGCGCCGTCGCGCGGCGTGCGGGCGCCGCGCGGGGCGCGGCTTTCGCTCGGGGGCGCCGCCGGGGTCGTCCCCCGCGGTTCCGGGCATGGACTTGGGTCGCAACGCGGTCTGTTCCATAGGTCGCTCGCCTCCGGCCACAGCTCTACCCGCCGGTCCGGCGCGCGACGATCCCCGAACGAGTGAGAGTGCCGGGCCGCGCTCGAACACCCGCGGTTCCGCGCAGGTCAGCCCATCAGTGCCGCCGCCAGCTCCGCCGCGGGCCCGCGCAGCTCCCCCGCGTGCACCAGCTCCGTACGGTGGACGACGCGCGGCGCGACGAGCGGAACCGCGGTCGGGCAGGAAGCGGCGAGCGACGCGGGCAGCACCGTCAGGCCGTGCCCCGCCGCCGCCAGCGCCAGCAGCGTGCGCAGGTCCGTGCCCTCGTAGCGCAACGCCGGACGGAAGCCACCGCCGCCGTGCGCCGCCCGCAGCCGGTCGAGCGGGACACCGGCGCCGGGGGCGTCGAGCCAGCGTGCGTCGACGAGGTCGACGAGGCGTAGCCCGGCGCGGCGGGCCAGCGGATGGCCGGCCGGCAGGACCACGTGGACCGGCTCCTCGGCGATGCCGTGCGTGGTCAGCGGGGCGACGTCGGGCAGCCGCAGCGGGTCGCTGGGCGCGGCGACCCCGTCCACGATGCCCAGATCGACGGCGCCCGTCGCGACCTCGGCGGGGATCTCCTCGCGCGCCAGCACCCGTACGGTCACGGCGGTGTGCGGCAGCAGCGCGGCCGTGTGCTCGCGCAGCGCGGTCGGCGTGACGGCGAGGGTCAGCCCGCCACCGGGAGCCGCCGCGCTGCGGCGCACGTCGGCGCGGGCCGCGTCGAGGCGCAGCAGCAGCGGGCCCGCGTGTTCCAGGAGCCGCTCCCCGGCGGGCGTCGGCGCGACCGGCCGCCGGGTCAGGAGCGGAGCGCCGAGGTCCTGCTCCAGGGCCGCGATGTGCTGGGAGACGGCGGACTGGGTGTAGCCCAGCTCCCGGGCCGCCGCGGAGAAGGAGGCGAGGCGGGCGACGGTGACGTACGTGCGCAGCAGGTGCGGGTCCATGCGGCCCAGGGTGGCAGCCGCACATCAGCAACGCTTATGGAGGGTGCAGTCTTCATCGTTGGACGTGAACCACGGCCGCCGCCGACGATGACCCCATGCCCGCACTCATGTCCCCGCCCGCCCGTATCGCCCTCGTCGCCGACCGCTCCCCGCACGTCGTCTCGCACACCCGCGTCCCCCTGCTCCTCGACGCGCTCGCTGGCCGCGAGGGCCTGGCCCTCGACGCGTACTGGATCCCGACCGAGGACGCCGAACGACCCGATGCCGTACGGGACTTCGACGCCGTGTGGGTCCTTCCCGGCAGCCCGTACCGCAGCGAGGCCGGTGCGCTCGCCGCGATCCGCACGGCCCGCGAGGAGCGCATCCCGTTCCTCGGCACGTGCGGCGGGTTCCAGCACACGCTCCTCGAATACGCCCGCCATGTGTGCGGCCTGACGGGCGTCGCGCACGCCGAGAACGACCCGGGCGCCGACGATCTCCTCATCGCCCCGTTGAGCTGCTCGCTCGTCGGACACGAGGGCACGGTGACCACGACCGGCGGCTCGCTCGCCGAGGCGGCGCTCGGCGCGGACCGCACGGTCGAGCGCTACCACTGCGGCTACGGGCCCGCGGCCACGCACCTGGGCACACTGCGCGCGCACGGCCTGCGGTTCACCGGCGCGGACGAGCAGGGGCAGGTCCGCATCGTCGAACTCCCGCGGGAGCAGCACCCGTTCTTCCTCGCGACCCTGTTCCAGCCGGAGCTGTCCGGCGACGGCAGCCGTCCGCACCCGGTCATCCGGGCGCTGGCCCGCGCGGCGGTCGCGCGGGCCGGTTCACCGGGCCGTCAGCCGGTGTGACCGTCGTGGCAGACTCCCGGGGACCAGCGAAGCGAAGCCGGAACGGAGTCCACACCACCGCATGACCGACCGCACCCTCCGCCTGCTCCGCGACGACCCGCGCCTCGCCGCCCTCGCCGCCTTCCCCTTCGCCTTCGACCTCGGCCGCACCACGCACGTCGAGGACGTACGGCTCGCCTGCGGCGGCGGGCTGCGGCCGGTCGCCGGGTCCGACACGGGCGGCACGTACTTCGTGTGCGACGACGGCGCGGTCCTGTACGCCGACTCGGAGGGCGCGGCCGGTGTCGTCGGCGCGTCGGTCGACGAGGCGGTCGAGATCCTCGTCGGGCTCCCGGCCTGCCCCGCCGGTCTCACCGCCGACGCGCCGCCCGAGGAGATCCTCGCGCGCGTGGCCGAGGCCGAGGAGGAGATGCGGGAGGAGTGCGCGCCCGAACTCGACGCACAGCGCGCCCAGTTGAGGAAGGCGCTCGGGTTCGCGGAGCGCTCACCGGCGGAGCTGCTCGCCCTCCTGGACGCGGCGCTCGCGAGCACGGAGCCTGACCATCTGCTCCTGAACGCGGCCGAGGGCCGCGCCTACCGGCCGCTCGCTCCGTGGCCGCGGCGTCCGCTGTGGGAGCCGGTCCTGGCGCGGGGCCGCGCCGACCTGGCCGCCCTGCGCGCGGACGCGTCCGGCGCGCTGGACGCGGTGGCCGACCCGGTGCGCCGCACGCTCGTCCTGCGGGCCGCCCAGTTCGACCGGCGCGCCACCGATCTGCCGTTCCTGCGGCGGCTGTTGGCGCGCGAGGCGCGGGACGCGGGGATGACCGAGGAGCTGCGCCTCGCCGCCGTCCTGGTGGGCCTGGCCGGCGATCCGGACGACCTCGCGCTGCTGCACGCCGCGCGCGCGACGACGTACGACACGCACCTGGGCCTGTCCGGCATCCCGGACCGCGACGCCACCGCGGAACACCTACGCGCCTGGGCCCGGGAATGGGACGACTCGCTCTTCGGCGACGATCCGGCCGACGAACCGTTCCTGGCCTGGGTCGAGCTGGCCCTCGCCCAGGACCTGACCGAGCTCGCCCGCACGGCCCTGGTCCGCAGGCTCGACGAGGACCCGTGGGAGGCGGTCGAACTGTCCACGATGCGGGGGATGTTCGAGGAGCTGGGCGACACGGCGCAGGCCCTGCGCACCCAGCGCCACGCGGTCGCCGTCGCCCACCCGGTGCCGGGTTCGTACGGGCGGGTCTCAGCCCTTCTCACCCTGGCCCGCCTGGAGCGCGAAGGCGGCCAACTGGCCGCCGCCGTGGATACGTTGACGACGCTGCGCGACCAGCTCGACCGTTCCGACGACGAACTGGTCCGGCACTGGCGCGGCGTCATGCTCGGCGTGCACCTCACCCGCGAGCACTACGCCGTAGCCGCCGCGGGCCTGCCCGCCGCGCAGGCGGACGCCGTACGGGCCGCCGCCGACGCCCTGCGCGCCCAGCTCTCGGAGCCGGGCGCGCGGAGCGTCTGAACCGCGAGCCGCTCAGGAGGCTGCCCAGGCGAAGGACGGCGCCGTCGGGATCCGGTCCGGCAGGAAGCCGTGCGCCCGCCGCGCCAGGTACTCGGGGCGGTAACGGTCCACCTCCCGGTGCCAGTTGAGGATGCCCGCCATCCAGTTGCGCAGCTCATCGACGTACCCGTCGAGGATCCCGCGCGCCTCGGCGGACAGCTTGAAGTCCTCGTACAGGACGGGGAATTCGTGCGCCACGACGTGCTCGAACTGCTGCATGCGCTGCGTCATCAGGTCGTGCACGATGCCGAGCGCCCGCGGGTAGTCGATGCCGAAGAAGTTCTGTACGACGAGGATCGCGTTGTGGATCTCACCCTCGTATTCGATCTCCTTCTGGTACGAGAAGACGTCGTTGACCAGCATCGCGTAGTCGACAGCCGCGTTCTCCAGTGAGCGGACGGGCCCGCTGCGGTACACCTGCGGCGGCACGGCCGGACCGTGGCCCATCCGGCACAGGCCCATCGTCAGGTCGGCGCCGAAGGTGGCGCGGCGCATCTCCAGATAGTCGACGGGGTCGGGGATGCGGTTCTGGAGCTGGTTGGCGACCTCCCACACCCAGCTCTCCGTCATGACGTCGACGGACGCCTTCAGGGTGCGCCGCTGCTCGGGCGTCATCGCGGCGGTGGTGCGCGCCCACAGGTCGAGCAGGCCGCGCTCCATGGCGTTGACCGGGACCGGCGCGGGCTCCCCGTCGACGGGCATGCAGGCCGTCAGGCGCGCCGTGCACGCCTTCGCGGCGGCGATGTCGCGCCGGTGCCCGAAGACGAGCGGGTAGTAGTCGTCGCCGTACGTCCCCCACGCGAGCCACTGCGCGCTGAGGTCGAGCGCCTCCGGCGAACCGTCCGGGTCGAGCCCCGCCGAGCACAGCGCCAGGTCGGCGGCGGCGAGCTTGGCCTCGTCCCAGACGCCCTCCGCGAGGATGCCCATGCGGTGCGCCCACGGCACGAGCCGGGCCCGCGCGCCGTCGAGGGCGGGGTTCAGCTTCAGCTCGAACGGCATGTAGAAGTCGGGGAGCCGGGACGGGCCGACCTTCTGGAACGGGACGTGCGTGTACGCCCGCAGCCGCTCCGCGCCGACGGACGCGAGCAGCGCCCGGATGTCCGCGCCGCCCGCGCCGAGCCCGGTCGGCCCGCCCAGCGGCGAAGACTCCGGGACGGCACCCTTGTTCATGTAGCGGCTGGAGCGCAGATGCCATTCGTGGCCGCCGGACTGCCAGTCCTGGAGGCCCTGCGTGTACGCGGCGACGGCCGCGACCTCGTCCGGCGTGAGGCCCTTCTCCAGGGCGAGCGCCGGGACTTCGGTGAGCGCGGTGTGCTCGAACTGGTGCAGCCGCGAGGTGAGCACGTCGTTGACGGCTTCCGCCGCCTCCTGTGTCGTACAGCCGAAGAAGGTCTCCAACACCAGGACGCCGTTGGAGAGTTCGCCTTCGTCGCACACTTCGCGCTCGTACGAGAAGAGGTCGTTGCGCAGGTGGACGCCGTCGGAGAAGGCCTCCATGAGGACGCGCAGCGGCCTCGACTCGGCGACGGACGCGGGGACTTCGGCGGTCGCGTACTCGACGAGCCCCGCCGACCACGGCGCACCGCCCACCTTGCGGCGCATCTCGATGTACTCGACGGGGTTGGAGATCCGGCCCTCGTTGATGTTCGAGAGCTCCCACATCGACTCGTTGAGCAGGTGCTCGGTCGACTCGGCGAAGCGGCGGCGCCAGTCGGCCGACATGGCGGGCACGGTGCGCCGCCACAGGTCGATGAGGCCCGCCTCGACGGGGTTCTCCGGCTCGGGCACGGCTGCGTCCGGACTGTCCAGGTCCATCGGCATGAAGAGCGGCAGCCGGTCGAGGTGGGCCTTGCCGGCCTCGCGGTCGTTGGTCCGCTTGAACATGTCGAGGAAGTGGTCGTCGAAGAAGAAGACCCACACGTACCAGTCGGTGATCAGCGAGAGCGCGGGCCCGTCGCAGTCGGGGTGCGTGTACGCGCAGAGCAGGCCGTAGTCGTGCGCGTCGAGGTCGCTCTGGTCCCAGATGCCGCTGCCCTCGAGCATGCCCATCTCGCGGGCCCACGCGGTGGAGTGCGCGCGGGCCTCGTCGAGGTGCGGGTTGAGCCGCGCCTGGTATGGCATGTAGAAGCGCGGGAGCTGGAACGGCTGCGAGGACTGCTGTGTCATGTGCGCGGCCCTACCCGCGCCGGTCAACTGCCATCCCCGGCGCGGCACATGATCGTCCTATCGCGTGAACGTTTCCTGTTTCCAGTGCGCGGGCCGCCGCAATGCCCCAGGCACCTTGGTGGCACCGTCGCCGAGGGCCGCGTTCAGCTGGGCCTGGGTGAGGAAGATGCTGCCGGTGAGGTCGGCCCCGGCCAGCCGCGCGTCACGCAGGTCCGCGCCGATCAGGTCGGCCGAGCGCAAGTCGGCGCCGGTCAGGTCGGCGGCGACGAGGAGGGCGCCGCGCAGGTTGGCGCCGCGCAGGTCGGCCTTCTTGAGGCGGGCGCCGACGAGATCGGCGCCGCGGTGGTTCTTCTTGCGGCCGAGCGCCCCGGGGACGTCCGCGCGGACCAGCTCGCTGGCCTTGAGCAGCACGGTGTTGACGTCGCCGCGGATCGCGGGCACGTCGGCGGCGAGCAGTTCGTCGGCGTCCGCGCGCGTCAGCCGGTCGACGGTGTCACGGGCCCGGCGCGCGTCCCGGTGCACGGCCGCGGCCCTGGGCAGTGTGAGCACCTCCTCCAAATACCAGAGCAGCTCGTGCAGTTGACGCATGACGGGAAAGACCTCGTACATGGTCCGCGCGCTGTCGGGCCGCTCCCGCCAGCTCACTCCCCCGAAGGTGACCTGCGAGACCTTCTGCCCCGCGCCGAAGCAGTCGAAGACGGTGCAGCCGCGGTACCCCTCGTCGCGCAGGGTGGCGTGGATGCCGCAGCGGAAGTCGCTCTGGAGATTCCGGCACGGCGTGCCCGCGTTCTTGTTCGCCGCGAAGTCCTGGGACCTGGCGAAGGGCAGCGCGACACAGCACAGCCCGAAGCAGTTGCCGCAGTCGGCGGCGAGATCGGCGAGCGGCAGGGCGGGACGACGGGCATCAGTCGGATCAGAGGAGGTCACGCCCCCTATTGTCCCCGACGGGCCCCGCACGCCCCCTTGTGGCCCGGCTCTCCCCGCGCCACCGTTGACGCGACCGGAACCGCACACCCCATCCCAGGAGTCGACGTGGCCTCCTTCCTGCTGCCCCACGCACTGCACGGCGACGGCCCGCACAAGGTCATCGCGGTGCACGGCTGGTTCGCCGACCGTTCCGCGTACGCGCCGATCGTCCCCGACCTCGACCGGGCCTCCTTCCAGTACGCCTTCGTCGACCTGCGCGGATACGGGGAGGCGGTCCGGACGCCGGGCGCGTACACGACCGCCGAGGCGGCGGACGACGTGATCGACCTCGCGGACCGGCTCGGCTGGGAGCGCTTCTCGCTGATCGGGCACTCGATGGGCGGCAGCGTGGCGCAGCGCGTGGTGGCGCGGGCGGGCGCGCGGGTGCGGCGCATCGCGGGCGTCTCCCCGGTCCCGGCCTCGGGCCTGCCGCTGCCGCCCGAGCAGTGGGAGCTGTTCGCCGGCGCCGACACCGAGCCCGCGAACCGCCGCGCCATCCTCGACGTCACGACGGGCGGCGTCCGCCCCGCCGCCTGGCTGGACCGCATGGTCGAGCGCTCGCTGGCGGTCAGCGACGCGAAGGCGTTCCGGGCCTGGCTGGACTCGTGGGCGGGCGACGACTTCCACACCGACCTCGAAGGCTGTACGACGCCCGCGCTCACCGTCACCGGTCAGCTCGACCCGGCGCTGTCGGCGGACCTGATGCGGCAGACGTGGCTGCGCTGGTTCGTCCGTGGCGAGCTGGTCGATCTGCCGGTGTGCGGCCACTACGCGATGGACGAGGCGCCGCTCGCGCTGATCAGGGTGGTGGAGGACTTCCTGCGGGCGGACGGCGCGTGACCCCCGGGCCGCCGGACGTCTTCGACCCCCGCCTGTACGCGGCGGGGGTCCCGCACGACCGCTACCGCGTGCTGCGCGATGACCACCCGGTGTCCTGGCAGGCGGAACCGGCGGTCCTCGGCTGGCCCGAGGGCCCGGGTTTCTGGGCGGTGGCCCGGCACGCGGACGTGGTCCGGGTCCTGAAGGACGCGTCGACATACTCCTCGCACGTCGGCGCGACCCAGATCCGCGACCCGGACCCGGCGGACCTCCCCTTCATCCGCGGCATGATGCTCAACCAGGACCCGCCGGCCCACGGCAGGCTGCGCCGCCTGGTGAGCCGGGCGTTCACCCCGCGCCGGGTGGAGGCGTTCGAACGAGCGGCCCGCGACCGGGCAACATCCCTGCTGCGCAAGGCACTTGAGGCGGACGGCAGCCCCACCCTCGACCTCGTGTCGACGGTCACCGACGACTACGCCCTCCTCAACCTCGCCGACCTCCTCGGCGTCCCGGAGTCCGACCGCGCGCTGCTGTTGCACTGGACGCGGCGGGTCATCGGCTACCAGGACCCGGACGAGGCCCCGCAGCCGGTCCTCGACGCCGCGGGGCGCCCGGTGAACCCGCGCTCCCCGTCCGCACTGGCCGACATGTTCGCGTACGCCGACGAGCTCGCCGCCCACAAGCGCGCCCACCCGGCGGACGACGTGATGACGACGCTCGCGACGGACCCCGAGCTCACCGGGCCCGAACGGCAGATGTTCTTCTTCCTGCTCACCGTCGCGGGCAACGACACGGTCCGCAGCGCGGCCCCGGGCGGCCTGTCCCTCCTGGCAGAGAACCCCTCCACGTACGCCCAACTCCGAGCCAACAAGCTGGACTTGACGACCCTCACCGACGAGCTGCTGCGCCGCCACCCGCCGGTCCTGACCTTCCGCCGCACGGCGGCCCGGGACACGACGCTCGCGGGCACCCGAATCGCGAGGGGCGACAAGGTCGTCGTCCTGCACGCCTCCGCCAACCACGACGAGCGCGTCTTCGCCGACCCCTTCCGCCTCGACCCGCACCGCACCCCGAACCCCCACGTCTCCTTCGGCGACGGCCCGCACGTCTGCCTGGGCGCGCACTTCGCCCGGCTCCAGCTGCGGATCCTCTACGAGGAGGTGGCCCGTGCCCTCCCCGACCTGCGGCCGGCCGGGCCGCCCCGGCGGCTGGTGTCGAACTTCATCAACGGGATCAAGGAGCTGCCGGTGCATCGGGAGGCGTGAGCTGCCTCACGCCCGGGAGGTCTTCCGCTCGGCCCTTATCCCGGTGCTACAGTGACGGCCGATCGATCCCGATCACAGGGTTGTTACTCCCCACGAAGACGTTGTCGTCATCGTGAGGCGAGGCAAGGCCTGGGAAACGCCGTTTGGCGTTGCCCGGGCCTTTTTTGTTGCCCGGACCCGGGGCGGGAGCGATCGCGAGCCGATGCAAGAGCACGATCCGAGATGCGAGGAAGCATCATGAGCAGCAGCACCGCTCCGGGCACCGAGACGCTGGCGGAGAGCATTCTCCGCGGCGTCGGCGGACCCGGGAACATCGAGAGCCTCACGCACTGCGCGACGAGGCTGCGCTTCCAGCTCCACGACGGGGCCAAGGTCGACCAGGCCGCCCTCGACTCCCTCAAGGGCGTCATGGGCACCGTGCCCCAGTCGGGCGACCGCTTCCAGATCGTGATCGGCGGTGCCGTCGCCCGGGTCTACTCCGAGCTCATGAACCTGCCGTCGATGACCGCGGGCGGCACGGCGAAGCCGAAGTCCGACGCCGAGGTCAAGGCCGAGATGCGGGCCAAGAGCCGCGGCAGGTTCGCCTGGGTCGACAACTTCTTCGAGTACCTCTCGGACTCGTTCCGCCCGCTGATGGGTGTGCTGCTCGGCTCCTCGCTGATCATCGCGATCGCGTCCGTGCTCGACGCGATCGGCGTCGTCGACTTCCGCGCCACGGACAAGTCCGCGACCTGGGTGTTCGTCGACGCCATGTGGCGCTCGGTGCTCTACTTCCTGCCGATCTTCGTCGCGTACAACGCGGCCAAGAAGCTGAAGATCGACCCGTGGGTCGGCGCCGCCGTGATGGCCGCGGTGATGACCCCGAACTTCACCGGGATGCTCAACAAGGACTCGGGCATCCCCGGGATCACCTGCACCACCAACGCGACCCTGGGCACCCAGGAGTGCGTGGCGCACGTCTTCGGGCTGCCGATGCAGCTGAACGACTACGGCGGCCAGGTCTTCGTGCCGCTGCTGATGGTCGCCCTGCTCGCCCTGGTCTACAAGGGTCTCCAGCGGATCTTCCCGGAGAGCGTGCACATGGTCTTCGTGCCGTTCTTCTCCATGCTGATCATGATCCCGGTCACCGCGTTCCTCATCGGCCCGATGGGCATCTGGGCCGGCAACGGCCTCGGTGAAGGCCTGTCGTGGATGAACAACAACGCCCCGATCGTCTTCGCGATCATGATTCCGCTGATCTACCCGTTCCTGGTGCCGCTCGGCCTGCACTGGCCGCTGAACGCGCTCATGCTCCAGAACATCAGCGTCCTCGGCTACGACTTCATCCAGGGCCCCATGGGCGCGTGGAACTTCGCCTGCTTCGGCGCCACCGCCGGTGTGCTGCTGCTCTCGGTCCGCCACCGTGAGAAGGAGATGCGCCAGACCGCGACCGGCGCCCTCGCCGCGGGTCTGTTCGGCGGTATCTCCGAGCCCTCGCTCTACGGCATCCACCTGCGCTTCAAGCGGATCTACCCGCGCATGCTCGTCGGCTGCCTCGTCGGCGGCGTCATCGTCGGCGTGATGGGCGGTGTCGACACCGACGCCTTCGCCTTCACCTCGCTGCTGACCATCCCGGTCTTCGACCCGATGGTCACGTACATCATCGCGATCACCGCGGCCTTCTTCACGTCGATGGCGCTGGTCTACTTCTCCGACTTCCGCACCAAGGAGGACCGCGCCCAGGCCAACGCCGAGCGCGACGCCGCCGAGGCCGCGGAGCGCGGCGACGACACTCCGGCGGCCGCCCCGGCCGAGGCCGTCACCACCGTCAAGGACATCGAGATCGCGGCGCCCGTCGCGGGCCGCGTGGTCTCCCTCGACGAGGTCCCCGACCCCGTCTTCTCCTCCCGCGCGCTCGGTGAGGGCGTGGGCATCGAGCCGGCCGACGGCCGCATCGTCGCCCCGGTCGCCGGTGAGCTGGTCACCGTCGTCGAGACGGGCCACGCCTTCGGTATCCGTACCGAGGACGGCGTCGAGGTGCTCGTGCACGTCGGCATCGACACGGTCCAGATGAAGGGCGAGGGCTTCGACGTCCGCGTCGAGTCCGGCCAGAAGGTCGCCGTCGGCGATCTCCTCGCGGAGGTCGACCTCGACGCCGTGCGCGCCGCGGAGCACCCGACCGTGACCCTCATGACGGTCCCCAACACCGCGGAGCTCGCCTCGGTCGAGCCCCGCACCGGGCAGGACGTCGCCGCCGGCGCCGCCGTGGTGACCGTACGGCGATAACCACCCGCCACCGGCACGGTGCGCGCGTCCCTCACCGGGGCGCGCGCACCGTCGCCGTTACGGGGCGGTTGGCGCGAACAGCGGACGATACGGGATCATCGACCAGGTATCGGACCATGAATCGGACCAGGCAACGGACCACGGACGGAAGGGAGGCCCGGTGGAGGCACTACGCGTCCTGAACAACAACGTGGTCCTCGCACGGGACGAGCAGGGCCAGGAGGTCATCCTCACCGGGCGTGGCATCGGCTTCAGCTCCCAGCAGGGCAAGCCCATCGACCCGGCGCTGATCGTGCGCGTCTTCGTCCCCGCCGACGGGCGCGACCCCGACCATCTGGCCGAGGTCTTCGCCCTGATCGGCGAGGAGGTCCTGCGCGCCGTCGTCATCGCCCTGGAGGAGGTCGGCATCGAGGGGCGCGAGTCCACCCGGCCGACCCTCGCCATCGCGGTGGCCGACCACGTCGCCGGAGCGCTCGACCGGGCCAAGCGCGGCATCGTCGTCGAGTACCCGCTGCGCGAAGAGACGCAGGCCCTGTACCCCACCGAGTACGCCCAGGCGCAGAGCCTCCTCGCGGCCATCAACGAGCGGGTCGACCCGCGCCTGGAGCCCTCCGAGGCGACCGCGCTCGCCCTGCACCTGGTCAACGCCGGTTTCGCCTCGGGCGATCTGTCGTTCACGTACACGATGACCGGCGTCATCCAGCAGATGCTCGCCGTCGTCCGCGAGCAGTACGGCCTCGACGTCGCGCAGGACTCCCTGAGCGCGGCGCGGTTCATCACCCACGTGCGCTATCTCTTCGTACGGATCCAGCAGCACCGCCAGCTCAAGGGCCACGAGTCCACGATCGGCAAGGGCATCCGCCAGCACTACCCGGAGGCGACGGGCACCGCCCTGAAGCTGGCCACCATCGTCGAGCTGCGCCTGGGGCAGCAGCTCAGCGACGACGAGATCTCCTACCTGGCGCTCCACGTGGCCCGTATGACGATGGAGGCCGACGCCGAGGCGGCGTGAGCCGCCCGGATCAGCCCTCGTCCTCCGTGAGACGCAGCGAGATCGAGTTGATGCAGTACCGCTGGTCCGTCGGCGTGGGATAACCCTCGCCCTCGAAGACGTGGCCGAGGTGCGAGCCGCAGCGTGCGCACCGGACCTCGGTGCGCACCATGCCGTGCGAGCGGTCCTCGATCAGCTCGACGGCGTCCGAGTCCTTCGGGTCGTAGAAGCTCGGCCAGCCGCAGTGCGACTCGAACTTCTCCGTCGACGTGAACAGCTCCGCGCCGCAGGCCCGGCAGGAGTAGACGCCCTTGGTCTTGGTGTCGGTGTACTCACCGACGAACGCGGGCTCCGTGCCGGCCTGGCGCAGTACCGCGTACTCCGCCGGGGTCAGCTCCGCGCGCCACTGCTCGTCCGGCTTCTCGACGTCGTACGACATGAGGTCTCCTCTTAGCGCTGTGCGAGGTGGTCCAGGATGCGCGGGCCGAGGTCCGTGACGTCGCCCGCGCCCATGGTGAGAACGAGATCACCGGGCTTCGCCATTCCCGCGATCGCCTCGACCGCCGCCGTCCTGTCGCCCGCCGGCTGCACGTCGGCGCCCGCCGCGCGTGCGGCGTCCACGATCAGGGCGCTCGTGATGCCCGGGATCGGGTCCTCGCGGGCCGGGTAGATGTCGAGGACGACCGAGGCGTCCGCGAGCTTGAGGGCCTCGCCCATCTCCTTGCCCAGCTCCTGGGTGCGGGAGAACAGGTGCGGCTGGAAGAGGACCAGGAGGCGCGAGTCGGCGGCCGCCGCGCGCATCGCCTCCAGGTCGGCCGTCATCTCGGTCGGGTGGTGCGCGTACGAGTCGATGACCTGCACGCCGCTCTCCTCGCCCTTGAGCTGGAGGCGGCGCTTGACGCCGGTGTACGACTTCAGCGCGCCCGCCAGGTTCCGGGACGGGATGCCGAGCGCGACGCCCGCCGCGAGGGCCGCGACCGCGTTGTGCGCGTAGTGACGGCCGGGGACCGAGACGGTGAAGGTGAGCAGCTTGCCGTCGAGCAGAACCGTCACCTCGCTGGCCAGACCGCGCGGGGTGATCTTGTGGATGCGGATGTCGGCGGACTCGGACTCGCCGTACGTGACGACCTTGAGGGACGTCGTGTCGCGGATGCGGCGGGTCAGCTCGACCGCGCCCTCGTGGTCGGCGGCGATGACCAGCGTGCCGCCGGGGACGATCTTCGACGTGAAGATCTCGAAGGAGTCGTAGATCTCGTCCATCGACGCGTAGTTGGCGTGGTGGTCGAGCTCGACGTTCAGGATGATCGCGACTTCGGGCCGGTACTTGTGGAAGCTGCGGTCCGACTCGTCGGCCTCGGCGACGAAGATGTCGCCCTCGCCGTGCAGCGCGTTCGAGCCGGGGGCGTCGAGGTCGCCGCCGATCGCGTACGAGGGGTTCAGGCCGAGCGAGCTGAGCGAGACCGCGAGCATCGACGTCGTGGTCGTCTTGCCGTGGGTGCCGGCGACGGCGATGGGGCGCAGCCCGTCCATCAGGGCCGCGAGCGCGTCCGACCGGTGCACGACCGGGATGCCGAGCTCGGCCGCGCGGACCAGCTCCGGGTTGTCCTCGCGGATCGCGGAGGAGACCACGACGCAGGTGGTGTCGGGGGCGACGTTGTCCGCGGCGTGGCCGATGTGGACCGTGGCGCCGAGCGCGCGCAGGGCCTCGACGGTCGCGGACTCACGCGAGTCGCTGCCCGCCACCTGCGCGCCGCGCTGCGCGAGGATCTTGGCGATGCCCGACATTCCGGCGCCGCCGATGCCGATGAAGTGCGGTCGGTCCATGGCGGCGGTAGAAGTGGGCAGGCCGGGTGCCATACGTGTCGCTCCCCTGAGGTCGTGCTTGGGTGTCCGGATCCGCGGCCACGAACGACGGCGGACGGGGTCAGCCTATTGCCTCCCCCGACCCGCCTCGGCCCCGTCCTCCTCACGCCTTGCTGTACGAGAACAGCTTCAGGACCGGGACGCCCACCTTGTGCCGGGCCCGGGAGGCCCAGTCGCGGTGGAAGAACTCCTCGACGTAGTGCGGGTCGGTCAGCACGATGACCTCGTCCGCCTTGATCTCGTCGACCAGGGCCTTCAGGGCGTCGAGCGGGTGGTCCTCGATGAACCGGCCCTCGGCGGCGCACCCCGCCTGGTGCAGGGCCGCGAGGGAGACCGCTAGGGCCTGCTCGCCGGGGGCCTTGGCCTCGTCGCCCTCGGGGACCTCGTCCTCGCGCGCCGCCTCGTCCAGTTCACCCATGGCGACGTCGTCGATGGCCCGCAGCAGGCGGTCCGCCTGGTCGCCGCGGGGCTGGATCAGCACGTGGAAAGAGACTTCCTCGTCACCGTGCAAGGTGGTGACGAACTCCACGTCGGCAGACGTCAGGGCCTTCTCGATCATCAATACGCTCGTGAACACGACGGGCGCCCTTCTTCTCCTACCGTGGGCCGCCTCGAGACGACCCTCCGGGGTGGACCAGCGGACCTGCGGAAACCATCCTGCCCCGTGGCCGCACGGGGTCTGCGAGATTTAGTGTGCCCAGCGGAAGCTAAACGGAACGACTCATTCCGCCGAGTGTCGGCTCCGACGGTACCGAGTGAAGAGAAAACCGTCCTCCTCCAGGAGAGATGCCAGTTCGAAACGTTCCGGCACTGCCAGGGTCGAGCCCCCCGCGATGCGCTGCGCGTCGCCCGCGGTGAGCAGCGGCGACACCGTCAGACACAGCTCGTCGAGTACCCGGGCCGCCACGAACTGCCCCAGCATCCGCGGGCCGCCCTCGGTCAGGAGCCGCTTGAACCCGCGGTCGGCGAGCGCCCGTACCGCACGGTCCGGGTCGACGGTCGCGCCCTCGCCGGCGATGAGCACCTCGGCGCCGGCCTTGCGGGCGGCAGCCATCCGGTCGGCCGGGGCGCCCGCGCCGGTGATCAGGAACGTCGGGGCCAGCGGGTCGGTGAACAGCGGCAGGTCGAAGTCCAGGTCGAGGCTCGCGCTGATGACCGCGATCGAGGGCGCCGGAGCCTGGCCGGCCGCTTCCCGGCGCGCGAGGAAGGCCTCCCGGGCGCGGGCCGGCCGGTAGCCCTCCTGGCGGACGGTCTGGGCGCCGACGACGACCAGGTCGGCGAGACCGCGCAGGGCCCCGAAGATCCGCATGTCGGTAGGGCAGGAGATGGGCTGCGAGCGGCCGTCGTGCTGGGCGGCCCCGTCGAGCGTGGAGACCATGTTGGCACGCAGCCACACGTCCACGTCCGGGTCGGCGGGATAGGCGTAGGCGTCGGCGAGCTCGTCGAGAGTCCACTCCCGGCTCACCGGCCCCTCCGCCACCTCCTGACCCTCGTACCCCTTGTCAGCTGCTGTTTCGTACGTCACAGGGAACAGGCGTCGCATGACGTGCAGTGTGGCACGGCCACTAAGCTGAGGAGTTGTGTCGTCATCCACCGAAGCCGCCGACTCCCGGGAGTCCCGCCAGATGGGCCTCAGCCCCATACCCGACGCGGCGCCGCTGTCCCTGTGCGCCCGTGAGCCGCACGTCCCCGCGGAGCGCCTGGTCGCGGAGATGGTGCCGCCGCCGCGGTTCAGCACCGCCCGCTTCGAGACGTACATCCCCGACCCGAACCAGCCGAGCCAGACGCAGGCCGTTCAGGTGCTGAGCGGATTCGCCGCGGGCCTCGGCGGCGCGCACGCCTCGGGCGCCGGTTCCGGTTCCGGGAAGAAGCGCGGGTTCTTCGGCTTCGGCAAGAAGCCCGCCGCTCCGGCCGGGCCGCGCGGCGTCTACCTCGACGGCGGCTACGGCGTCGGCAAGACCCACCTCCTCGCCTCCCTGTGGCACGCGACGCCGGCCGCGCCCGAGCAGAAGGCGTTCGGCACGTTCGTCGAGCTGACGAACCTGGTCGGCGCGCTCGGCTTCCAGCAGACGGTGAAGACGCTCAGCGGCCACCGGCTGCTGTGCATCGACGAGTTCGAGCTCGACGACCCCGGGGACACCGTCCTCGTCTCCACCCTGCTCGGCAAGCTGGTCGACGCGGGCGTCGCGCTCGCCGCGACCTCGAACACACTGCCGGGCAAGCTCGGCGAGGGCCGGTTCGCCTCCGCCGACTTCCTGCGGGAGATCCAGGGCCTGTCCGCACACTTCCGTCCGCTGCGCATCGACGGCGAGGACTACCGGCACCGCGGCCTTCCCGAGGCCCCGGCGCCGTTCTCGGACGAGCAGGTCACGAAGGCGGCGTACGCCACGCAGGGCGCTTCGCTGGACGACTTCCCGCATCTGCTGGAGCACCTCGCTCGGGTGCACCCGAGCCGGTACGGCGCCCTGACGGACCACCTCAAGGCCGTCTGCCTCACCGACGTCTCGGCCGTCCCCGACCAGTCGACGGCCCTGCGCCTCGTCGTCCTCGCGGACCGGCTCTACGACCGCGAGATCCCGGTCCTCGCGTCGGGCGCGCCGTTCGACCAGCTCTTCAGCGAGGAGATGCTGAACGGCGGCTACCGGAAGAAGTACTTCCGGGCGATCTCGCGGCTCACGGCGCTGGCGCGGGACGCGAAGGGGCTCGTACGGGACTGAGGGCGGCCGGGGTCATTTCCGGCGCCGCCGGACCGCCATGGCGTTCCCGGCGGCGAGCAGCGCCGTCAGGACGGCGCAGCACAGCGCACCGACCGCCCAGCCCGTGTCCTCGCTGTACGTCAGCACCGTGAGTCCCGCCCACACGAAGCCGAACCAGGCCGCGAGCCGTCCCCGGGAAGTCTCCGGGAGCGGCCCCGCGGCTTCGGCGTGTTCGACCTCCTCGTACGTCATGCGGTCCCACCGCAGGCACAGCGCGAGGAGCAGCCCGAGTCCCGCGCCGACACCGATGAGCAGGGGCGCTTCGCGCAGCGTGACGCGCCACCCCGCGATCAGGCAGATGGCCACCAGCGACGCCGCCGTCACCGCCCCGAACAGGCCTCCCGTGCGCGCCGGATGCTGCCAGACGCAGCGCTGGAACCGCGAGGGCGGACGCCGCCGGCCGACCATCCGCTGGTTGCGCACCAGGGCCCGCACCATCACCCGGTCCACCATGCGGACCGCTCTCAGCATCATCCCGACGTCCCCCGATTCCCGGGCCGGAGCATAGGGCACCTACACGAGTAACCATCCCCCAACTGCACTTGCTACGCGCGTGGTTCCCGTGACGGAGAGCGCGTGATAGACACAGCCGGGTCACAGTCCTGTCCGCCAACAGGAAGTTGCTCTCATGTCACGCACGACTCGTACGTCCGATGCACGGCAGTCCGCAACACGACGTCAAGTCCTCGCCCGTACCGGCGCTTTGGGGGTGGGCATCACCTTCGCGGGGGCCGTCTCCGAGCTGTTCGCCGGGTCGGCCGCGGCGCAGGGGAAGGGCGGCTACGGGCCGTTGGTGCCCGATCCGGCCGGGCTGCTCGACCTGCCGAAGGGGTTCTCGTACAAGGTGCTCTCCCGCGAGGGGGACCAACTGCGGTCCGGGGAAGGGCCGGTGCCGAGCAACCACGACGGCATGACCGCCATCGCCGGGAGACAGGGCCGCGTGCACCTCGTGCGCAACCACGAGAACCGGGTCACCGCGAAGATCCAGGTGCCGACCGTCGAAGGGATCACGTACGACCCGATGGGCAAGGGCGGCTGTACGGCGCTCACCGTCGACCGGCACGGGAACGTGCTGTCGGAGCGGGTCGCCATCGCCGGCACGGCCGTCAACTGCGCGGGCGGGCACACCCCTTGGGGCACCTGGCTCACCTGCGAGGAGACCGAGGACCGGGCCGGCACGAACGGCTACACGAAGGACCACGGCTTCATCTTCGAGGTCGACCCCGTCGACCCGCACCGCTCGGGCGCCGTCCCGCTGACCGCGATGGGCCGCTTCCAGCACGAGGCCGTCGCGATCGATCCGCGACGCGGCGTCGTGTACGAGACGGAGGACGCGTTCCAGTCGCCGTTCGGCCTCTTCTACCGTTTCCTGCCCAACAAGCCCGAGGGCGGCCTCGGTTCGCTGCGCGCGGGCGGCAAGCTCCAGGCGATGCGGGTGCCGGGCGTGCCCGACCTGTCCGCGGTCCAGGAGACCGGCGCCACCTTCGACGGCATCGAGTGGGTCGACGTGCCGGACCCGCTGGCCGCACAGACCCCCATCCGCAACCAGGACTTCGGGCCGAAGGGCATCACGCACGCCCAGAAGCTGGAGGGCTGCTACTGGGGCGGGTCGAGCGTCTACTTCGTGTCGTCGTACGCGCGCAGCCGCGAGGGCTCGGCCGCCGACCACTTCGGGCAGATCTGGCGGTACGACCCCGCGTCGCGCCGTCTGACCCTGGTGATCGTCTTCGGTCCCGACACGGACGTGCAGCTGCCCGGCGAGGAGCCCGACAACATCTGCCTCGCGCCCAGCGGCGGCCTGATGGTGTGCGAGGACGGCGAGGGCGCGCAGCACGTGTTCGGCGTGACCAGGAAGGGCGAGGTGTACGCGATGGCGCGCGGGCGGCAGAACATCGGGACGCCCGAGGCGCCCGAGTGGGGCGAGTTCGCGGGGGTAACCTTCTCCCCCGACGGCGACACGATGTACGTGAACTGCTACAAGCCCGGCACGACGTTCGCCGTGACGGGCCCCTGGCACAAGTGACCCGCTCGGGCCGGTGCCGCCGCGCGGCGGCACCGGCCCGAGCACGGCCTCACTTCAGGTGCCGGCCGAAGAAGCGGTTGCCGTCCTCCAGCTCGAACCACGGGGTGCCGACGTGTCCGCCGAGGTTCGCGTGCAGGGTCTTCTCCTCGCTGCCGAAGGCGTCGAAGAGGTCGAGGGCCCGCTCGCGCGGGTTGCCCCGGTCGTCCCACTGCAACAGCATCAGCAGCGGGATCGTGAGCTGCCGGGCCTCCTCGCGCCGGGCGCGCGGCACATAGCCCCCGGCGAAGAAGCCGGCGGCCTTGATGCGCGGCTCGACCGTCGCGAGGCGGATGCCGAGGGCGGTCCAGCTGGTGTAGCCGACCGGGCCGCCGATGCCGGGCTGGTCGAGGGCCGCGTCCAGCGTGGTCAGCCAGTCCGGGACGGCGTTCTCGACGAGCGGGCCGATCAGGGCCTCGAAGATCTCGTCGATCCTGTCCGCCGGCTCACCGGCCTGCATGGCCCGGCGCAGGTCGGCGCGGGCCTGCTCGGCTGCGGCGGTGTGGGGCCGGTCGCCGCATCCGGCGGCGTCGATGGTGACGACCGCGTACCCGCAGGCCGCGGTGGACCGGGCGCGGGCCCGGAGGCGGGGGTCCGCCTTGGGCAGGCCGTTGTTGTGGGACATCAGGATCAGCGGGACCGGTGCGGACGCGGACGCGGAGTCGGGCGTCCACAGGGTGCCGGGGATGTCGCCGAGGGTGAACTCGCGCTCGAGAATGCCGTCGTCGAGGCGCTGCTCGGAAGTGAAACGCATGGTCGTGCCTTTCGGGAGTGCACAGTGCGGCGCTCCCGGACGACCTATCGCCCGGCCGTGACCCCAGAGGGGAGCACCCATGTCATCAGTGTGTTCACGGGTACCACCTCCTCGTTCTTTCGCACGGCCGCCAGAAAGCTAACAGGCCGCCTCACCGGACGCCAAACGGTTTTCCGCGGGCCGGGTAGCGGCGGACCGCATACCGACGCAGGATCGGAAGGACCTGACCTGAAGGGGTGCGCGCCGTGGCGAAGAAGAAGCACAAGAAGGGCACCGCGAAGGACGGCTCGCTGCGCGAGCTGCTGCGCGTCCCCGAGGGCGAGCGGATCGACCTGTCGTCGTACGACGCCGCCGGCACACCCGGCGGCCCCGCGGACAAGGCGGCGGGGACCGCCGCGACCGCCCGGATGGGCGAGCGCCTCGCCGGTCTCCAGGAGCGGCTGTGGGCGGCGGGCTCCGCCGGTGACCGGCGGCGCGTCCTGCTGATCCTCCAGGGCATGGACACCAGCGGGAAGGGCGGCACCGTCAAGCACGTGATCGGGCTCTTCAACCCCTCGGGCTGCCGCATCAAGGCCTTCAAGGCGCCGACCCGCGAGGAGCTCAACCACCCGTTCCTGTGGCGCGTCGTGAAGGCGCTGCCGGAGCCCGGCGAGATCGGCATCTTCGACCGGTCCCAGTACGAGGACGTCCTCATCGCCCGCGTACGGGAGCTGGTGCCGCGCAGTCAGCTCGGCCGGCGCTACGGGCAGATCAACCGGTTCGAGAAGTCCCTCGTGGACGACGGCGTGGTCGTCGTGAAGTGCTTCCTGCACATCTCGTACGAGCAGCAGAAGCGACGGCTGCTCGAACGGCTCGACAACCCGGACAAGCACTGGAAGTTCAATCCCGGCGACATCGACGAGCGCGCGCTGTGGCCCGCGTACCAGGAGGCGTACGAGATCGCCCTGGAGCGGTGCTCGACGGACGCGGCACCCTGGTTCGTGATCCCGGCCGACCGCAAGTGGTACCGCAACTGGGCTGTCAGCAGGCTCCTGTTGGAGCATCTGGAGGCGATGGACCCGCAGTACCCGAAGGCCGGCTTCGATGTCGAGGAGTGCCGCGAGCGGCTGCTCGCCGGACGGTGAACTGCCGTACGCCTGGTTGAATTTGGCCGGATCACGGCCGCGTGCCGCCCGGACGCCCTGGGCAAGGTCCCTGCATGGGACAACGGTCAACCACAGCTTGGGAGTTCACCGATGACCGCGGGCATCTGGCCGTGGCGCCAGAGCCGCCCACGCGCGTCGTCGCCTACATACAGGCCGGGGCGGGCCTGTGGGATCTCGGGATACGGCCCGTCGGGATCTTCGGCTCGTACCACGACGGGGAGCACCCCGACCGGGCCAAGGCGGGCGCCCTGCCGCTGGACGGCGTGGCGTATCTGGGCGCGGGGGCGGGGCTCGGCCTCGACGACGTGCTCGCGGTGCGGCCCGATCTCGTCGTGGCCCTCACGTACGGCGGCGGACAGGTGTACGGGATCGAGCCCGACACGGCCAAGCATCTGGAGGAGCACGTCCCGGTCGTCGTGATCGACGTGGGCCAGGGGCGCGGCCTGGCCGGGGTGCGGGAGCGGTTCGCGGACCTCGGGCGCTCGCTGGGCGTCGGCGAGGACCCGTCGGCGCTCGCCGGACTGGCGCGGGCGGAGGAGGAGTTGACGCGGATCGCGGCCGAGCGCGCGGGGGTCAGGGTGCTCGCCCTGTCGCCGGGCGGCGCCGACAGCGTGCATCTGGCGCGGCCCGCGAAGTGGCCCGACCTGAGCGCGCTCGGCGGTCTCGGCGTGCGCACGGTGGAACCGCCCGAGGGGCCCGGCGCCAACTGGCACACGGGAACCTGGGGCGACGCGGCCGAACTCGCCCCCGACATCGTCCTGTTGGACGCACGGGCCAACGCGGCACCGGCCGCGGAGTACGTGGGCGACCCGCAGTGGGCCGCCGTCGCCGAGCGGGCCCTGGTGCTGCCGTGGAACCCGGAGATCCCGGCCAGCGCCGCCGCCCACGCGGCGTTCTTCGCCTCGGTGACGGGGGCGCTGCGCGCGCGGGCGTGAGACTCGGCGGCAGGTTCTCGGAGCCTGTCTTTGAACCCCGTCGTTCGCCCGGAGCGCGGGCGCAGCGGAGTCCGGTGCGTGGCCTCGGCGTGCCGGGCTTCGGGCCGGGGGCGGGGGTTCAAAGGCAGGATCTCAGTCGGCGGGCTCGTCCGGGACCGGCTGCTCGGGGTGGACGCCGCCGGAGCGCGGGGCGCCCTTGCGGCCCGACCCCGATTCGTCGGGCTCCGGCATGGTCTCGTCGGGTTCCTCGTCCTCGTCGTGCGACCCGTCCGGCGCGGGCACGTCGAGCGGATCGCCGTCGTGGGCGCCCGCCTGCTGGTCGGGCGGGTCACGGGGGACGGCGGGCGGCTCCTTGCCCGGGGTTTCGGGGCGGATCTCCGGTTCGGGGTGCCTGGTCATGTCGGTGACCCTCCTCAGTGGCCGGGAGGCTTGGCGCGTGCGGACTTCGTCATCGACGAACGGTCTTTGATGACACGGCCCTTGGCCTCTTCGTAGAGCTGGTCGCGGGGCGGGACCCCGGCCCCATGGCGCGACCGCAGCCCGCCGCGCCGGCCGGACGAGATGTCGCGGGTCGAGGTCCGGCCCGCCGGCTTCGCCGCGCCGGACCGTGCGCGCTCCTCGTTCCAGCGGTGGTCGGTGCGTGCGACCGGCGCGCGGCGATCCGCTCGGCACGGCCGGTGCTCTCGCCGCGGTAACAGGGCGCTCTGCTTGTCCTTCTCGTACGGACGCTCACGCTCGGCGTTCGATCCGCTCGGCATCTTCTCGTCTCCCTTCTCACGCGGCCCTGCCCACGGGATGCGGCCGGGGCCGCGGGCTGTGTGGTTCCCGCGACCCCGGCTCCCCTTCGCTCCCCTTCGGCAGCCCGGACCGGCAGGACCGAGCGGCCGGGGCCCGGGTCCCCGTGGCGCGGGAGCCCAAACTCGGCGTTTTCGCGCGCCTGTTGAGGGGCACCCGCGCCGTCATGCCGGTACCAGTGAGGGAAACGGAAATGGAGTGGCTCGAGCGGGCCGCGTGCGTCGGGGAGGACCCTGAGCTGTTCTTCCCGGTCGGCACGACGGGGCCCGCCGTGCACGACGTACGGGCCGCCAAGGCGATCTGCCGACGCTGCCCGGTCATCGCCGCGTGCCTGGAGTGGGCCGTGGCGACCGGGCAGACGACGGGGGTGTGGGGCGGCACGTCGGAGACCGAACGGGCGGGGCTGATGCGGGCCGAGCGGCGACGGGCCCGGCGGGCCGAGGCCCGCTGACCCGGCGGCCCGCCGCGCGGCGACCGCGTCACGTCCGGCCGGGGCCGCCGCTGCCGAAGGCGCCGCTGCCGTTGCGGCTCCACCGGTGGCGGCTCTGGTCGTCGCTGCGCTTGCTGCTCTGGTGCTTGAGCTGGTGCGGGGTCAGCCGGGCGCTGTCGTCGTCCGCCTTCGGCATCTCCTCGGGCTCCCGCACCTCCTGGACCTCGCGAACGGGGCCGCTGTCGGGCAGCTTCGGCTGTTCCTCGGGGGCGGGCGGGCCGGGCTCACGACGGCGGATCCGGATGCCGAGCCATACGGCCCAGATCAGAGCGAGCGCGACGACCAGTCCCCCGGCGAACGAGACGAACGCCGCCGAGACGTCGGGGAGTGCGGTGACGGTGGTGGTGGCGAGTCGGTTCATGGGAGCCGAGTACCCACACCCCGGCGATCACGCCTGTGGCCGGGAGCGCCGCACCGAGCCGAACGCCCACCACACGAGCAGTGTCACCCCGGCCCCGGCCAGCGCCCCTGCGGCGGTGTCGGTCAGCCAGTGGGCGTGCAGCCAGGTACGGCTCCACATCATGGCCACGGTCAGGAGCACGGCGCCGGGCCACCACCGGCGGCGCCGGACCGCCGGAAGCAGCGCGGCCACGAGGATCACGGTCGTCGCCATGGTCGCGGCATGCCCGGACGGGAACGACCCGTGGTCGACCGTCACCAGGGGGTGCGCGGGCCGGGGCCGGTCGACCAGGTGCTTGAGGCCCTGCACCGCGAGCTGCGTGGCGAGTGTCGAGGCGAGGACGAACAGCGCCGCCCGGGGCCGGCGCAGCGCGAACAGGGCCACCGTCGCGGCCAGCGGGACGAGGGCGCCGTAGGGCCCGCCGAACCAGTTCAGCCCCGAGGCCAGCGCGTGCGGGACGCCGTCGTGCGGGCCTCCCATCCAGCGCAGCCAGGTGTCGTCGAGGCCCTGGAAGGGGGGCCGCCGGACGCTGCCGCGCACGAGCGTGCCCAGCAGGACCGGCAGGACCAGGAACAGCACGCCGGACACGAGGAGCCCGGCACGGCGGGGCGGCACGGCATCGGGCGGGGCGGGAGTGCGTGGTCGGGCGGGGGCGAGGGACATGGCACGCCTTTCGCAGAGGCCTGAGGAGACGGAGACGGCGTGATGGTTACACGTGTCACTGAACCGGCGCCAGACCCGACGCGGAAATATCGGTGCCGGGGTACCGGGGGGCGGGGTGGCAGGGCGAGGCCAGCGGTCGCGCTCCCCCTCGCGGGTGTCGCTTCAAGCCCCCGGCCCCGGGCTCACCCAGAGGACTCCCGCGCCTCCACCTGCGCCCGCGCCCGGAAAATCACCCCGGGCACCGCCCCCGGATCCGTGATCGCGCGGTCCACCATCGCCGCCACCTCCCGCGGCTCGGGAAGTTCCGTGCGCACGCTCGTCAGACGTGGCCGCAACAGGCGGGCCAGCAGGAGATCGTCGGCGCCGACCAGCGCCACGTCGCCGGGGATGTCGGCGCCGGCGTCCTGGAGCGCGCGCATCAGGAGCATCGCGTACTCGTCGTTGTACGCGAAGACGCCGTCCAACCGGGCGGCGGCGACGGCCTGTCGGGCCCGGGCCGCCGACTCCTCCGTGCACGCCAGCGGGACCGGTGTCACGCTCGCCCCGGGGAAGGCGCGCGCGGCGGCCCGCGCTCCCGCCAGGCGCGGCCCGCTGAAGGCGGCGAGGCCGTGCTCCTCCGGGACCACGACCCCCAGGGCGCGGCGGCCGGTCGCGAGGAGGTGGGCCGCGGCGACGGCGCCGACCTCCTCCTGGTCGATCGTGATGCCGTAGGCGCCGGGTACCGGGGCGGGGCCGAGGGAGAGCACCGCGCGGGTGCCCGAGCGGTGCAGCAGGGCGACCGACTCCTCGGTGAGCGGGGCGCCGAAGGTGGTGAGGACCGCCGCCGGACGCAGCTCGGCCCAGGCGCGGGCGGTGTCCTGCGGGGGGCGGTCCGCGCGGGCGCCGTGCAGGACGCCCGTGTAGCCGTACTCCTCCAGTGCCGACTGGAAGCGGGCGACGAAGCCCGCGAAGAGCGGGCCGAAGGCCGGAACCTTGTCGGCGGGGACCGCGATCAGGACCAGGGCGCTGCTCCCCGAGCGCAGGGAGCGGGCGGCGGCGTGCGGGACGTAGCCCAGTTCCTGTGCCGCCTTCTTGACCTTGGCCTGGGTGGCGGCGCTGACCTTGCCCGCCGCCTGGCCGTTGAGGACGTAGCTGACCGTCGCGCGGGAGACACCGGCGTGGCGGGCGACCGCGGAACTGGTGGGCGCTGGGGCGTGGGGTGCGCTGTCGTTCATGGCGTTCATGGGTGCTGCGCATCCTTTCACGCGGACAAAATCTCGGCCCGAAGGTCTGGCGCCCAGCGGCACGTCGGTGCTAAGAATCCGTTACACGTGTCAACTTACACGTGTAACCACTCTGTCTCGAGGACACCGGGACACCGGACTCGACGAGTCAAAGAGGAGGGCAACGTGGCCCTTTCCGCTCAGCGCGACCCCCTGGCCGGCGCCACCCCCGGCGCCACCCCTGGCACCGCACCCGGTCCCGGCCCCGGCGCCCCGTCCCGCACCCCCCGCGGCCTGCTGCCGCTGCTCACCCTCGGCAACACCGCCATGTTCACCCTCTACATCGGGGTCGGCGGCGTCCTGCTGCCCTTGCAGATCGAGGACATCGACCGGGCCGACAAGGTCGCCCTGCTGGGCCTCGTCAGCGGTGTGAGCGCCGTGTTCGCCACCCTCTTCAACCCGGTGGCCGGCGCCCTGTCCGACCGCACGGGACGGCGCAACCCCTGGATCCTCGGCGGCGGGCTCGCCGCCGTCGGGGCGATGGCGCTGCTCGGCGGCGTGCACACGGTGCTGCTCGTCGCCATCGCCTGGTGCGTGGGACAGGCCGTCATGAACGTGTTCCAGGCCGCCCTCACCTCCGTCGTCCCCGACCGCGTCCCGCTCGCCGCACGAGGGAAGGCCTCCGCGGCCGTCGGTCTCGGCATGCCGCTGGGTTCGACGCTCGGGGCGGTCATCGGGGCCGCGTTCACCGGCCAACTGCGCACCGGATACCTGGTCCTGGGCCTCTTCGTGGCCGTCGCCGGCGTACTGTTCACGGCCTGTACGCGGGAGGAGAAGCAGCCCGCGCGCGACGTGGTGCCCATGAAGCAGCAGATGGCGGCCTTCATGAGCGCCCTGCGCGATCACGACTTCAAGTGGGCGTTCATCGGGCGGGCGTTGCTCGTCCTCGGCTACTTCTCCGTCTTCGGCTACCAGCTGTACATCCTGGATGATCATGTCTCGCTGCCGAAGGGGATGGAGCCCGCCGATGCCGTCGCGATCCTCACCCCCGTGTCGGCGGTCGCGATGGCCGTCGCCACGCTGGCGGGCGGGGTGCTCTCCGACCGGTTGGACCGGCGCAAGCTGTTCGTCGGTGTCTCGGCGTTCGTCTCCGCCGTCTCGCTGCTCGTGCCCGCGATCTCCCCGACGTGGCCCGCCATGCTCGTCTTCGCCGCGCTCAACGGCCTCGGCTTCGGCTGCTTCATGGCCGTCGACAACGCCCTGGTCACCATGATCCTGCCGAGCGAGGGCGACACCGCCCGCGACCTCGGCGTCCTCAACATGGCGACGGCGGGGCCGCAGATCGTCGCCCCGTTCGTGGCCTCCGTGATCGTGTCCGTCTCCGGCGGCTACACGACCCTGTTCGTCGTCGGCGCGGCCCTGGCCGTGCTCGGCGCGCTCGCCGTGCGCCCCATCCGTGGCGTGCGCTGAGCACCGTGATCGAGAAAGGCATCACCTGATGAAGTTGCACACCCGCGAGTGGGGCAGCGGCGACCGTGTCGCCCTGCTGGTCCACGGGATCATGTCGGACCACCGCACCTGGCGGCGGGTGGGGCCCGCGCTCGCGGAACTCGGGTACCGGGTCGTCGCCGTCGACCTGCGCGGTCACGGGGCGAGCGGGCGCGGTGCGTACAGCGTCGGCGCGTTCGCCGACGACCTGGTGGAGACCCTGCCTGCCGGCGCCGACCTCGCGCTCGGGCACTCGCTCGGCGGACTCGCGCTCTCGCTGGCCGTGGAGCGGCTCGCGCCGCGCCGCGCGGTGTACTCCGATCCGGCCTGGGCGCTCGGCCCGGAGTTCGACCCCGCGGTGTTCATGGAGTTCCGCGGGGCGAGCCGCGAGACGATCGAGAACCTCAACCCGCGCTGGGACGAGGCGGACGTGGACGTCGAGTTGGCGACGCTGGCCGCCTGGGATCCGCGGTCCGCGCTCGCCGTCGCCGGGGAGCAGGCGATCGACCGCACCCCGGCCACGGCCCTCGTGCCGTCCCTGGTGCAGGTCGCCGACCCGAGCTTCCTGGTGTCGGAGGAGAAGAAGGAGGAGCTGGTGCGGCGCGGGTTCGAGGTGCGGACCGTGAAGGGGACGGGACACACGATCCACCGTGACGACTTCGACGGTTTCCTGACGTCCCTCGAGGGCTGGCTGTGAGCGCCCCGACCGCGCTCACGACGAGCGGCGAGGTGCGCGGCGCACGGCTGCGCGGCGGAGTCCAGCGGTACCTGGGAATCCCGTACGCGGCCGATCCCGTCGGCGACGCACGGTTCCGCCCGCCGGCCAGACCCGCGGCGTGGAGCGGCGTGCGGGACTGCCTCGCCGCCTCGCCCGCGCCGCCGCAGGGCCCCGACCCCCTCCTGGAGGAGGTGGTCGGCACGGGCCGGGTGGAGACCGACGAGGCGGGCTGCCTGACCGTCAACGTGTGGGCGCCCAACGGCGGTTCGAACCGCCCGGTGATGGTCTGGGTGCACGGCGGTGCCTACGTGCAGGGCTACGGACACCAGGTGTGGACCGATGGCGCGCGGCTCGCCGAGCGGTACGGAGTCGTGGTCGTGTCCCTCAACTACCGCCTGGGCGCGCTCGGTTGGCTGTACGTGCCCGAGCTGCTCGGCGAGGAGTACGCGGGGTCCGCCAACCTGGGGCTCCAGGACCAGATCGCCGCCCTTGCGTGGGTGCGGGACAACATCGCGCGGTTCGGCGGCGATCCGGGCCGGGTGACCGTGTTCGGGGAGTCCGCGGGCGGCGGCAGTGTCGCGGCGCTGCTCGGCGCACCCGCGGCCCGGCCGCTGATCCACCGGGCGATCCTGCAGAGCCCGCCGCCGCGCGCGGTGCGCTCCGCGGGCGAGGCCGCCGAGGTGGCGCGGGCGTACGCGGCCGTCCTGAAGGAGCGGACCGGCATCGACGACGTTCGGGAGGCGAGCGCACAGCAACTCCTGGACGCTCAGGACGAATTGATGCGCAGCTACGCGGTGCGGTCGATCCCGTTCACCCCGGTCGTGGACGGGGCCGTGCTGCCGCTGCACCCGCTCCAGGCGCTGCGCAACGGCTCGTGCGCCCACATACCCGTGCTCGCGGGAACGAACGAGCACGAGGGCCGGCTGTTCACCGGGCTCGGTCCCGCCGCGACGGACGAGGTCGTCGACGCGGCCCTCGACGCGGCGTTCCCCGACGCGGCGCTCCGCGACCGCGCGCACGCCGTCTACCGTGCGTACGAAGGGAGTTCGGCCACGGCACGGCTCGCCGCGCTGCTCACCGACGATCTGTTCCGCGAGCCCACCGACGCCTTCCTGGACGCGGCCGTCGAGGGCGGCGGGCGCGTGTGGTCGTACCTGTTCCGGGAGCCGACGCCGGCGCTCGGCGGGCAGCTGGGCGCGGCGCACACCCTCGACATCCCGTACGTCTTCGACGTCCTCGACGGCCCCGGCCTGCGCGCCTGGGTCGGTGAGGAGGCGCCGCAGGAGCTCGCGGACGCGATGAGCGGGGCCTGGGTGCACTTCGCGCGCGAGGGATCACCGGCGCACCACCTGCTGCCGGCGTGGCCGCGGTTCACCACGGCCGAGCGGGCGACGCTGCTTCTGGGCGGCGCGGAGGACCGGGTGGGCGAGATCGCGTTTGACCCGTTCGGGGACCGGAGGGCGCTGTGGGGTGAGACCACCTCGCAGCCCACCCCCAACTGACCGTTTCATCCCATTTGCGGCGCTATCGTCACCGCGTGATCAGCTACGTACGCCGTCTCGCACTGACCTGCGCCCTCGGCGCCCTCGCCCTCGGTGCCGCCGCCTGCGGTGGCGGCACCGAGCCCACGCACCCGGGGCGGGCCGGGCGGCCGGCCGCGAGCCCCTCGGCTCAGCGGTCGCCGACCGTGCCGCCCACACTCGCCCCGGGCCCGGCCGGCCTCACCCCCGTGTTCAAGAGCGCCGCGCACGCGAAGGAGCGCACCGTCGCGCTCACCTTCGACGCCGACATGACCGCCGACCAGGGTCCGCGCGCGGCGGCGGGCGAGCACTTCGACAACCCGCGACTCATCGCCACGCTGCGCAGGCTGAAGGTGCCCGCGACCGTCTTCATGACGGGCCGCTGGGCCGAGGAGTACCCGGCCGAGGCCAAGGACATCGGGCACGACCCGCTCTTCGAGGTCGCCAACCACTCGTACAGCCACTACGCCTTCACCGGGGACTGCTACGGACTGCCGCGCGTGCCCGCCGCCGGAATGCGCGCGGACGTGGAGCGGGCGTTCACCGCGTTCCGCAAGGCAGGCGTCGAGCACGTCGTGCCGTACTTCCGCTTCCCGGGCGGCTGCTACGACAAGGAGGCGCTGCGGGCCCTCACCCCGGCCGGGGTCACGGCCGTGCAGTGGGACGTGGTGAGCGGGGACGCCTTCGCGACGGACGCGGGCGCGGTGACGCGGCAGGTGCTCGACGGGGTGCGGGCCGGTTCGGTGGTCGTCATGCACTGCACGCGCAGCGCGGCGCCGACGACGGAGCGCGTGGTGCGCGCGGTCGTGCCCGCCCTGCGCGAGAAGGGCTTCCGCTTCGTGCGCGTCTCGGAGCTCCTCGGCTCCGCCCGGAAGGCGTGACCGTACGGACGCGGAAGGCGTGACCGTGCGGACATGGAAGCCGTGTACGTACGGGCGCGGAAGCCATGAACGTACGCTGGGCGGCATGGCCGACGACTACTGCACCCCGCCCGTGGACCGCCCCGCACCCGCCGCCGAAGGGCCGTTCGCCGAGTGCGTGCTGTGCCGCAGGCCCACCGAGTACCCGGAGTCCACGAAGGGCGTGACGCTGTGCCCGGTCTGCGAGTGGCAGGAGGCACAGCGCACGGCCTGCTCCGGCTGAGCCCGCCCTACCGCCGGGACGACAGGTGGCAGGCGGCGGCCCCGCATGCCGCCGCCAGGAGCGCGGACGCGGCGAGCGGCAGCAGCGGGAGCGGGATCGCGCCCCGCTGCGACCCCTCGATGAGGGCCGTCACCGCCGCGCTCGCCGGGGATCCCGGGACGACCAGGGCGAGCAGCGCGCACAGCAGCAGCGCGGCGATGCCGAGCCCGGGGGCGCGCAGGACCGGCCAGGTGGTGACGGCGCCCACGGCGGCGCCGACGAGCGCGCAGACCAGCATCGCGAGCAGGCCCGCGCCCGCCGCGGGCACCACCGCCACCTTCAGCTCGTGGTTCGTGCTCGCACCGTCGCTGATGAGCGCGACGACGACGGTCGCCACCGCGCCGAGCACCGCCGTCGCGAGGAACCCGGTGACGAGGCTCGCCAGGTGCGCGCGCCACGGAGCGGTCGCCGCGGCGGTGCAACCGCGGGCGGCGGGCGGCTCGTTGGAGACACAGATCCGTACGAGCCAGGCGCCGACGGGCAGCAGGGACGCGGCGGCGTAGCCGAGCGAGTCGAGCACCGGCTGGCCGCCCTGGACGCCGATCGCGACGAACGCGGCGTACAGCACGACGGGGGCGAGCCAGCGCTGCGAGCGCAGCAGCAGGGCCGACTGGTAGGCGAGGAGTGCGGTGGTCATCGGGGCTCCGTGGGGGCGGTCGCGGGCTCGGCCCTCAGGGCGACGACGTGCCAGGGCGGCCGCGCGTCCAGCAGCGCCCGCAGCACGGCGTCGGAGTGCGAGGCGGGTGCGGTGATCCGTACCGTACGGGCGTCCAGGCGGGTCAGGGTGTGCGGGTGGGGCAGTCCGTCGGGGTCGCTGCCGTGACCGGTCACCTCGACGACGACGCGCGGCCCGTCGGCGAAGGCCACGTCCTCAACCTCCTTCTGGGCACGAAGAGTTGATCCCTCGATGACATATGTGGCGTCGGCCGCGCCCGCGAGGCGGCGCGGGTCGTGGTCGACGAAGACGACGGCGCCGCCGGCCGCCGTGCGCTCGGCGACGGCGCGGTCGAGCTCGTCGCGGGCGGCGTCGAGGCCGGTCCACGCCTCGTCGAGGACGAGCAACTCCGGTGCGGCGAGCAGCGCTTGGGCCACCGCGACCTTCTGACTGCTGCCCTTGGACAGCTCGGCGAGCGGCGTGTGCGCGTAGCCGCCGGCACCGAACCGTTCGAGCCACTCCCCCGCCCGCCGCGCGGCGTCCTTGCGTACGAGTCCGTGGACGCGGCCCAGATGGGTCAGGTAGCCGAGCGCGGTGAACGGGAGGGCGGCCGGGAAGCGTTCGGGCACGTACGCGGTGCGCGGGCGGCCGGTGATCCGGCCCGCGCTGGGGGCGTCGATCCCGGCGACGAGCCGCAGGAGCGTCGACTTCCCGGTCCCGTTCGTGCCCTGCACCCGCACGAGGGTGCCGGGAAGCACGTCCAGGTCGACGCCGCGCAGCACCCAGGGGCCGCCGAGTCCGTAGCGGCGGCCGACCGCGCGCAGGGCCAGGCGGGGCGGGGGCGGATCGGTGTGCATGCCGTCATCGTCGCGTACGGCGCGGCCGTACGGGACAGGGGGTGACCGGCGGGCGGGGGCCGCGCCGGGCGTCCTGGCAGACTGGAGGGCGTGACCAGCGACGACACCACCACCACGCCGGCGGCCCCGGCCTCCGACAGCCCGTTCCGCGACGAGCGCACCGCACGCGACGAGGCACCGCAGTTCGTGCTGCCGCTCGTCGTGCGCATCGAGCGCGCCGAGCCCCCGGCCCGTACGGACGCCCTGGAGACGGCGGCGCGCGCCGTGCTGGTGATCCTGTCCGACGAGCGCTCGCTCGGCGACGGGGAATGGGCGCAGGTCATGCGCGACTGGCAGGACGCCCGGATCCGCAAGGTGGTGCGGCGGGCCAGGGGCGCGGAGTGGCGGCGCGCGGAGGCGCTCGACGGGATCACGGTCACCGGCAGCGGCGGCGCCGAGGTGCGGGTCTTCCCGCCGGTCCCGCTCGACGGCTGGCCGAAGGACCTGGCCCGGCTCCAGGTCTCCGGCACGGACCTCACCGACCCCGAGCCGCCGGCCGCGCCCGACCCGGCGGCCCCCGTCCTCTGGCTCAACCCGGACCTCGACATGACCGCGGGCAAGGCGATGGCGCAGGCCGGGCACGGGGCGCAGCTGGCCTGGTGGGAGCTGTCCGACGCGGAGCGCAAGGAGTGGCGCGAGGCGGGCTTCCCGCTGTCGGTACGGACGGCCGGCCGGGCCCGCTGGGAGCCGCTGACCCGCGCCGGCCTTCCGGTCGTGCGGGACGCGGGCTTCACGGAGATCGCGCCGGGCTCGTGCACGGTGGTGGCCGAAGGGCCGTCGGCGGGCGGCCTGTTGGCGGGGCTCGGCCGCGCGTGAGGCCGCTCGCCGCCGCGGCCGGGAGTCGGGCAACGCGTCCGGTTCGCACCCTGGCGGCCCGGCGTGCGGAGCTCTAGCATCGAAGGAGCCGAGCTCTTCACACTCGGATGGGTCGACTCCGTCGCCCTGTCACCTATCGCCCCCGAGACCCCGGGCCCGCACCACCGCAGCACCCACAGCGGCCGGGGGCGTCTTCGCCGACGAACGACCCCGGCCCCGCGTCCTCCTGGCCCGTCGGGGCGAACTCCCGCACGCCCCCTGGCCGGTGGGGACGGAGAGCGCGCGAACACACGCCGGGGGAGACGTGTGATCCCGCGCTCGCGGGCCGCCGCCGATGCCGGCTCAGCCGCCGGCGGCGGCCGCTCCCCCGGCCGTCCGTGCCGCATCATGTCCGTATGACGCAGGCAGGCGGTGCGGTGGACGGCAGGGTCGCGCGCGGGAACGAGACCCGGCGGCTGGTTCTGGCGAGGACGGTGGACCTGGCCTCGGTGGAGGGGCTCGAAGCCCTGTCGCTCGGCCGGATCGCCACGGAACTGAAGCTCAGCAAGAGCGGCGTCTTCGCCCTGTTCGGCTCCAAGGAGGAGTTGCAGCTCGCGACCGTCCGCGCGGCCGCCCGCGTCTACCAGGACAAGGTCGTCCGCCCCGCCCTGACCACCCCGCCCGGCACCGGCCGCCTCTGGGCGCTGTGCGAGAGCTGGCTGGAGTACTCGCGGCTGCGCGTCTTCCCCGGCGGTTGCTTCTTCTACGGGGTGCTCGCCGAGTACGACGCCCGCGAGGGCGCCGTGCACGACGCGCTGGCCGGGGCACAGCGCGCCTGGGTCGAGCTGGTGGAGCGGTGCGCGGCCGAGGCGCGGGACCTGGGCGAGCTGCGCCCGGACACCGAAGTGCCGCAGCTGGCCTTCGAGTTGATCGCCCTGATGGAGATGGCCAACGCCCACTCCGTGATGCACGGCGACCCCGCCGTCTACCGGCGCGCCCGCGTGGGCATCGCGACGCGGCTCGCCGCGCTGGTCACCGATCCGGGGCTCGCGCCGGAAGTCGGTTGAGCCGCGGCCTTCCGTAGGGGAGGGTCTGCGGTCATGGAGTTCTTCTGCTACCACCGCGACCGGCCCGGCTCCCTCCCGCTACGCGACCGGCTCATCGAGGCGCACTGGTCCTACATGGACGGCTACGACAAGGAGTTGATCGCGCGCGGCCCGACGTTCGCCGCCGACGGCGAGACGCCGACCGGCAGTGTGCACATCGTCGACCTGCCGTCCGCGGCCGCGGCCCGCGCGTTCGCCTTCGACGAGCCCGGCTATCAGGCGGGCGCGTACCGGGACGTGCTGCTGCGCCGCTGGCGCAATCTGCTGGGCCGCACCATGTGGGAGTTCCCCGGCGGCCGCAGCGGCGGCGACCGCTTCCTGGTGCTCGGCCTCGGCCCGGAGCGCCCCGGCGACGCACTCGCCGTACCGGCCGCGCACCGTGACGAGTTGATCGCGTTCGGGCCGCTGCTCTCCGACGACGGGACGGTGCGCCTCGGTACGGCGGCGCTGGTCCGGGCCGCTGACGCGGACGCGGCGCGGGCGGTGCTCGGTGACCTGGAGCGGTACGCGGCGATCGAGGTGCACGACTGGGAGTTCGGCGGGCGGCGCTGAGCGGACGGACGGGCGGGCGGGCCGGTTGAGCGGGTGGCCCGCCCGTCTCTTTGCCGAAGTTCCGGTCTCTTTGCCGAAGTTCCCGTCTCTTGTCGAAGTTCCGTCTCTTTGTCGAAGTTCCAGCACGACCGTTCGTTTAGTTTTATCGTGGGGACATGACAGCAACCATCCTGCGGGCCCGCTGGCAGCGAGGCCCCGCCTGTGAACCGGGCGACTCCCCGGTCTGGATCAGCGTCACGGAGTTCACCGCGGACGGGCACCGGCGCGCGCTCGGCGTCGCCCTCAACGGGCTGCGCCTGCGCCGCCGTTGGCCCGTCACCGACGGCGCCGTCGGCATGTGGCTGTGGGCCGATCCGCCGCGCCGCCGCTCGGGCGCCGTCTCGGTGTGGTCCGGCGGGCGCGCGCTCACCGGGTTCGTCCGCCGTCCCGACCACGCCCGGATCGCCGGGGAGTTCCGCCCCCACGGCACGATGCGCTCCACCCTCTGGTCCCAGCCGCGCTTCGACGCGGCGGCCGCGTGGGAGACCGCCCGCGAACTGCTCGTCGGGACGGCACCCTGGCCCGCGCAGGAGCCCCGATGACCGAACCCACCAGGTCCACCGAACCCACCGAACCCACCGACCCCACCGGCCTGAGCGCCCTCGTCGCGCTGGACCGGATCGCCGTCGAGGAGGCCGTACGCCTCGTCGGGCTCGTCGGCGCGGACGACTGGGGCCGAGACACCCCGTGCGCGGGCTGGTCCATCCGCCGGCTCGTCGCCCACATGACCGCTCAGCACCGCGGGTTCGCCGCCGCCGCGCGGGGCCGTGGCGAGGACCCCGAGGCGTGGCGGGAGGCGGAAGCGGGGGCCGCCGCGCATCGGGACGCCGCCCTCGACGTACTCGCCGCGTTCGCCGAACCGGCCCTCGCCAAGCGGGAGTTCACGCTGCCGGAGCTGCGCCCCGGGCCGGGCCCGGGCGGTGGCTGGCCCGCGCGGATCGCCGTGGGGTTCCATCTCGTGGACTACGCCGTCCACGCCTGGGACGTCGCGGCGGCCCTCGGTGCCCCGGTCGAACTTCCCGAGCCGGTCGCCGCCGCCGCTCTGAAGGTCGCCCTGCGGGTGCCGACGGGGGCGGACGCGCGGGGCCCTGGCGCGGCGTTCGCACCGTCGGCCGCCGTGCCGCCGGACGCCTCGGCCCTCGACCGGACGCTGGCCGTACTGGGCCGCGACCCGCGCCGATGGCCCGCCGGGAAACCTCAAACAAAGCTCTGAACGTCCCCCTTCAAGGGTTCGACCGGTCCCGCCGGGGCCAGAACCCCTGCACGGCGAAGGAGGGGGACGGACATGCGGGGACACACGGAGAACGGGGCGCGCCTGGGCACCGGCATCGGCTGGCGGCCCGAGATCGCCGACGTCGTCGAGGCCATGCCGGGCATCGACTGGGTCGAGGCCGTCGCCGAGAACCTCTGCCCCGGGCATCTGCCCGACTCCCTGCTGCGGCTGCGCGAGCGCGGCGTCACCGTCGTGCCGCACGGCGTCTCGCTCGGCCTCGGCGGCGCCGACCGGCCCGACGAGCAGCGCCTCGCGGACCTCGCGGCGCGCGCGGAGGCGCTGGGGTCGCCGCTGGTCACGGAGCACATCGCGTTCGTACGGGCGGGCGGCGAGCGCACCGCGACGCAGCCCCTCGAAGCGGGGCACCTGCTGCCCGTGCCGCGCACCCGCGACGCGCTCGACGTTCTGTGCGCGAACATCCGCATCGCCCAGGAGGCTCTGCCGGTGCCGCTGGCCGTGGAGAACATCGCGGCACTGTTCGGCTGGCCCGGCGAGGAGATGTCCGAGGGGCAGTTCCTGTACGAGCTGGTGGAGCGCACCGGCGTACGGCTGCTCATCGACGTGGCGAACCTGCACACCAACCACGTCAACCGTGGCGAGGACCCGGCCAAGGCACTGGACGAGCTCCCGGTCGAGGCCATCGCGTACGTGCATGTGGCGGGCGGCTTCGAGCGGGACGGGGTGTGGCACGACAGCCACGCACATCCGGTGCCGCGCCCGGTCCTGGACATCCTGGCCGACCTGGCGTCACGGGTGACGCCGCCGGGTGTCCTGCTTGAGCGGGACGAGAACTTCCCCGAGGACGCGCGCGAGTTGGGGCGCGAGGTCGCCACCATCCGGGAGACCGTGGCCGCGGCGAGCCCGCCGCCTCGCTCCTCCCGTCCCGCACCAGCTCCCGTACACGATGCGGATGTTCAGGACGCGGTACGCGGACGTGTCGCGCTCGCCCAGGCATCCCTGCTCTCCTCGCTGGTCGCCGGCACCCCGGCCCCCGAGGGCTTCGACCGCGCCCGGCTCGCCGTGCAGAGCCGGGCCCTGGCGGGCAAGCGGGCCGACGTCGTCGCGAAGGTGGCGCCCGAACTCCCCGCCGCCCTGGGCGCGTCGGCGTACCGCACGGCGTTCCTCGCGTACGCCCAGCGGCGCCCCATGACGGGCGGCTACCGGCGCGACGCGCTCGACTTCGCCGAGGACCTGCTCCTGGGGCAGCGCGTCCAAGAGCCGGGAAAGCGGCGGGAGTTGACGCGGTGGTGGCTGGAGCGGTCCGGTCCGGCGTCCCTGTCGGGGCGGCCGGTGGCCCGTGCGCTGCGGGCCGCGCGGTTCGCGCTGGGCCGGGGGTGACGGGCCGTGGGCACCTGGGGGGTGCTCCTGTACGCCGTACTCGCCGCCGGAGGCCTGCCGCTGCTGATCGCGTTCGCCTGGCAGTACGGGAACGCCGACCCCGAGGCTGCCCCACTACCGGTCGAGGACGTACTGGAGGCCGCACGGCTCGTCGGCGGACACCGGCAGGTCACGGTCACGGCCCTCGCGGCGATGCACGCGGCGGGGCTGATCAGGGTCGACGCGTCGGGCGCACTGGCGGCGGTCCCCGGAGCAGTCGCCCGCACCCGGATGGAGCGGTCCGTCCTCGACGCCTGCGCGACGGCTCCGCACGGTGAACTCCGGCCGCTGCTGCGGTCGGTGGACCGGAGCAGCGCCCAGCGCCGCCTCGGCGAACGACTCGCCCGGCGCGGGCTGATCCTTTCGCGGCGGGGCGGACGGTGGCTGTGGGTCTCGGCAACGGCCTACGGCGTGCTCGCCGTGCTCGTCGAGATGGCGTCGTACCCACTGATGCTGCTGGTCGATGACGCCACGGACGTGACCGGGAGCGACTGGCTGCCGATGTGGATGCTGCCGGGCGTCATGGTCGCCCTCCTGGTCTCCCTCGTCGTCGGCATTCGCGCGAGCGGCCCCGCGCTCACCTCCGCCGGACGCCGCGCGATCACCGCCTACCGTGCCGAAGCCCGCCACGCGGACGCCACGGGACCGGCGCTCGCGGTGGCGCTGCACGGCCCGTCCCGCATCCCCGACCCGGTGCTCGCGGCGATGCTGACCCCGCGCCCCTCCGCGCCGACGTCCCCCACCGTCTATCAGCCGCCTCCCCCGCCGTCGACGTACTGACCCCAGCGGGGCGCGCGGCCCGCACAACCCCCGCGCCCCGTACGGTGGTTGGCGTAGTCGGGGCTGATGCCTGGCACCCCGTGCCCGAGGCGCACTAGCGTGCGGTGCCGCAACAGGAGGCACCATGCGAGGACACTTACCCCACCGCGTCAACGGGACGGCGCTCATCGTCACCGGTCTGCTGGCGACCCTGGCCGCGCTGGTCTTCCCGATCTGGTCGTACGCGGACCGCTCGGGCACCGGCCTGGACACGCTGAACGCCCAGACCGTGTCGACCAGATTCGGCCCGCTGTCGGCCACCGACCGGATCTTCATCACGAAGGTGCGGCTCGCCGGGCTGTGGGAGCTGCCCGCGGGACAGCAGGCCGAGGAACGGGCGCCGAGCAAGGCGGTGGAGACGGCGGGCAGGCATCTCGTCGAGGGGCACACCTTCCTCGACGCCCGGGTGCGGGAGGTCGCGGCGCAGCTGAACCTGGAGCTTCCCAACCAGCCGAACGATCAACAGCAGGGGTGGCTGCGGGAGTTGACGGCGACTCAGGGGCAGGACTACGAGCGGAAGTTCGCGAACGTGCTGCGCCGGGCGCACGGCCAGGTCTTCTCCCTGGTGGCCCAGGTCCGCGCGTCGACCCGCAACTCCCTGGTCCGGGACCTCGCGGACGACGCGAACACCACCGTGCTCGACCACATCGAGGTCCTGGAGGCCACGGGCCTGGTCGACTTCGACCAGCTCGCCCGGGACGGCGCCACCGCGAGCCCGCCGCCGGCGACCCGCTCCCCCGCCCCGCCCGGACCGACGCCCTCCCCCGCCGACCCGACACCGGTGACACCGTCGCCGACGACCTCGTACCCGCTGCCGCCGGCCGCGTCCCGCCCCAAGGAGCAGGACGACGAGAAGCGCGGACCGAAGGGAAAGGGCCCGCGGAACCCCGAGCGGAATGCAACACACCGCTGACGCCCTGTCCGCATACTGAACGAGCCGTAGCGCATACCCGAACAACTGGCATAGAAACTCGGCATGTTCTGGGTCCTCTTTCTCGTCCTGGCCTGCGCCCTGGCCTTCCTCTCCTGCGCGCGCCTGTGCCTCGCGGCGGTGCGCGCCGCCGAGAGCGAGCGCCGCGCCGGCGACGCGTACCGGGGATACGAGCTGTCCCTGTACGAGACGGCGTTCCTGTCGGGCGGCCCCGCACGGGTCGCCGACGTGACGCTGGTGTCCATGGCCCGCGCCCGCCGCCTGCTGCTCGCGCACACCGGCTGGGCGACGGTCGTCGACCCCGTGGGCCGGGACGCCCTGGAGCGCTCCGTGCTCGGGGCGATCGGGCCCGCGGGCCAGTCGCGGATACCCCTGCTGCGGGCCGCGGCGGCCACCGGCGAGGCCGTGCGCGCGCTCGCCGAACGCCTGGTCTCGACCGGGCTCGCCGTGCCGGACGCGAACCGGTCGACGGTCGCGGGCGCGGTGCGCCAGGTGCAGGCTGCGGCGGTCGCGGTGTTGGCGCTCGGCACGGTCGCGGTGCTGATGCCGGGGCAGAGCGACCCGGGGCAGACGCCGGTGGCCCTCTGGTTCGCGCTGCCGCTGCTGCTCACCGTGAGCTGCCTGGGCATCGCCCGCGTCGAGATCCACCCGTACACGCGCTGGGCCTCGCCGACCGGGCAGCGCCTGCTCGCCGCGGTGCCCAAGGGCTCGGGTTCGCTGCTCGCGGTCGCCGTGCGCGGGGTGCGCGCCGTGGACGACCCGGAGCTGCGGGCGGCACTCGGCGGCACGCGGAACGCCACGGCCGAGTGACCTGACGAACGCCCGGGCGACGCATCGGGGTCATTGATCCGACACCTGCGACCTGGTGCTTTACATCGCCAACGGCCGCCCCAAGTATCCCTTTGTTCCCGAGCCGCAAGGGTTCGAGAGCCCGACGAAAGGGATGCATCCAAGCGATGAGAGCAGCATCCGCCCTTTATGCCGCCGCGGGATCCTTGGTCCTGTCGGCCCTCGTCGCCGCCCCGGCGGGCAGCGCGACCGGCAGCACCTCCCCCGAGACCCTGGGCACTGAGCTCGCCGCCCGGCGCGCCGCGGCCGCCAGCATCGACTTCGGCGCCTGCCCGGCCGTCGAGAACCTCCCCGACCCCGTCACCTGCGGCACCGTCACCGTCCCCCTGGACTACGCCGACCCCGGCGGCAAGCAGATCAAGCTGACCGTCAGCCGCGTCAAGGCGACCGGCAAGCGTGGCGGCGAGAAGGTCGCGCGCCAGGGCTCGTTCGTCTTCAACCCCGGCGGGCCCGGCGGCAACGGCATGTACTTCCCGATGGTCGGCATGATGCCGGAGTGGAAGAACATCGGCGCCGCGTACGACCTGGTCGGCTACGCGCCGCGCGGCGTCGGCCGCTCCGCCCCGCTGTCCTGCCAGGACCCGAAGCAGTTCGCGAAGGCGCCCACCCAGTCGCCGACGCACCCTTCACCCTCGTACAAGAAGGAACGCGTCGCGCAGGCGCAGTCGTACGCGCGCGGCTGCGCGAAGAACCCGGGCCTCGCGCACTACACGACCCTCGACAACGCCCGTGACCTGGACGTCCTGCGGGCCGCGCTCGGCGAGAAGAAGCTGACGTACATGGGGGCCAGTTACGGCACCTACATCGGCGCCGTCTACGCCGAGCTCTTCCCCTCGCACGTGCGGCGCATGGTCTTCGACTCGGCGGTCAACCCGGACCCGGATCAGATCTGGTACGCCAACAACCTGGAGCAGTCCGCCGCGTTCGAGCGCCGCTGGGCCGACTTCCGGGCGTGGGTCGCCAAGCACGACGACACGTACCACCTGGGCACGACGCCCGAGGAGGTTCTCGACTCGTACGAGCGGGCACGCGCGCGGCTCGCGCACGAACCGGCCGGCGGGAAGGTCGGGCCCGGCCAGTTGCAGGCCGCGTTCCTCCAGGTCGGGTACTACGACGACTACTGGCCGATGCGGGCCGTGGCGCTGTCGGAGTACCTGAAGGGCAACCCGAAGCCGCTGATCCAGCAGGCCGCGCCGTCACCGGAGGCCGCCGCGGAGAACGAGAACAGCAACGCCGTCTACACGGCCGTCGAGTGCAACGACGCGGCCTGGCCGACGGACTTCCGCACCTGGGACCGCGACAACTCGCGGCTCGCGCGCACCGCGCCGTTCGAGACGTGGGACAACGCGTGGATGAACCTGCCGTGCGCCTACTGGCCGGCTCCGCGGCAGCGCCCGGTCGACGTGCGCACCGCGCCGGGCGCCCTGCCGCCCACGCTGATCCTCGCGGCGGAACGCGACGCGGCGACCCCGTACACGGGCGCCCGTGAGCTGAACCGGCGGATCGCCGGCTCGGTCCTGGTGACGGAGCGGGAGGCGGGCACGCACGGCATCGCGGGTGGCGCGAACGCGTGCGTCAACGGCCACTTCGACGCGTACGTCCTGGAGGGACAGGTCCCGATGGCCGCGGCAGCGGCGTGCGCGCCCCACGCGGAGCCGACACCTTTGGGTGCCGAATAAGCTCCCGCGGGGGCACGTCAAGCCCCTCCGGCGCCACATAAGCCCCTCCGGCGATCGAGGAGCGGGGTCCGGGGCAGAGCCCCGCGACCCCGCTGCACGCTCTAGGCGAGCCCGGCGACCAACTCGGCCACCGACTTACGCCGCCCGGTGTAGAACGGCACCTCTTCCCGCACATGCCGCCGCGCCTCGGAAGCCCGCAGATGCCGCATCAGGTCGACGATGCGGTACAGCTCATCGGCCTCGAACGCGAGAATCCACTCGTAGTCCCCCAGCGAGAACGACGCGACCGTGTTGGCCCGCACGTCCGGGTAGCCCCGCGCCATCTTGCCGTGGTCGGCGAGCATCTTCCGCCGCTCGTCGTCGGGCAGCAGGTACCAGTCGTAGGAGCGCACGAAGGGGTACACGCTCACGTAATTGCGCGGCGTCTCGTCCGCCAGGAACGCCGGGATGTGCGAGCGGTTGAACTCGGCGGGCCGGTGCAGCGCCATGTTCGACCACACCGGCTCAAGGGCGCGGCCCAGCTTCGTACGGCGGAAGAGGTTGTACGCCTCCTGCAGCTGGTCGGCGGTCTCGGCGTGCCACCAGATCATGAGGTCGGCGTCGGCGCGCAGGCCGGACACGTCGTACGTGCCGCGGACCGTGACGTCCTTCGCGGCGAGCTGGTCGAACAGCTCCTGGACCTCGTCGGCGTAACCGGCCCGGTCCTCGGGCAGGACGTCCTTCAGCTTGAAGACCGACCAGAGCGTGTAGCGGATGACCTCGTTCAGGTCCTTCGCCAGCTTGCCCTTGTTCGGGATGCGCTCTGCCGCCGGGTCGGTGGTGGGGTTCTCGTCGCTCATGTCCCTCATTCTCCCGCTCCGCCGTGCAGGCTCTGCACCGGGTTCGCCTTCAGCTCCTCGCGGGTGCTCAGGTCCCCGCGCAGTTCGTCCACGGCCGCGCGCGCGCTCGCGATGCACGCCGGGATGCCGACGCCGTCGTACGCCGCTCCGCAGACGGCGAGGCCGGGCAGCGGCGCGAGGTGTTCGCGGATTCGGGCGATGCGCGCCGCGTGTCCGACGGGGTACTGCGGCAGTCCGTCCTGCCAGCGCGTGACGTGGGCGGCGACCGGGGCGGCGGTCAGGCCGGTGGCCTCGCGCAGGTCGTGGCGGCCGATGCCGGTGAGGTCCGCGTCGTCGCGGTCCAGGTCCTTCTCGTCGCCGTAGCGGCCCACCGAGGTACGCACGACCAGGAGGTCGGGGTTCTCGTCGGCGATCCAGCCCCACTTGTGGGAGGCGAAGGTGGCGGCCTTGATGGTGTGGCCGTCGACCGGCGGTACGAGGAATCCGCTGCCCTCGGGCAGGCCCGCGTCGGCCCTGCGGTAGGCCAGCGTGATCAGGGCCATGGAGGCGTACTCGATCCCGCGCAGTTCCTGGGAGGCCATGGGGGACGCCGTGCGCAGCAGGCTCGCGGCGGGGGCGGCGGGCAGGGCGACGATCACCTGGTCGGCCTCGAAGGTGCGGCCCGACTCGGTGTCCACGCGCCAGGCGTGCTCCGCTCCCCGGGCGCCGAGGGCCGTCGCGCGCACCCCGTGCAGGATGGTCCCGCCCTTGGCGCGCACCGCGTCCGCGACCGCGTCGGGCAGCGTGCCGACGCCGCCCTCGATGCCCATGAACACCGGGCCAAGCTGCTGGTTCGCGGCCGCACGGGACTGGATCGCGCGGACCGCCTCCATCAGCGTCGGATGGCGGCGGGCCTCCTCGAAGAGCTGCGGGACGGCGCTGCGCAGCGAGATGCGATAGGCGTCGCCCGCGTAGACGCCGCCGAGGAGGGGTTCGACGAGGCGGTCGACGACCTCCCGGCCGAGGCGGGCGGCGACGTACTCGCCGACCGCGACGTCGTCGCCGATCTCGGTGGGCGGCAGGGTGGCGTCCTGCTCGATGCGGGCGAGTCCCTCGTCGGAGAGCACCCCGGCGAGCGCGTCGGCGGTGCCGGGGACGCCCATGACGTGGCCCTTGGGCATGGGGCGCAGCTCGCCCCGGGTCCAGATCGAGGCCGTCGCGGTGGACGGCGGCTGGAGGCGGTCGGCGAGTCCGACCTCGCGGGCCAGGCCCACCGCCTCGGGTCTGCGGGCGAGCATCGACTCGGCGCCGAGGTCGACCCGGGCCCCGGCGATCTCGCCGGCCCGGAGCTTGCCGCCGACGCGGTCGGAGCTCTCCAGGACCGTGACCCGGGCGTCCGGGTCGGTGTCGAGCAATCGGTGGGCGGCCGCGAGTCCCGCGATGCCGGCGCCGATGACGAGGACGTCACGGCCCCGTCCTGTACCCGTACCCGTGGAGGTGTCCGTTTCGCGCATGCCCCCACTCTGTCAGAACGGCCGAGTCCCGACCGTGACCGGTTCGGGATCGCGCGGCAACCACCGAAACGGGGTGCTCGCGCGTCGAAGGAGACGTCCGATGACCGTCACGTCCTTCGGGGGGTACGTCGATGCACGTTTCCGGAACCACTCGTACCGCGCCGCGCCCGCGGCCGGTCCACGCCCTCGCGGGCGTCCTGCTCGCCGCGGCACTCGCGCTCACGGGATGCTCGGGCGCGAGCGGCGGCAACGACAGCTCCGCCGCCGGGAAGAGCATGTCCGACAGCAAGGCCGGTGGCGCCGCCGACGACCGGGGCTCCGCCGGGCCGCAGAACGCGAAGAAGCCGCCCAAGCTCACCGGCGTCCACATCATCCACACGGCGAGCCTGTCCGTCCGCGTCAAGGACGTGCCGGACGCCCGGGACAAGGCCCGCACCGCAGCCGAGAACGCGGGCGGCATGGTCGGCAACGAGACCACCGACCGCGACGGCCACGGCCGCGAGCGCTCCCGGATCACGCTCCGGGTCCCGCAGGAGTCGTACGACGACGTACTGGACCAACTCTCGGGGTCGGGACGCCTGTTGAAGCGCTCCGAGAACGCGAAGGACGTCACCGACCAGGTCGTCGACGTGGACAGCCGGATCAGGACGCAGCGGGCGAGCGTCGCCCGCGTCCGCGAACTCATGGACCGGGCCTCGAAGTTGAGCGATGTGGTGACCCTGGAAGGGGAGTTGAGCAACCGTCAGTCGGAGCTGGAGGCTCTCCTCGCCCAGCAGGCGTCCCTGAAGGACCGCACGACGCTCGCCACGATCACGCTCAAGCTGACCGAGGCCCCGCCTGCGGGCGCGTCGGCCGACGATGACGACCCCGGCTTCCTGGACGCCCTGTCCGGCGGCTGGTCCGCCTTCGTGACGGTCCTGAAGTGGATCGGGATGGCGCTCGCGGCCGTGCTGCCGTTCGCGGCGGTGGCGGCGCTCCTGGTGTTCGCGTGGCTGCGTCTGATCCGGCCCCGGCTGCCGCGGCGCCCCGAGGAGCGCGCGGTGCACACGGCGCTCGGCCCGCTGCCCGCACACCCGAGGTCCGACCCCGACGAGCAGGACTGACAGCCCTTCACCCTGCGCTCCGCCCACGTAGCGTGGGCTCATGAGCACTGGGAAAGAGCGACTCGTGGTCATCGGCGGCGACGCGGCGGGCATGCCCGCCGCGTCGCAGGCACGCCGGCTGCGCGGCCCGGACGAGCTGGAGATCGTGGCCTTCGAGCGGGGGCACTTCACGTCCTACTCGGCCTGCGGGATCCCGTACTGGGTCGGCGGCCAGGTCGACGAGCGCGACGAGCTGATCGCACGGACACCGGCCGAGCACCGGGAGCGGGACATCGATCTGCGGATGCGGACCGAGGTCGTGGAGATCGACGTCGAGGGGCGGCGGGTGCGCTCCCGGCACGTGGACGAGGGCGGCGAGTCCTGGACCGCGTACGACAAGCTCGTGATCGCGACGGGCGCGCGGCCGATCCGCCCCGAGCTGCCCGGGATCGACGCGCCGGGCGTGCACGGGGTGCAGACCCTGGACGACGGGCAGGCGCTGCTCGACACGCTGGGCGCGACCAAGGGGCGCCGCGCGGTGGTGGTGGGCGCCGGCTACATCGGCGTGGAGATGGCGGAGGCACTGATCAACCGCGGTTACGAGGTGACCGTCGTCAACCGTGGCTCCCAGCCGATGTCGACGCTCGACCCGGACATGGGGCGTCTGGTGCACGAGGCGATGACGGGCATGGGCATCACCATGGTCGACGACGCCGAGGTGACGAAGATCCTCACCGGGGACGACGGGCGGGTGCGGGCGGTGGCGACCGAGGACGCCGAACACCCGGCGGACGTCGTGGTCCTCGGCGTCGGGGTGCGGCCGGAGACGACGCTGGCGAAGGCGGCGGGCCTGCCGCTCGGCGACCACGGCGGGCTGCTGACGGACCTGGCGATGCGGGTGCGCGGACACGAGGACATCTGGGCGGGCGGCGACTGCGTCGAGGTCCTCGACCTGGTGTCGGGGCGCGAGCGGCACATCGCGCTCGGCACGCACGCCAACAAGCACGGCCAGATCATCGGCTCGAACGTGGGCGGCGGGTACGCGACGTTCCCCGGCGTCGTCGGGACCGCCGTCAGCAAGGTGTGCGACCTGGAGATCGCGCGGACGGGGCTGCGCGAGAAGGACGCGCTGCGGGCGGGGCTTCAGTTCGTGACGGCGACGATCGAGTCGACGAGCCGGGCGGGCTACTACCCGGGCGCGGCCCGGATGACGGTGAAGATGCTCGCCGAGCGGCGCACGGGGCGGCTGCTCGGGGTGCAGATCGTGGGGCGCGAGGGCGCGGGCAAGCGGGTCGACGTCGCGGCGGTCGCGCTGACCGCGGGGATGACGGTGGAGCAGGTGGCGGCCCTGGACCTCGGCTACGCGCCGCCGTTCTCCCCGGTGTGGGACCCGGTCCTGGTGGCGGCGCGCAAGGCGGTGGCGGCGGTGCGGGCCGGGTAGTCGCTCCCGGCCCGCACCGCACAGCTCAGCGCGCGGTCTCCGTGTGGACGAACTCCGCGAGGCGGGTCAGCGCGTCCGGGTCGGTGTTCGGCGGCACGCCGTGCCCGAGGTTGAAGATGTGGCCCTCAAGGCCCGCGGCGGAGTCCAGCACCTCGCGTGCCCGCTCCTCGACCGCTTCCTGGGTGGAGAAGAGGATCGCGGGGTCGAAGTTGCCCTGGAGCGTCTTGCCGGGGCCGACGCGGCGCGCCGCCTCGTCGAGCGGCACCCGCCAGTCGACACCGACGACGTCGGCGCCGGCCTCGCCCATGAGCCCGAGCAGCTCACCGGTGCCGACACCGAAGTGGATGCGCGGGACGCCGTACGACTCGATCGCGCGGAACACCTTCTGGGAGGCGGGCATGACCGAGCGCCGGTAGTCGGCCGGGGCGAGCGCGCCGACCCACGAGTCGAAGAGCTGCACGGCGCTGGCGCCGGCCTCGATCTGCACCTTCAGGAACGCGGTGGTGATGTCGGCGAGCCGGTCGACGAGGTCGGCCCAGAGCTGCGGGTCGCCGTACATGAGCGCCTTGGTGTGCTCGTGGTTCTTGGACGGGCCGCCCTCGACGAGGTAGCTGGCGAGGGTGAACGGCGCGCCCGCGAACCCGATGAGCGGCTTCGGACCGAGCTCGGCGGTCAGCAGGCCCATCGCCTCCGTGACGTACCAGACGTCCTCGGGGGTCAGGTCCCGCAGCTGGTCCAGGTCGGCGCGCGAACGGATCGGGTTCGCGACGACCGGGCCGACGCCGGGCTTGATGTCGAGGTCGACACCGATGGCCTTGAGCGGTACGACGATGTCGCTGAAGTAGATCGCCGCGTCGACGTCGTGCCGGCGGACCGGCTGCATCGTGATCTCGGCGACCAGTTCGGGCCGCATGCACGACTCGAGCATCGGGATGCCCTCGCGCACCTTGTGGTACTCGGGCAGCGAGCGCCCCGCCTGCCGCATGAACCACACCGGGGTGTGCGGCACGGCCTCGCGCCTGCACGCCTTCATGAAGGCGGAATCCTTGGTGGCTTCGTACGTCGCTGACGGCTGCTGGCCCGGGGGCAGGGTGTTGGCACTCACGCCGGAAAGTCTCGCACGACCGCGCACCCTGCCGAGAAGGGTGTCGGGCCCCGGGTGTCCTTGCCTGCGTCAGGGCCTCGTTCCCCTTAACCTTCCCCGCATGGCTGCGGCTCAGGGACGACGGTCGGACGGCGCGGACGGGATGAGTGAATCGGTGCGGGAGGGGCAGAACGCTCGGGACATGAACGCTGCACAGAAGAAGGACGAACCGGCGCCCCCCACTCCCCCGGCGTTCCGCACGGCGGTCGACGCCCTGCGGTCGGCGCGGCTGCGCCCGGAACTCGAGATCGATCCCACGCGCCCACCGCAGCGCCTGGCCCCCTTCTCCTACGCACTGGAGGCGACGGTCGTCGACCCGGCGGACGATGACGACGCACTGGCCGACGGGCGGCTCGTCCTGCTGCACGATCCGGCCGGGCACGAGGCGTGGCGCGGCACGTTCCGCCTGGTGACGCTGGTGCGCGCGGAGCTGGAGCCGGAGATGGCGGCCGATCCGATGCTGCCCGACGTCTGCTGGTCATGGCTGACCGGTGCGCTCCAGACCCGCGGTCTCGGCTACGGGGAGCCGTCGGGCACGGTCACCCGGGCCGGCTCGCACTACTTCGGCGGGATCGGCGACCGGCCGCCGACCTCACAGATCGAGATCCGCGCGTCGTGGACGCCGCGCGAGGGCCTGGGCGGCGTCCCGGACACGGCGGCGCACCTCGCGGCGTGGTGCGAGCTGCTCTGCCAGATCGCCGGGCTGCCGCCGGTGGCCGGGGGGCACGGCGCGGAGGGCGCCGTGGTCACGCTTCCGCAGCGGCGCGGCCCGCATCCTTCGTGACGGCGTATATCGGAACCGATCATTTTCGGCCGCGTCGGGCAGCTGCCCGGCGTGGCCGTCGCTCGTTCCTGGGTACTTTTCCTGCCGATTCGGATGCGGTTCGTAAGCGGATCCGGTGCGGTTCGGATGCGGTTCCTGTTCGGTTCGATCTTCGGATGATCGATACTGTGTCCGAATTGCGCGAATTGTTACTCACTAAATCGTGATCTTTCTCTAAAGGCGGGCGGGTTTGCTGCCGAAGACCTCTGTGACCTTGACAGCACGGTTCGTCCCCGCACCCCAGGAGGCCTGGTGTCCGTTCTCCTCGAGCAGCCCTCAAGCCTGGTCGCCTACCGCCCGAACAAGCCGACCGCGATGGTGGTCGTGGCCGACCCTCGCGTCCGTTCCACCGTCACGCGCCATCTGTGGGCGCTCGGTGTGCGTGACGTGATCGAGGCCTCGTCCGTCGCAGAGGCTCGTCCCCGCATCGGCAACCCCCGTGACATCTGCGTCGCCGACGTCCACCTCCCCGACGGATCCGGCCTGACGCTCCTCTCCGAAACCCGCGCCGCGGGCTGGCCGAACGGCCTGGCTCTCTCCGCCGCCGACGACATCGGCGCCGTACGCAACGCCCTCGCGGGCGGCGTGAAGGGCTACGTCGTCACCGGCACCCGCACCAACATCGGCCTCCCCACCCGTCCCGGCGCCGCCCCCATCGGGTCCGCGGCCGCCCGTATGCACCGCCGCCCCCCGGGTGCCCCGAGCCACCCGGGCGGCTACCGCGAGCTCTCCGGCCGTGAGGTCGAGGTGCTCCGGCTCGTCGCCGAGGGCCAGTCGAACAAGGCCATCGGCGTCTCGATGGGTCTGTCCGCACTGACCGTCAAGAGCCACCTCGCCCGGATCGCCCGCAAGCTCGGCACCGGTGACCGCGCCGGGATGGTGGCGGTCGCCCTGCGGACCGGAATCATCCACTGATCGAAGAGTGGCCGGATCTTTCCGGTATACGGCTCTTCCACGCCCGTCGACGGAACGTTCCGTCGACGGGCGTCGTCCGTTCACAGATACCCTTGACAGGTGACCGACGCCCAAGAGACCGCAGCAGACAGTTCACTGCGCACCACCGGAGGCGCCCCTCCGGACGACGGCGGATCTGTTGAAGAGGCGCCGATCCCCCTTCTCGAGCCGCGCGAGGGCATCCCGCCGGTGATCGCCGACGAGGCCGCGCTCGCCGACATGGTCGCGGCCTTCGCCGCGGGCACCGGACCCGTGGCCGTCGACGCCGAGCGCGCCTCCGGCTACCGCTACGGGCAGCGCGCGTATCTCGTGCAGCTGCGCCGCGAGGGCGCGGGCTCCGCGCTCATCGACCCCGTCGCCTGCCCCGACCTGTCCGGGCTCGGCGCCGCCATCTCCGACGCCGAGTGGGATCTGCACGCCGCCACTCAGGACCTCCCCTGCCTGCGCGAAATAGGCATGGTGCCCACCAAGCTGTTCGACACCGAGCTGGCCGGACGGCTCGCCGGGTTCCCCCGCGTGGGGCTCGGCGCGATGGTCGAGAGCGTGCTCGGCTACCAGCTGGAGAAGGGCCACTCGGCAGTCGACTGGTCGACGCGCCCGCTGCCCGACCCCTGGCTGCGCTACGCGGCGCTCGACGTGGAGCTCCTCGTCGACCTGCGTGACGCCCTGGAGAAGGAGCTCGACCGGCAGGGCAAGCTCGACTGGGCCCACCAGGAGTTCGACGCGATCGCCTCCGCGCCGCCCGCCCCGCCCCGCAAGGACCCGTGGCGCCGCACGTCCGGCATGCACAAGGTGCGCCGCCGCCGCCAGATGGCCGTCGTACGGGAGCTGTGGACCGCGCGGGACAAGGTCGCGCAGCGGCGCGACGTGTCGCCGGGCAAGGTGCTCGGGGACACGGCGATCGTCGAGGCCGCGCTCTCCCTTCCGGTCAACGTGCAGGCGCTGGCCGCGCTGCCCGGCTTCGGGCACCGGATGGGCCGGCGCCAGCTGGAGCAGTGGCAGGCCGCCGTCGACCGGGCCAGGGAGCTGCCGGAGGCGGAGCTGCCGCAGCCGGGCCAGCCGGTCGCGGGTCCGCCGCCGCCGCGCGCCTGGGCCGACAAGGACCCGGCCGCTGCAGCGCGGCTCTCGGCGGCGCGGGCCGCGGTGTCGGCCCTCGCCGAGACGCTGAACATGCCGCAGGAGAACCTGATGACGCCGGACACCGTGCGGCGCGTGTGCTGGGAGCCGCCGGCCGTGGCGGACGCGGACTCCGTGGCGGCGGCGCTGACCTCGCACGGCGCGCGGCGCTGGCAGGTCGAGCAGGTGACGCCGGTGCTCGTGGCGGCGCTGAGGACGGCCCGCGGCTGAGTCCCGCACTCCCGCCTTTTGTCCGACCGGGGCCCCGGTCTCGTACGTTCGCGTACGGGGCCGGGGCCCTTCGGCGTGGTTGGGGGGGCGGGTGTGGCGGGCGTGGCGGTTGTTGTTGCAGAGTCAGGACATGCGGATGGTTTTGAACGCGCTCAATTCTCGTTAGTTTCTGACCATGTTTCTGAGCATGTTCAAAAAGGGGCGGGACAGCGGGACGCAGGGATACGACGACTGGGTGCGGGCCTTCGAGGCCGAGCGGGAGCGGCGGGCGCGGCGCGGGGATCCCGACTGGGGGCAGGGCGCACGGCTGCCGTCCGCGCTGGTCCGCAGCCTCCAGCGGTTCCAGGTCGGCGAGGACGGGGACGGGGCCGAGCTGCTCGGCAAGGCGGAGCGGGCCGGGGACGCCCGGTACACCGCCGCGGCACGGCTGTTCATCGCGGAGGAGCAGAACCACGCCCGGCTGCTGGCGCTGCTGCTGAAGGCCGGCGGGGCGGGGACGCTGGAGTCGCACTGGAGCGACGCCGCGTTCGTGCGGCTGCGCCGGCTGCTCGGGCTGCGGCTCGAACTGCTCGTCCTGATGGTGGCCGAGGCGGTGGCGCTGCGCTATTACCGCGCGCTGCGCGACGGCGGCGCCGATCCGCTGCTCCGCGAGGTCGCCGGGCGGATCCTGGCCGACGAGGAGCGGCATGTGCCGTTCCACTGCCGCCGGCTGCGCGAGGGCTTCGTACGGGTGCCGCGGCCCGCGCGGTACGCGGTGACCGGGGGCTGGCGGCTGCTGCTCGCGGGGGCTGCCGCGCTGGTCGCCGTGGACCATGGCGCGGCCCTGCGGCGGTGCGGCGTCACCCGATGCGGTTTCGTACGCGACATCGTGGCGTCGTCCGCCGTCATGGCCGCGGTGATGGCCGGTCGCGATGTGACCTTCGCCGCTCCGACCGTGGGGACTGGGCAGCATGGTTACCCGCAAGTAGCATGAGGGTGTGAGCGCGCGCTCAGTCGCGCGCCGTGGCAGTGCCGTCCCGCATCTTGGAGGAGAGCCATCGTGCCTCGTACCGTCAGGGACGTCGTCTTCGTCGACGGCGTCCGCACCCCGTTCGGCAAGGCGGGCCCGAAGGGCATCTACCACGAGACCCGGGCCGACGACCTCGTCGTGAAGGCGATCCGCGAACTGCTGCGCCGCAACCCGAACCTGGACCCCGCGCAGATCGACGAGGTCGCGATCGCCGCGACCACGCAGATCGGCGACCAGGGCCTGACCCTCGGCCGCACGGCCGGGATCCTCGCCGGTCTCCCCCAGTCGGTCCCCGGCTACTCGATCGACCGCATGTGCGCGGGCGCCCTGACGGCCGTCACCACGGCCGCGGGCTCCGTGGCGTTCGGCGCGTACGACGCCGTGATCGCCGGTGGTGTCGAGCACATGGGCCGCCACCCCATGGGCGAGGGCGTCGACCCGAACCCGCGCTTCGTGTCCGAGAAGCTCGTCGACGAGTCGGCCCTGTTCATGGGCATGACCGCCGAGAACCTGCACGACCGCTACCCGCACATCACCAAGCAGCGCGCCGACGAGTACGCCGTGCGCTCGCAGGAGAAGGCGGCGAAGGCGTACGCGAACGGGAAGATCCAGCAGGACCTCGTCCCGATCTCGGTGCGCAACACCAACGCCGAGGTGGGCGAGACCGGTTGGGGTCTCGTGACGGCCGACGAGCCGATGCGCCCGGGGACCACCCTGGAGAACCTCGCCGGGCTCAAGACGCCGTTCCGTACGCACGGTCGCGTCACGGCCGGCAACGCCGCGGGTCTCAACGACGGCGCCACCGCCTCGATCATCGCCTCCGAGGACTTCGCCCGGGAGAACAACCTCCCGGTGAAGATGCGTCTCGTCTCCTACGCCTTCGCGGGCGTGGAGCCGGAGGTCATGGGCTACGGCCCGATCCCGGCCACGGAGAAGGCCCTCGCCAAGGCGGGTCTGTCCATCGAGGACATCAACCTCTTCGAGATCAACGAGGCGTTCGCCGTCCAGGTCCTCGCGTTCCTGGACCACTACGGCATCGCCGACGACGACGCGCGCGTCAACCAGTACGGCGGCGCCATCGCGTTCGGTCACCCGCTCGCCTCCTCGGGTGTGCGTCTGATGACGCAGCTGGCCCGTCAGTTCGAGGAGCAGCCGGAGGTCCGTTACGGCCTCACCACCATGTGCGTCGGCTTCGGCATGGGCGCCACGGTGATCTGGGAGAACCCGCACCACAAGGACGCCGGAGGCGACAAGTGAGCACCACCACCGCTGAGCTCCTGAAGGGCGCGGCCGAGCTGTTCCCTGGCGAGGTCGTCACGTCGGCGCACGTACGCCACCTCGAACTGCCCTACGGCGCGGGCCGGTTCGCCCTCATCACGCTGGACAACGGCTTCGACCACACGAAGCCGACGACCTTCGGCCCGGGTTCGCTCGCGAACCTGAACGCCGCCATCGACCAGGTGGAGAAGGAAGCGGCCGACGGCGACATCGTCGGTGTCGGCATCACCGGCAAGCCGTTCATCTTCGCGGTCGGCGCCGATCTCAAGGGCGTGGAGCTGCTGAAGAAGCACGACGACGCGCTCGCCATCGGCAAGGGCGGCCACGAGGTCTTCAAGCGCCTCGCGGGCCTGGCCGTGCCGACGTTCGCGTACTACAACGGCGCCGCCATGGGCGGTGGCGTCGAGGTCGGTCTGCACTGCACGTACCGCACGGTGTCGAAGGCGCTCCCCGCGTTCTCGCTGCCCGAGGTCTTCCTCGGCCTGGTGCCGGGCTGGGGCGGCTGCACCCTGCTGCCGAACCTGATCGGCGCGGACAAGGCCGTCTCGGTGATCATCGAGAACAGCCTGAACCAGAACAAGCAGCTCAAGGGCAAGCAGGTCTACGAACTGGGCATCGCCGACGCGCTGTTCGAGGGCGCGGACTTCCTGGAGCAGTCGCTGCTGTGGACCGCCTCGGTCCTCAAGGGTGACGTCAAGGTCGAGCGTCCGGACATCGACCGGGGCGAGGGCTGGGACCAGGCCGTCGCGCGCGGCAAGTCCATCGCCGACTCCAAGGTGCACGGGGCGGCCCCGGCCGCGTACCGCGCGCTCGACATCATCGCGGCGGCCAAGGACGGCGACCTCCAGGCGGGTTACGACGCCGAGGACAAGGCGCTCGCCGACCTGATCATGGGTGGCGAACTGCGCGCGGGCATCTACGCGTTCAACCTCGTCCAGAAGCGCGCGAAGCGCCCGGCGGGTGCCCCGGACAAGTCCCTGGCGCGTCCGGTGACGAAGGTCGGCGTGGTCGGCGCGGGCCTGATGGCCTCGCAGCTCGCCCTGCTCTTCCTGCGCCGCCTGGAGGTGCCGGTCGTCCTGACCGACATCGACCAGGAGCGCGTCGACAAGGGTGTGGGCTACGTCCACGCCGAGATCGACAAGCTGCTCGCCAAGGGCCGCGTCAACCAGGACAAGGCCAACCGTCTCAAGGGCCTGGTCTCCGGTGTCCTGGACAAGGCAGAGGGCTTCGCGGACGCGGACTTCATCATCGAGGCCGTCTTCGAGGAGATCGGCGTCAAACAGCAGGTGTTCGCCGAGGTCGAGGCCGTCGCCCCGGCGCACGCGATCCTCGCCACGAACACCTCGTCCCTCTCCGTCACGGAGATGGCGTCGAAGCTGAAGCACCCCGAGCGCGTGGTCGGCTTCCACTTCTTCAACCCGGTCGCGATCCTGCCGCTCCTGGAGATCGTGCGCGGCGAGCAGACGGACGACGCGGCGCTGGCCACGGCGTTCGGCGTCGCCAAGAAGCTGAAGAAGACGGCCGTTCTCGTGAAGGACGCCCCGGCGTTCGTCGTGAACCGCATCCTCACCCGCTTCATGGGCGAGATCCAGAACGTCATCGACGAGGGCACGCCGGTCGAGGTCGCCGAGAAGGCGGTCGAGCCGCTGGGCCTGCCGATGTCGCCGCTGGTCCTCCTCGAACTGGTCGGCCCGGCCATCGGCCTGCACGTCTCGGAGACCCTGAACCGCGCCTTCCCGGAGCGCTTCACCGTCTCCCCGAACCTCGCGGCGGTCGTCAAGGCGGGCAAGCGCGGCTTCTACGTGTACTCCGCCGAGAATGGCTTCAAGCCGGAGCTGGACCCGGAGGTCGCGGCGCTCCTCAAGCAGGGCGACACCGTCCTCACCGAGGAGCAGGTCCGCGACCGTGTCCTCGACGCGGTGGCCCAGGAGATCGGCCTGATGCTCGACGAGGGCGTCGTCGCCGAGGCCCAGGACATCGACCTGTGCCTGATCACGGGCGCGGGCTGGCCCTTCCACCTGGGCGGGATCACTCCGTACCTGGACCGGGAGGGCGTGAGCGAGCGGGTCACCGGGAAGCGGTTCCTGGAGGCCGGTGTGGCGAGCGTGCCCGCGTAAGCGGTCCTCTCACAGCGTGCCGATGGCCGCCCCTACGACGTAGGGGCGGCCATCGCCCGTTCCAGGGCGGCTGTTTGACGGCGGATCAGGTCGCGCGGGAGAACCGGCCGGACCGTCTGCGGCGCGCCGTCACCGGCGGGCGTGCCGCCGGGCAGCACCGCGCGCTCCAACTCCTGCTGGTTCAGCACGCGTTCGGCGGGCCGTGGGGGCGCGGCCGTCGCGGAAGCGGAGGCAGAGGAGGAGGAGGAAACGGAAGGCTTGTGCCCGCCTTCGGACACCCCCGCGCCGTCGCACGCCGTCAGTCCCAGCATCAGTGCCGGCCCGAGCGCCCATGACGCGCATCGAGCGAGCTTCGACGCTCCGCTCAAGGCCCCCCACCCTTCAGGGGCGGGGCCGATTCAGGTTCAGTACACCTGCCGCCACGCCTCCAACGCCAGCCCCGGCTCTCGCTTGCGGCGCGTCAGCAGCATACGGTCCGGGTCGCCGGGGAGGTAACTGGCCGCCACCACGCGCCCATTGGCGTCCTCCGCGAGCGCGATACGGGCGTCCGGCGGCAGGGCTGGGCCGGACTCCGCCCACCAGGCGCCCGCCGCTTCCTGCTCCGTCGGGTAGGCCGCGAAGGCGACGCGGCCGGACGACGCGCGCTGGGCGAGCAGCGTGCAGTCCACCTCGTCGAGCGGGCAGCGGATCGCCGAGACCGGGCCGGGGCCCGCCGCGTCGAGGATGCGGGCCGGGGCGTCGTCGCCGCGCCAGGCGTAGAGGGCGCCGTCCTCGTCGACGTAGAACAGCGTGGTGGCGTCGGCGGAGGTGGCCAGGGCGCGCAGGGTGTCGGGGCGGGGCGCGGCGGGCTGTGGTTTCTCGTCCCGCACCGGGGTGCCGCCCGGCGTCTCCTGGCGCCAGCGCAGGATGCCGTCCGGCGTCGCCGCGTACAGCGTGATCAGGCCCGACTCGGCTGCCACGGCGGCGAGTTCACCGCGTACGTCCGTGCCCTTCAGGTCGCGCCACGGGCCCCAGCCGCCCTTCTCCAGCTGGGCGCGCATGCTGACACCGCCGCCCTTGTTCGCGACGAAGACGTGGGCGCGGCCCTGCGCGTCGACGGCGACGGCGGGCGGGCCGGTCAGGTCGCCCTTCTTGTTCGGGTGACCGAGCGGGTTCCAGTCCAGTGCGGCGAGATGCGACTGGAAGTGCGTGGAGTGGACGAGGCCGGACTCGCCGGGGACGGTGGGGCGCCATGTGGCGAGGTGAGCGTATCCGTTCGCGCTGCGGGCCACGGCCAGGGCGGGGCGCACCCGCTGGTCGCCGCCGACGGTACGGGGAGGCGACCAGGGTCCTTCGGGGTACCGCTCCACGCGGCACACGATCGCGTCACCTTCGGGGGCGTACGCGTACACGCAGAGCGCGCCGTCGCGGCCGCCGATCAGCCAGTCGCCGTTCACCCCTCCAGCCTAAGCGCCGCCCGCCGGGCCGCCCATGCGACCCTGGCCGCATGAGCGAACTGCTGGTGGTCGACGGGGCCAATGTCGTCGGATCGGTGCCGGACGGCTGGTGGCGCGACCGGAGGGGTGCGGCGGAGCGGCTGCGGGATCGCCTGGTGACGTACGGGGAGCGGACGGGCGCCGAGGTGATCCTGGTCGTGGAGGGCGCGGCGCGCGGCGTCGAGTCCGTACCGGGCGTGCGGGTGGAGTCGGCGCGGGGCAGCGGGGACGATCACATCGTGGAGCTGGTGGAGCGGGTCGGAGGGCCGTGCACCGTGGTGACGGCGGACCGTGAACTGCGGCGCCGGGTCGAGGAGTTGGGGGCGCGGACGGCGGGGCCGCGGACCGTCCGTGAGGACGGTTAGTCCTTGAGGACGACCGTGCCCGTCAGGATCCGGTGGTCCGAGCAGGCGGGTGTGCCCGTGCAGCCCCGGGGGATCGGCAGTGCGTCGGCGGAGTACGGGCCCGCGATCCTGTCCTCCCGCACGAAGATCATGTCGATCTTCGCCTTGTCCCCGCAGGGCGGTGCCGTGCCGGGCACGTCGTCGGCGGTCCATTCGCCGTAGCCGGGGCAGTGTCCCTTGTCGCTGTCGTCGAGCTCGCGGTAGTGGCCGCCGTGACGGGTCTGGTACGGCCACAGCCGGTCGTAGGTCGGCTGCGCGTTGAAGTCGCCGGCCAGGATCACCGTGTCCCCGGCCGCGTGGTACCGCTCGACGGTGTCGAGCACGTCGTCGAGCTGGTTGGCGCTGTACAGCTTGCCGTTGTCCGCGACCTCCTGGCTGATGCCGATGTGCGTGGTGCACAGTCGCCGGTGCGGGGTCTTGGCCAACGGTGCGCACAGCAGTTTGCGCGGTTCGCCGGTGCCGTCGTCGGGCAGCGTCCTGCGGTCGGCGGGGCCGAGTGGCGCCTTGCTGAACAGGGCGATGCCGTAGGAGTCGCCGCCGCAGATCTCCGGGTCGCCGCCGGGGAGACCGGGCTCGAAGCGGTCGAAGGTGTCCGGGTCCTCGGGCCAGCCCGCGTCGATCAGGTTCTGCCGGATGCGCTGGAACTGGCCGTGGCAGACCTCGTTGAACGCCGCGAAGTCGATGTTCCGCTCCGTGATGGAGGCGGCCGCCGCTTCGGGGAGACGGTCGGTCGTCGAGCCGTGGTGCAGGGTGTTGCCGGCCACGTTCCACTGCCACACGCGGTACGTCGTCCCGGTGGCACGGGGAGCGCGGGGGGCCGGATCGGCCGGCGGGGACCCGCACGCGGCGACCGCGAGCAGGCACCCCACCAGGCCGAGCAGCGCCCGTCGGCGCCTCGCTCCAGGGGTCACCCGACGTACTGCCACGGGCCGAACTCCGGGCTCCCCGGGCCGCGTTGGCGGCTGACGGCGAGCCGGCCGCTCGCCGAGACCACGGCGATGGTGCCGCGGCCGAGGCCGTCGAAGGCGACCGCGGGCGCGTGGGCGACGGTGCCGCCCAGTTCCGTGGCGGGAAGTTCGAGCCACGGGCCGTCGCCCGGCAGGAAGCGGTAGGCGACGCCGCCGAGGTCACTGCGGGTGGCGAGCAGCGTGCCGACCTCGGTGGCCGGGCCCGCGGCGGCGGCGACGGGGCCGAAGCCGCCGCGCGAGGAGATGCTCGTGGCCGGAGTCACCCAGCTGCCGCCGGGCGCGTTCTCCTCGGCCGTCAGGACGTTCCCCGTGTTCGGCTGCCGGTAGAAGACCGCCACCCTGCCGTTCGGCTGGATCACGGAGGAGCACGGCCCCGCGGGCGTGCTCAGCCGGAACCGCGGAGCTCTGACGAGTGGCTCGTCCAGGGTCGACTGCGTCCAGTGGAAGACGCCCTCGCGGCTCGATCCGAAGACCTCGACCTTGCCGCTGGGCGTGGTGACCGCGGCGAGCCCCTCCTGAAGGTCGTATCCGCGCAGGTCGGTCCACTCGCCCCAGGTCCCGTCGGCTTCCTGGATGCGGCTGTGCAGGCCTTGGCCCGCGTTGCGCACGAACAGGTGCAGCCGTCCCGCGCCGTCCCGGGTGACGACGGGCGTGCCGAGGTGGCGGTCGCGCTCCTCGTCCCCCGCCGAGGGGTTGCCGAGAGTGATCCAGCCGGGGAACACCCCGCCGGGCGCGGACTGTTCGAGCAGCACGATCTCGCGGGCATGCGATCCGTCGGCCGCCAGGTGCGAGAGCCGTTCGGCGAAGATCTGCCAGCGGCCGTCCGGGGTGAGGCTCGCCGCGAGGCCGGGAGCCAGCGGGCCGCCGCCCATCAGGAAGGGCCCGCGCCACTGGTCGCTGCCGGGCTGCGCCTCCACCCACACGGCGGCCTGCTGGTTGATGACGGCGAAGGCGGTGAGGCGCCCCTTGTGGTCGGGCAGCAGCCAGTTCGTGCCGGCCGGGTAGCGGGGCGTCGTGCTCTGCACCCATCCCGTGCTGCGGGTGCCGAGACCGACCGCGTAGTCACCGCTGCCGGCCGGGTCGCCGCAGTCGTAACCGTCCGCCGCGCCGTAGAAGTTGAGGAAGAACTCCTTCAGTGACACGGCCCGGGCACTGAGGTTGTGCGGCCATCGCTCGTTGTAGTAGCCGCGGAAGGACTCGACGGTGAACGTGCCCCCCTCGCCGGGCCCCTGGTAGTGATCGAGCGCGGCCCAGGTGAACAGGGCCGCGGCCGTGTGGTCGCAGTGGTCCGAGAGGTTGCCGTAGTCGTGCCGCTGCGGGAACTTCTCGCCGTGCTCCAGCCGGTCGGGGTCCGGATCCATGGTGCGGATCAGCGTCGGCCGGAAGATGCCGAGGATCTGGACCAGGGAGGCGAGCAGGTCCTGGCGGGTGTACCAGTAGGTCTCGGTGACCAGTCCGCCGGTGGGCGCGAGCGTCGGCACCTGTTCCGTCTGCGCGCGCCACAGGACGTGCAGGCTGCGGGCCGGACCCTCGGGGGTGCCGTGCTGGCGGATGTTGAGGAAGACGAGCGTCACCCAGGGGGCGTCCGCGAGGGAGTAGACCTCGGCGAGGGCGCCGCGCGCGGTGGCGAGGGTGGCCGGCTTCCAGGCGGCGGTGCGGTCGCCCAGGACCATCGCCGCGTAGGCGGCCTTGATCCCGTTCTGCCGGGCCTTGGCGTAGGCGGGGCGGTCCGCGGCGACCGGGTCCGTCTGGAGCGGCCTGGGGTTCTCGCCGTTCGCGTCGCCCGCGGTGATGTACACCGTGGTGGTGGGCGTGCCGGCCTTGACGCCCTGGAAGGTCGCCGGGTTCATGAAGTAGAGGTCGTCGTCCGGGTGCGCCACGATCTGGAGCACGGAGGCGCGGCTGTTCATGAGCGAGTCCTTCCTGGGGCGGAGACTGTGGTGGTCACAGCGGCCACCCCGGCAGGTAGCCGGTGTGGGCGCGCCTGTTCCGGTCCGAGCCGATCTCGAACTGGCTGGCGACGGGGAAGTAGCTGGGCAGGAACGCCCGCAGGATCGCGTCCTGTTCGTCCTCGGAGACGTCACCGTCGTGGAAGTCGTTGAGGCAGAACACGTCGTGCGGCCGCGCGGTGAGGATCCGGTTGAGCCGCGACTTGTGCTCGCTCAGACCGACGTTGACGAACCCGCAGGAGATGGAGCCGGGCACACTGCGTCCGGTGTGGAACCCGAAGTAGTGGTGCAGCGACGAGGCGACGGAGACGTCGCTGTGGTCGCGCAGCCGGTTGGCGGCGGCCTGGGCGACGGCGTCCTTGAAGTGTGTCTCCACGTCCTCCAGCACACTGCGCCGCAGCGGGTGCGGGGCGTGCAGGAACGTGTGCACCAGCGTCTGCCCGAAGTAGGCCTGGATCAGGGCGCGGTTGTTCTTCGCCGCGCTCATGTTGTGCTCGTCGTCGTACGAGGGCGGCGCCATCGGGATCGACGTGGGCGACATGAAGTGCTTGGCCTGCCCATTGCTCAGGAAGAACGCGTCGGGCTTGAGGGTGCGGCCGACGAACACATCGTCGTTGAAGTAGAGGAAGTGCTCGGCGAGGCCCTCGATGTGGTGCAGCTGGCTCTCGATGGCGTGCGAGTTGTACGTGGGCAGCGCGCCGCGATTGCCGAAGATCTCCGTGTGGTCCACCACCCGGACCCGCGGGTGCGACGTGTCGAGCCACGGCGGCACCTGTCGGTCGGTGACCAGGTAGATGTTGCGGATCCACGGCGCGTACATGTCGATCGACCGCAGGGAGTAGCGCAGTTCGTCGCGGTTGCGGAAACGAGCGGCGCTGGTCGCGGCGTCCTCGGTGGCGATGCCCATGGCGGCGAGGACCGCGTTCTTCCGCTCCAGCCAGGCCATGTCCGAGCCGTCGACCCAGGTGTAGACGGCGTCGACGGGGAAGGTGACATCGCCGTGCAGCGGCTGGGTGAACGGAGGGATCGACGGGTACTGCCGTCCGCCCAGCGTCAGCGCGGCGCGCTGGAGCGAGCGCTTGGGCACCCGGTCGCCGACCAGGGTGCGGGTCGGCGACGTGATGTGGGCCGGGTCCTCGGGGTCGTCCTCCCAGAAGGAGATCGTGCAGCCGTAGACGGCGCCCAGGCGCATGGTGCGCGAGGTCGACACGGTGCTCTGGTAGATGCGGACGCCCGAGCACGGGGTCTGGGTGTGGGCGCCGATCAGGCCCGCGAGGACGGTGGCGATGCCCTTCTGCTGCTCGTTCAGGAGCTCTGTGTAGACGGGAGCCTGCGCGTACTGCCGGGCCAGCGCCTCCAGCACGGCGGTGCGGTAGTGGACGTGCACCGCGACGGTGTGCCGGACCATGGAGTCCCGTACGACGAAGTACGGGATGTTCGCGGCCTCCAGGGCGTTGGCCGCCAGAGCCAGGTTGGCCTGGACGATGTCCCAGGGGGTCTCCGACTCGATGACACGGCAGAGCTGGCCGCCGGAGCGGACGAGGCCCCGGTGGCTGCGCTCGATCTTGTTCTCCAGCGCCTTCTGATCGCCGGTGCGCACCAGGCTGGCCGGGGCCGGCTCGGCGGCCTGGGCCGCGCCGTCCGCGCTGCTGTACAGCGCGTGGTACGCCTGCCGCTCGATCTTGGCGATCTCGCGGCGCCCGCTGTCGCGCTCGGCGAGCAGTTCGGTGAAGATCTGCTCCCACTGCCCGGTGACCGTCTGGGGCGCGAAGCGGCCGACGGCGTCGAGTGCGGCGGCGCCCATGCGGTGGCGCAGCGGCCCGTCCTCGATGAGCTGAAGCAGCCGGGCCGCGAGGGTGTCGGTGTCGCCGACCGGCACCAGGAACCCGGTCTGCCCGTCGATGATCACCTCGCGCGGCCCGTTGGGCGAGTCGTACGAGACGACGGGGACGCCCGCGGCCTGGGCCTCGGCGAGGACCAGGCCGAACGCCTCGTTGCGGGAGGTGAGCAGGGCGATGCTCGCCTTGGCCCACTCCTCGGCCAGATGGGGCGAGTTGCCGTTCAGCTGGACGCAGTCGTGCAGTCCGAGGGAGTCGATCTGCCGGCGCAGCGCACCGCTGAGCGGTCCGTCACCGAAGATCCGCAGAGTCCATTCGGGGTGGTACTGAGCCACGGTCGCCCAGGCCGCGATCGCCTGGTCGATCTGCTTCTCGCCGACGAGGCGGCCCGCGATGACGACCGTGCGGGTCTCCAGGGTGGAGCGCGGCCGGAAGCCGCTGGGCAGCGCGTTCGGCACGACGAGCAGGCGGGGCGCGCCCGCGCCGAGCGTCTCGGCGAACCAGTCGCTGGTGCGCTCGCTGAGCACGGCGAGGGCGTCGAGCCGCGAGGAGTGCAGCAGCAGCGGTTCGCCACTGGTACCGCGCAGCTCGGAGACGCGGTGCTCTTGGTGCACGGTGACGACCCACGCGGGGGCGAGGGTCACCGCGAGCGTCATCAGGGCGGGGGTGGTGGTGATGAGGATGTCCGTGTCGATGTCCTGGAGCGCCAGCTCCAGTTCGAGGTCCGAGAGGCGGTTGAACGCCGCTTCCCAGGACGCATCGACGATCTTGCTCGGCTGGGCGGCCAGGTGCCCCCACGCCGTGGGGTCGAGCCCGGAGTCGCGCAGCGGCCGCTGCACGGGAGTGGTGGCGTCGACGAGGTAGTCGACCCGGACGCGCTCGTCCGGTGAGAAGAACTGGGCGGGCCTGCTCTTGAACACGCTCAGGACGCGGACGTCGTGGCGGGCTGCGAGTTCGGAGGCCTGGGTGTAGACGGCGCGTTCGGTGCCACCGACGGCGTCGGCCGTGGTCAGCAGAAAGGTGATCTTCATAGGTGCTTCAGTCGGCCTCGGGCATCGGGGAGCAGGCGATCCGGAGGTTGCCCGCCGGGGTGTAGCGCGGCTGGACGATCATGGGGCCCAGGCCCTCGGGGGTGACGGCGATCTGCCGCATGGCGAAGACGCGGGTCGGGTTGCGCACGTCGTGCACCCGCCGTCCCACGCGCAACCGGTCGCCGTTGCCGAAGCAGGCCACGACGTCCCACTGGTCGGCGCCCTTGTGCCGCGGCGGCATCTTGTCCAGCGGCACCACGACGCGGATCACGTCGGGCGCCACCTCCTCGGCGTCCTGTTCCAGGACCCGCCCGGAAGCCACGAACTCCACCCAGGGCAGTTCCTCGCCGGGCCCGAACAGCCGGAAGTCGACCGTGATCCCGGCGTGGTCGATATGGACCTTCACGACTTCGGCCGACGGCTGCGCCGTGCGCGTCACGACCCGGGCATTGCCGGTGAACGAGCGCCCGATCCGGTGCCGTGCCCCCGTCGCCGCCGACTGTTCCATGGGCTTGGTCGGCCCTTCGTACGGAACCGGCGGCCGGACCAGGAGCAGCGCGCAGCGCTTCGAGCGGCGCCCGTCACGCAGTCTGAGACGCAGCTTCCAGCGGCCGTCGCCGACCGGGGCGCCCCCCACCTCGGCGCCGAGCAGCACGGCGGCGTCCATCAGAAGTACGCCGTCGGGGCCTTCGTAGACGCGTGCGTCGGTGCGCCACCGTACGCGTCGGCGCTTGAGCAGGATCTCGGCGCGCTCCGGCAGCCGGGCGCTGCGCGGCAGCCGGGCATGCAGATTCACCGTCTGCCCGTCGAGGATCGCGGCGTACAGCAGCTCGGCTCCGCGCCGGGCGCGCAGCGGCAGGAAGAAGCGTGCGATGAGGATGCCGCGCAGGGCGGCCACGCGCTTGCGCAGCTTGTACCGGACGGCACCGGCGCGCCGACGCAGCCCGGTGGGCCGCTTGGGGATACGGGTCATGCGTCGGTGCTTCTCAACTCTGCCGCGCGCGTTGCGGGAATTCCGGGCAGGCCGCGGGTCTCGTAGGGGCTGGGCACGGGGAAGTACGTCTCGAGGAACCGCTCGAGCATGCGGGTCTGCGCGTCGGGGTCCGGTCCGGACACGGTGTCGTTGATGCAGAACGTGTCGAAGTTGCGGTGTGCCAGGAGGCTGTTGAGGCGGCGCTCGGCGAGCGACGCGGCCAGGTCGACGTACTGGTAGCGCAGATCGCCGACCGTGGCGCGGGCCGAGTGGTACGCGTAGTAGTGGTGCAGCGACGACGCCACAGGAATGTCCTTGGGCGAGCGGAAGCGCGAGTGCTGGGTGGCCAGGTGTTCACGCGCGTAGACGTCTTCGATCTCGCTGAGGACGCTGCGGCGCAGGGCGTGCGGCGTGTGCTTCATCTTCTGCGAGAGGGCGCTGCCGAACTGCTGGGCTATGAGACGTCGGCTGTTCTTGCCCGCCGCGTTCACCGGAAGCTCGTCCGCCTGTACGTCACCGACGGGGATGAGCGCCTTCGACTGGAAGAACTTGGTCAGGCCGTTGGGGTGGAAGAAGTGGCCGGGGGTCACGGGGCGCCCGAAGAAGACGTCGTCGTTGAGGTAGAGGAAGCACTCCGACAGGCCCTCGATGTGGTGCAGCTGCGTCTCGATGGCGTGCGAGTTGAAGGTCGGCAGGGCCATCGGGTCCGAGAAGATCTCGCGGTGGTCCACCACCTTCAGGTTGGGGTGGTCCGTGTTGAGCCACGCCGGTGCCTGCCCGGCCGTCACCAGGTAGACGTTGCGCACCCAGGGGGCGTTCTGGTGCAACGAACGCAGGGAGTAGAGGAGTTCGTCGCGGCTGGTGTAGCGGGCGTCGTTCGCCGCTTGTTCGTGCAGCGTGCCGCCGGTCAGGGCACCGCGGGCGCGGTCCCGCGCGGCACGCCAGGCCGGGTCCGAGTCGTCGACCCACGTGTAGACGACGTCGACGGGGAAGGCGTGGTCCTCGGGGAGGCGTACGGAGAACTCGGCGAGGGTGGCGACGTCGCCGGTCGTGTACGCCGGAGGGACCGGGCTGAACAGGGCCTGGGGCGCGGTGCGGCGCGGCGCGTCCACGGGGACGCGGTCGGCGACGCGGTTGGCGCGGGGCGCCTCGAGCCAGCCGTCGCGCTCCGTCCAGAACTCCAGGTCGCAGCCCTGGTCGGCGCCGAAGACGAGCTGCTGCGTCGGGTCGGTGACGTACCAGGCGACGCGCAGGGTGCGCTGCTTGCGCAACTGGCGCCAGGACTTGTCCTCGTCGCCGGGCTGCATGGCCGACTCGGCGGCCGGGGCAGCGGCCGGCCCCACGTATCCGGGGGTCTGATCGAAGGCGATCCTGAGCATGTCCTCGGCCTCGTCGCGCAGCGCGGCGGGTACAGCGACCGTCGGCACGTCGTGGGCGGTGCCCCGGACGCAGAAGTAGTCGATGCCGCCGGCCTCGAGGACGGAGGTCAGGATGTGCAGATTGCGGGCGCGTGCGGCCCATGCCGTCGCACCGTCGACAAGCAGGGCCCGCATGTGACGACCGCCGACCCGTACGACGCGGCGCGCGTAGGCGGCGCTGTGGCGGGATGCGTTGCGACGGCCGCCCATGGCCCAGACGATGGTCGCGGAACGGACGGCGTCCACCGAGGTGAGCGAGGACTTGACCGCGGAGCGCAGGGGGGCGGGCACCTTGCGGACGATGCCGCGACGGGCGCCTGCCGGGAGGACCGACCGGTAGGTCGAGACCAGGGATCCCGCCTCCGGATTGCCGGAACCGACCACGAGGCATCCACCATCCACGCCACTGCGGTCCAGCGCCGACGGAACACGGACACCACCTTGTGCCCTGCCGTCGGTCGGAAGAAGACCGATCCCTGTTTGTCTGACTTTGCGAAGCCGTCGATGTTCGACTGCCTGACGGCCTTTTTTGCTCATTGGTTGAGCAAGTCACAGAACTTTCACATGAGGAACAGGTGAAAGTCCACCCAGAAATCAGGACAAAGCGCCAGGTAGCGTGTGACCTATCCCACCGGTCTCGCGTACAACCTTTTGCGAGCCAGGTTCGAACAGCAAGTGAAGCCAGGGTGAACCTTCCTGGCGTGTTCCGCGTGCTTATAGTGCTCCGTCATGACACATGCCGACACCACACCCAGCACCCGGGCGGACCGCCGCAGGGCGACCCGCGGAAAGGGCCGTCGGCAACGCACGCGCGGCCGCCGCATCCGCCGCATCATCCTGTTGACCCTGGTCGTCCTGATCGTCGCCGCGGGCGGCACCGGCTACTGGCTCTACAGCCGGCTCGACGGGAACCTCAAGGGCGTCGACCTCGACCAGGCCATCGGCACGAACCGGCCGGAGAAACTGCCCACGTCGGGACAGAACATCCTCGTCCTCGGCTCGGACTCACGGTCCGGCGCCAACGCCTCGCTCGGCACCGGCAAGGTGGCCGGAGCCCGCTCCGACACCGCCCTGGTGATGCACATACCGGAGGGCCGCACCCGGGCCACCGCCGTGAGCATCCCGCGCGACACCCTGGTCACCCGGCCCGAGTGCACCAAGGAGGACGGCAGCAAGATCCCGTCCGCGAAGCGGGTCATGTTCAACTCCGTGTACTCCCTCGCCGGTCCGGCCTGTGTGGTCAAGACCGTCGAGTCGATGTCCGGTGTGCGCATGGACCACTTCATGGAGATCGACTTCGCCGGCTTCAAGGGTCTGGTGGACGCGATCGGCGGGGTCACCGTCACGGTGGACAAGCCGATCCACGACACGTCCAGCGGTCTCGATCTGACCTCCGGTACGCACAAGTTGGACGGCACGCAGTCCCTGGCCTTCGTCCGCACCCGGCACGGCGTCGGGGACGGCAGCGACCTGGGCCGCATCGGGCTCCAGCAGCAGTTCATGATCGCCCTGCTGAGCGAGATCAAGAAGCAGGACCTGCTGGGCAGCCCCACCAAGACCTACAAGATCGCCGACAGTCTCACGGAGTCGCTCACCACGGACTCGGGGCTCGCGTCGCTCACTTCGCTCGGCAAGTTCGCCCGCAGCATGAACGGTGTCGACCCGGCATCCATGGAAACGATCATGCTGCCGGTCGCCTACGACAAGATCGACCCCAACCGGGTCGTCGCGGCCGAACCGCAGGCGAGCACCCTGTGGAAGGCGATCCGTTCGGACTCCGCGATCCCGGAGTCCGCAAAGAAGTCCCCCGCGACGGGCGGCTGACCCCTCCCGCACGGAACGGCGGCCCCCGGCGCAGCTGCGCCGGGGGCCGCCGTGCTCACACTCGCGTCCAGTCCCGGGAGAGGGTGAGACCCGACCCCTGCTCCTGCCGGGCCACGCGCAGGGCACCGTCCCTGCCGCGCACTGCGACGGCCACCCGCCCGTACGCGTCCAGGGCCAGAGCCGGGTCGCCCACGCACTCCACCCCCGTGTCCGACCACCACACGCCGTTGTGCTCGGCCTCGGTTCCGCAGACACCGATCAGCAGGGTGCCGCCGGCTCCGCGCTGGGCGAGGACCGTGCAGTCGTAGCCGTCGAGCGGGGCGCGCAGCGCGGCGAGGGCGCCGTCACCGGGAGCGCCACCGAGCGGGACCGGCCAGCCGCCCGCGCGGTAGGCGACGACTCCCGCCGTGTTCGGGTCGGTCCAGTAGTACGTGATGCGGCCCGGAGCCGTCTCCAGGGCGGTGCCGGAACCGGCGAGGGCGTGCAGTTGCATCGGTTGCCCGGCGCGCAGCGCGCCGTCGGGCTCCTCCTGCCGCCACTGCACGACCCCGCGCTCGGACGGGACGGCGACCTCCACGAATCCGTCCGAGGTGGCCGCGGGGATCGGGCCGTCGGCGAGCCAGGCGCTCTTGAGGTCTTCCCACGGGCCCCATCTGCCGTCCTTCTGCTCACGGCGCATCTGGAGGCCGTGCCCGGCGTTGCGCAGAAAGACGAAAACCGTCCCCTGCGCGTCGACCGCCGCCGTGGGCAGGCCGATCTGCCGGCCCTCCTCAGGGTTGCGGTAGGGGTTGCCGAGCGAGCGCCACTCGGTGACGGGGCGGCCCGTCTGGTACTGGATGGCGTGCACCACGTCCATGCCGGGGCCCTTGGCGTCCGGCCGCTGCCGGCGTCCGAAGAAGTGCACATACGAGTCGGCTCCCTGCGCGACGACCAGATCGGCCAGCCGCGGGAGCGGGAAGAAGTCGGGGCCGGACCACTGCGGCCCGCCGGGGCTCCGCTCCGTCCAGCGCAGCAGTCCGCCGTCCGCCGGTGCGTAGAGCGTGAGCCTGCCGTCCTTGCCGAGGGTCAGCCACCGGCCCCGGGCCGTCCCGATGGGCCGGAGCCCGGCCCCGTCGGCGCCCGGGCCGTCGACGGGGTGGGCAGCGCCCACGGCCGTCCCTCTTCTCCCCATGGCTGGGTTCACCTTCCCGATTCCGCCGCGTCATCTGCACGGCACCCCCGTACAACCGGCACATCATATGCCGACCTTCGAACGCTTCATCGGGCGCCGCTGTGCCGTCCGCCCAGGGCCAAGATCCATCGGGAACGAACGCCGGCTACCGGTCGTCGACCCGTAGTCGGCGGTAGAGGATCGCACCGTCGACGCATTCCACCTCCTGGTACGCCCCCAGGATCCGGGACATGGACCGGATCCGCTCCGGCCGGTAGGGCGCACCCCGCGCGTCGTCGACGATCAGCTCCGGCGCGGTGGCGGACAGTTCGGCACGGAACACCCCCCACGCCCCCTCCACCCCCCACTTCTCCCCCACCTGCGGCCCGTCCCGCCCGCCGCTGTAGTTGGTCAGCAGCCCCGCCGTGAGGTAGCGGCTGGCCGGGGTGCGGTCGGCGAGCCAGTAGGTCTCCGGGTGCATGCCCCAGACCAGGACGGGGTCGTGCGGGGTCGTGTGGGTGCGGATCGCTGTCGCCACGCGCTGCGCGTGGGTGAGTTCCGGGCGGGGGGCCAGCAGGCCCCAGGTGACGAAGAGGGCGCAGGCGCAGGTCGAGGCGAGGAGGGCGTCGGCGAGGCGTTCGCGCGGGAGGATCTGGAGGGAGGCCGTCGCCAACAGGGCCAGAGGCGGGGTGAGTTGGAGGAAGTAGTGGCCGAAGAAGTGGAAGCCGGCCAGGACCGCCGCGCAGGATGCGGCGAGCCAGAGCCACAGGTCCGTGCTGCCCGTGCGGGCGATGCGCAGGACGCGGACGACCGGGGGGACGATGCCCGCGCAGGCGATCGCGAGGATCGCCGTGTTGGTCAATCCCCGTGCCAGGACATGGAGTTCGGAGCCGGTGAAGGAGGCGTACGCTCCGGAGCCCGTCACCGTCCAGAAGACGAAGCCCGTGGGGGTCGTGGCGAGTGCCGCCGCGAGTACGGGGGCGAGCGCGCCAACCGACAGGCGGGTCAGGGCAGTTGACGGTGCTCCGGACCTCCACAGCATCCACAGGGCCGGGACGAGTACCGCTCCCCCGGTCTGCTTGGCCAGGAACGCACCGCCGATCGCGAGGCCGCACAGGCCCCAGCGGCGCCGGTCCGCGCACCACATCGCCGCCGCCGTCCACGGCAGCATGAACACCTCGAACGTGGCGGCCTGCGCGTCCTCCGGGTTGAGGCCGACGGAGATGAGGAGGTAGAGCGTCCCCGCCGTGCCGCCCGCCGTGTCGCCCCAGCGGCGGCGGGCCAGCGACGCGAGCAGCACGGCCGTCGTCAGCTGCGCCCCGATCGCGCACACCCGCAGCGGTGTCAGCGAGTCGGAGCCGAAGAGGGCGAACGCGGCCTCGTACAGCCAGGGGACGAGCGGGGGTTTGCGGTCGACGACCGTCTCGTAGAGCGCGCCGCCGTGGGCCAACATCCTTGCCTGGACGGCGAGATAGCCCTCGTCCGGGTTCCACAGGCGGGGGCGGAAGGACGGGATGCGGGTGACGCAGGCGAGGGCGGCGAGGAACGGGAGCAGGCGGGTCCAGTAGGCGCGGGCCGAGGTCGCCGCCGCCCCGCGGTCCTCGGATACGTACGGTAGCGATCGCGGCGCCTCGGTGAGCATGGCGCCAAACTATCCGGCCCCGCACTTCCCGTCTAAACGGGACATACGGGGCCGGATGCGCGAGAGGTGAATCGGTGTGCGATTACCGGGAGTTGCCGGTGGCAGCGCCCGCCGCCGCGCGGCTGTGGCGGCGCCCGTAGACGAAGTAGAGGGCGATGCCGATGACCATCCAGATCGCGAACCGCAGCCAGGTCTCCACCGACAGGTTGAGCATCAGCCACACCGAGCAGGCCACCGACGCGATCGGCAGGACAGGAACCCACGGGGCCTTGAAGCCGCGCGGCAGGTCCGGGCGGGTGCGGCGCAGGATCATCACGCCGAGGGCGACGACCACGAAGGCGAAGAGCGTGCCGATGTTGACCAGCTTGGAGAGCTCTTCGAGGGAGATGAAGCCCGCCACCAGCGCCGTGAGGAAGCCCAGGATGATCGTCGAGCGGTACGGCGTACGGAACTTGGGGTGCACCGCGCTGAAGACGGGCGGCAGCAGGCCGTCGCGGCTCATCGCGAAGAAGACCCGGCTCTGGCCGAGGAGCAGGATCATGCAGACGACGGTGAGGCCGACGACCGCGCCGAAGGAGATCACGCCCGCCCAGAACGGATGGCCGACCGCCTTGAACGCCTCGGCGAGCGGGGCGCTCGGGTCGAGGTCCTTGTAGTTCTGCATGCCCGTGACGACGATCGCGACCGCGCAGTACAGGACCGTACAGATGGCGAGCGAACCGAGGATGCCGCGCGGCACGTCCGTCTGCGGGTTACGGGTCTCCTCCGCGGCCGTGGCGACGACGTCGAAGCCGATGTACGCGAAGAAGACGACCGCGGCGGCGGTGAAGATGCCCATGACGCCGAAGCTGGACGGGGTGAACCCGGCGATGGCCTCCAGGAGCGTCGCGCTCAGGCCGGTGCCGCCCTCGGTGTCCTTGGCCGGCGGGATGAACGGCGAGTAGTTCGAGCCGTTGATGAGGAAGGCGCCGACGGCGATCACGATGAGGACGACGGTCACCTTGATGGCGACGACCACGGACGTGACCCACGCGGACAGCTTCATGCCGAGGACGACGACCGTCATCACGGCGAGGACCAGCAGGAACGCCGCGATGTTGAAGCTGAAGCCGTCGATGTCCGAGCTCGGTCCGCGCAGTGCCTCCGGCAGCGGGATGCCCCAGCTGTCCAGCAGGGACTGCACATAGCCCGCCCAGCCGACCGCGACGGTGGCGCAGCCCAGGGCGAGTTCGAGGATGAGGTCCCAGCCGATGATCCAGGCGGGGAACTCGCCGAGCGAGGCGAACGCGAAGGTGTACGCGGACCCGGCGACCGGGACCGTGGAGGCGAACTCGGCGTAGCACAGGGCCGCGAGGGCGCAGACCACGGCGGCGACGACGAAGGAGAGGGTCACGGCGGGCCCTGCGTACTCGGTGGCGGCCGTGCCGGTGATGACGAAGATGCCGGAGCCGATGACGACGCCGACACCGAACACGGTCAGGTCGAGCGCCGACAGGGACTTCTTGAGCTGGTGCTCGGGTTCCTCGGTGTCCCGGATGGACTGCTCGATGGATTTCGTACGGAACAGTCCCGTGCGGGTGCGCTCCGCGCCTGGGCCTGGCTGGGTGGTCACCGGCGTACCTCCGTTTGGCTTCGTCGTCCTCGACATGATCGAGACGAGTTGCCTCCGGCGGGCCGGTCAGTCCTCCAGGTTCACCGAAACGGAGCGGGCCGGACCCCCCTGATGGGTGAGTCCGGCCCGAATCAAGCCCCTGCGGCGATTGAGCAGCGGGGTCCGGGGCTCAGCCCCGTTGCCGGTCGCGCTTTCGTCGGCGGGTTGCCGCGCCGTCGTGGTTGCTCGCGCAGTTGCCCGCGCCCCTGACGGGGCGCTCCCTCTAGTCGCGGGCCGGCTCGGCCACTCCTGCCTCAGCCCGCTCGTAACGACCGTCCAGTTTCGCCACCAGGCCCGTGACCTGGCGGGCGATGTCCGGGGCCGTGAGGCCGATCTCCGCCATGACCTCCTTGCGGGAGGCGTGGTCCAGGAAGCGCGGCGGGATGCCGAAGTCGCGCAGCGGGACGTCGACGCCCGCGTCGCGCAGCGCCTGGGAGACGGCCGAACCGACGCCGCCCACGCGGGAGTTGTCCTCCACGGTGACGACGACGCGGTGGCGCTCGGCGAGCGGGGCCATCGCCTCGTCGACGGGCTTGACCCAGCGCGGGTCGACGACGGTCGTCGTGATGCCCTGCTTGTCGAGCAGGTCGGCGATCTCCAGGCACATGGGGGCCAGCGCGCCGACGGAGACCAGGAGGACGTCGGGGCGGTCCTCGGTGGCCGGCTTGCGCAGGACGTCCATGCCGCCGACCTTGCCGACCGCCTCGACGGCGGGGCCGACCGCGCCCTTGGAGTAGCGCACGACCGTCGGGGCGTCGGAGACCTGGACCGCCTCGCGCAGCTGGGCGCGGACCTGGTCGGCGTCGCGCGGCGCGGCGATCCTGAGGCCCGGGACGACCTGGAGGATCGACATGTCCCACATGCCGTTGTGCGAGGCGCCGTCGGTGCCGGTGACGCCGGCCCGGTCCAGGACGAAGGTGACACCGCACTTGTGCAGGGCCACGTCCATCAGGAGCTGGTCGAAGGCGCGGTTGAGGAACGTCGCGTAGACCGCGAAGACCGGGTGCAGGCCGCCCGCGGCGAGGCCCGCGGCCGACGTGGCGCCGTGCTGCTCCGCGATGCCGACGTCGTAGACCCGGTCGGGGAAGGCGTCGGCGAACTTCTTCAGGCCGACCGGCTGGAGCATCGCCGCGGTGATCGCGACGATGTCCTCGCGCTCGTGGCCGAGGCGGACCATCTCGTCGCCGAAGACGGACGTCCAGTCGGCGCCGGACGCCTTGATCGGCAGGCCGGTGTCGGGGTGGATCGGGCCGATGCCGTGGAAGCGGTCGGCCTCGTCCTGGAGGGCGGGGGTGTATCCGCGGCCCTTCTCGGTGAGGCAGTGCACGATGACCGGGCCGCCGAAGCGCTTGGCGCGGGTCAGCGCCGACTCCAGGGCCTCGATGTCGTGGCCGTCGATCGGTCCTACGTACTTCAGGCCGAGGTCCTCGAACATGCCCTGCGGGGCGATGAAGTCCTTGAGGCCCTTCTTGGCGCCGTGCAGCGTCTCGTACAGCGGCTTGCCGACGACGGGCGTGCGCTCCAGGAGGTCCTTGCCGCGCGCGAGGAAGCGCTCGTAGCCGTCCGTGGTGCGCAGGGTCGCCAGGTGGTTGGCGAGGCCGCCGATGGTGGGCGCGTACGAGCGCTCGTTGTCGTTGACGACGATGACGAGGGGGCGGTCCTTGGCGGCGGCGATGTTGTTCAGCGCCTCCCAGGCCATGCCGCCGGTCAGCGCGCCGTCACCGATGACGGCGACGACGTGGTCGTCGCGGTCCTGCACCTCGTTGGCCTTGGCGAGGCCATCGGCCCAGCCGAGGACGGTGGAGGCGTGCGAGTTCTCGATCAGGTCGTGCTCGGACTCCGCCTGCGACGGGTAGCCGGACAGGCCGCCCTTCATCTTCAGCCGGGAGAAGTCCTGGCGGCCGGTGAGCAGCTTGTGCACGTACGACTGGTGGCCGGTGTCCCACAGGACCTTGTCCTTGGGCGACTCGAAGACGCGGTGCAGGGCGATCGTCAGCTCGACGACGCCGAGGTTGGGGCCGAGGTGGCCGCCGGTCTTGGAAACCGCGTCGACGAGGAAGGTCCGGATCTCGCCTGCCAGCTGGTCCAGCTGCTCCAGGCTGAGCCGGTCCAGATCGCGCGGTCCCGTGATGCGGGTCAGCAGCGGCACCCGTGCCTCCTTGCAGTAGAGCTGTAGTAGCTGGTTGAGCTGTTCGAGCTTGCCGGGTCTGTCGAGTCTAATGTTCCGCCGTCGCGAGCGGCGGGCGGGCCCAGGGCCTGTCCGGCGGATCCTGTCACGGACGCGGTCTGTGGCACGCGCATCTGCCGCGTTGTCGTCGGTTGCCGACGCTCCGCGTCGACGCCCTCCTCCGCCTTGCAGCTGCACGCACCACAGACCGCTCACCAGCACAAACAGGCGCGGGCCGACAAGCCGCGACCTGATCCGCCGGACAGGCCCTGGCGTTCGGAGCATGACTGTGCCCGGCGTCACCGTTGACACCGGGCACAGTCAGTCGAGGCCAGAAGGGGTCCGGCTGCCGTCAGGCGCGGCCGGCCGACTTCTGGGTCTTGCGGGTGATCGAGTCGATGACGACCGTGGCGAGGAGCACACCGCCGGTGATCATGTACTGGATCGGCGTGGCGATGCCCTGGAGGGCGAGACCGTACTGGATCGACGTGATGACCAGCACACCGAGCAGCGCGTTCCAGGTGCGGCCCCGGCCACCGAAGAGGCTGGTGCCGCCGATGACGGCCGCGGCGATGACGTTCATCAGGAGGTCGCCGGCGCCGGCGCTCTGGTTGGCCGCCGCGATCTTGGAGGCCCAGAAGAGGCCGCCGACCGCCGCGAACAGACCCGCGATGGCGAAGACCGAGACGCGGATCGCGGTGACGTTGATACCGGCACGGCGGGACGCCTCGACGCTGCCGCCGAGCGCGAAGATCTTGCGGCCGTACGAGGTGCGGCGCAGCAGGAAGTCGGTGCCGACGAGGACGACGGCGAAGAGCAGCACCGCGAGCGGCAGGCCCTTGTACTGGTTGAACATGACCGCCACGGCGAACACGGCGATGGCGAGCAGCACCGTGCGCAGCACGATCTCGCTCAGCGGGCGGGACGGGACCCCGGCGGCCTCACGGCGGCGGGCGCCGAAGAACGCGGAGAGGAAGTACCCGGCCACGGCCACGACCGCGAGGCCGTACGCGGCGGCGACGTCGGAGAAGTAGTACGTGGTGAGCTTGCCGACCACACCGTCGCTGTCGATGTTGATCGTGCCGTTGGAGCCCAGGATCTGGAGCATGAAGCCGTTCCAGAACAGCAGGCCCGCCAGGGTCACGGCGAACGCGGGCGCGCCGATCCGGGCGAAGAAGAAGCCGTGCAGGGCGCCGATGACCGCACCGGCCGCGAGCGAGGCGAGCACGGCGACCCACTCGTTGACCCCGTGCGTGACGCTCAGTACCGCGGTGATGGCGGACGAGACACCGGAGACGGAGCCGACCGACAGGTCGATCTCGCCGAGCAGCAGCACGAAGATGATGCCGACCGACATCATGCCGGTGGCCACCATGGCGACGAAGATGTTGTTGAGGTTCTCCGCGCCCAGGAACGCCGAGTTCAGGCTCTGGAAGATGACGCAGATGACGATCAGGCCGATGACGACCGGGATCGCGCCCAGGTCACCGGCGCGGATCTTGCGCTTGAACTCGCCGATGTAGCCGGCGAAGCCCTGCTCGCGGACGAGGAGGCGGGGGTCGACGGCGGTCACCGCGGCGCCCGCGGCCGCGGGAGCGGCGTCCACCTGGGGCTTGGTCTTGTCGATGCTCACTTCTGGGCACCCCCGTTCGTGCGCGCCGCACGGCGGGTCACGGCGTTGTCCGTGGCCCCGGTGATGGCGGAGATGATCTCTTCGTTGGACGTGTTCTTGACCTCGAACACGCCGTTGTTGCGGCCGAGACGCAGCACCGCGACCTTGTCGGCGACGGCCTTCACATCGGCCATGTTGTGGCTGATGAGGATGACCGCGTGCCCGCGCTCGCGCAGCCGCTCGACGAGGTCGAGGACCTGCGCGGTCTGCTCGACGCCCAGGGCGGCGGTGGGCTCGTCGAGGATGACCAGCTTCGGCTCGCCGAGCATGGAGCGGGCGATGGCCACGACCTGGCGCTGACCACCCGAGAGCGAGGCGACGGGGATGCGCACGCTGGGGATGCGGATCGACAGGGTGTCGAGCAGCTCGCGCGAGCGGCGCTCCATCTCGACCTCGTCGAGGACGCCGCGCCTCTTGAGCTCACGGCCCAGGAAGAGGTTGCCGACGACGTCGATGTTGTCGCACAGGGCGAGGTCCTGGTAGACCGTCGCGACACCCAGGTTCTGGGCGTCGTGCGGCTTGTTGACCGCGACGGTCCTGCCTTCCCACTCGATGACGCCGTCATCGATGGGGTGCACACCCGCGATCGTCTTGACCAGGGTGGACTTTCCGGCGCCGTTGTCGCCGACCAGGGCGACCACTTCCCCGGCGTGGACCTCAAGCTCTACGTCGGTGAGCACCTGGACGGCACCGAATCGCTTGGAGACCCCGCGCAACGCCAACACGGGCGTAGCGGACACGTGAACCATCTCCTTCGCCGCCAAAGGCCTGACCCGGCGGGAGGTTGAACAGAGAAGACTGGGAGGGGAGTTGCTGGGCGTCCGGCGCCCCGCCGTTGAGCTTTGCGGGGCTTTCGGCGGCGGGGCGCCGGACGTGCTTACACGGGAGCGCTACTTCGTGCGGTGCGCAAGTCCCGTACAGCGTGGGGGAGTCGAATCTCCCGAGGAGCCCGTGCGGACTACTTCAGACCGATCTTGTCGCAGGCGGCCTTGTACTTGGCCGTGCAGATCTCGTCGAGGGAGTAGTACCCCTCCTTGACGACCGTGTCCTTGATGTTGTCCTGCGTCAGCGAGACGACCGGGACGATGACCGAGGGGATCTTCTTCTCGGTGCCGCTGTCGACGGTGCCCGTGGCGAGCGAGCTGTCGAGCTTGCCGTCCTTCGCGATGGAGACGGCCATCTTGGCGACGGTCTCGGCCTCCTGCGGGTACGACTTGAAGACGCTCATGTACTGGTCGCCCGTGACGATGCGCTGCACACCGGCGAGCTCGGCGTCCTGGCCGGTGACCGGGGGAAGCTTGCTCAGGCCCGCGCTCTTGAGCGCGGTGATGATGCCGCCCGCCATGCCGTCGTTGGCCGAGTAGACGCCGGCGATCTTGTTCTTGCCGATCGAGGAGATCGCGCCTTCCATGTTGGCGTTGGCGTTCTCCGGCTTCCACTCCTTGGTGTCGTAGGACTTGGCGATGGTCACCTTGTCCTTGAGCACGGAGAGGGCGCCCTTCTTGAAGAAGGCGGCGTTCGGGTCGGTGATCGCGCCGTTCATCATCACGATCTTGCTGCTCTTGGTGGCCTTGTCACCCATGGCCTTCAGGAGCGCCTCGCCCTGCGTCTTGCCGACCTCCTCGTTGTCGAACGAGGTGTAGGCGGCAATCGGGCCCTCGGCCAGGCGGTCGTAGGCGACGACGGGGATGCCCGCGTCCTTGGCCTTCTTCACGCCACCGGCGACGGCCTTGTAGTCGACCGCGTCCAGGATCAGGACGTCGACCTTCTTGGTGATCATCGTGTCGATCTGCTGCGACTGGACGGTCGCGTCCTGCTTGGCGTTGAGGTACTCGACCTTGCCCTTGCCATTGGTCAGCGTGGATATCTGCTTCTCAATGATCGGCTTGTCGAACTTCTCGTAGCGCGCGGTCTGGTTCTCCGGAAGGAGCAGGCCGACGGTGATGGCGTCGCCCTTCTTGGCGCTCGACGCCTTGTCGCCGTCGTCGCCCTTCGACTCCTTGGCGCTGCCACAAGCGGCGAGGGACACGGCCATACCGGTGGCGCAGAAAGCAACGGCGGCACGACGCATACGCGTGTTCACTTCAGAAACCTCCCTGACGAGGCCGCGACGTTGCGGCCGAGGTGGATTGGAGTCAACTCGGCCGCAACGTAAGCGTCAAGGAGTAAATACTTAACGAGATGGCAACGGTGTCATGCGTTCTCTAAGTGAAGGCAGGTGTCGCCGTCGGTACAACCCCGTCCAAAAGGGTCGAGTCCCCCATCTCGCTGAGCGCCAGGGCGAGCGCCCCGAGCACCTCCGCGCGGCCGCCCAACGCCCCTGGAAGGATGGAGAGTTGGCGGGCGGCGCTGGGGATCGCGTACCGCCCCACGGACTCCCTGATGGGCCCCAGGACCAGCTCTCCGGCCTCCGCCAGATCGCCGCCGAGGACGACCCGGCTCGGGTTCAGGAGGTTGCAGAGATTCGCGACACCGGAGCCGATGTGCCGGCCCACGTCCGCGATGACGCGACGGCAGCCCGGGTCGCCGTCGCGCGCGAGCCGTACGACGCCCTCCATGGTCAGATCGGTGCCGTGCGACGACTGGAGCAGGGGCAGCACGTAGCGGGCCGCCGTGAACGTCTCCAGGCAGCCCCGGTTGCCGCAGCGGCAGACCGGGCCCGACTCGTCGAGCGTGATGTGCCCGATCTCCCCCGCCGTGCCGCCGGGGCCCCGGTAGATCTGCCCGGAGATCACCAGACCTGCGCCGACACCGCTCGCGACCTTGATGTACGCGAGGTCCTTCACGCCGCGTCCGCTGCCCCAGACCAGCTCGCCGAGCGCGCCCAGGTTGGCGTCGTTGTCGACGTGCACGGGGGTGCCGAGGCGGCGGCTGAGCTCCTCCGCCGGCCTGGTCCCGGTCCAGCCCGGCAGGATCGACGTCGACCCCAGCGTGCCGCTCTCCACGTCGATGGGGCCCGGCACGCCGAGCCCGACCCCCGCGACCTTCGTACGGTCGACGCCGGTCGCCGCGACCAGGCGCTCGACCAGCTGCTCGGCGCGGTCGAAGCCCTGCGCGGCGCTGGCGTCCACGTCCAGCGGCTCGGACTCCTCGGCGAGCACCTGGTGCGCGAGGTTGCCGATGGCGACGCGCAGGTGCGTGTGGCCGAAGTCGACGCCGATCACGATGCCCGCGTCGCCGCTGAGCGACACGCTGCGGGCCCTGCGCCCGCCGGCCGAGGTGGGCGTGACCTCGACCGTTCCCCCGTCCTTGAGCTCCCGGACGATGTTGGAGACGGTCGCCGCGGACAGGCCCGTCGTCCTCGCGATCTCCGCCTGCGTGAGCGAACCCGCGAGCCGCACTGCGCGTACGACCCGCTCCAGATTGGCCCGGTGCAGCGACGACTGCGACCCCGGAGTCTCCATTGACCCACCCTTATCCGTGGCCCGCGTCACCCTGGGTGACCGAACCTTGTACAAGTTATGAACTCCAAACTCCGCTGAAGGTACCTATGCCGTCAACCCCTTGACAGAAATCGGTTCCTGGCACGCGCGAAGGGGCCGGGCCCCGAAGAGTTGTCTCTTCGGGGCCCGGCCCCTGTGAAGGCGCTACGGCGCGACGGTGGACGTCAGCGGAAGGTGCCCTGCGACACCGAACCGGCGATCCTGCGCTGGAAGATGACGTACACGACCAGTACGGGTACGACGGTGACGACGATCGCCGCGAACAACGCACCGTAGTCGATGCCGTAGGCCTGCGAGGACGCGTACGCGGCCATGCCCTGGGTCAGCACCCACTTGTCCTGGTCGGTGTTGAGCGCGACCGGCAGCAGGAACTGGTTCCACAGACCCAGGAAATTGAAGATCGCCACCGCGGCCATGCCCGGGCGGGCCATCGGCAGCATCACCTGGAAGAACGCCCGCCACTCGCCGGCGCCGTCGATCTGCGCGGCCTCGTACACGTCGTGCGGCAGCGACCGGAAGAACGAGTACAGGAAGAACATCGTGAACGGCAGCGCGAACGCGACGTAGGTGAGGATCAGCCCCGGCCGTGTGTTCAGCAGCCCGAAGTTCTGCAGCTGGAAGAAGAGCGGCACGATCGCCAGGAAGACGGGGAAGGTCAGCCCGGCGAGCATCACGTAGTAGATCAGCCGGCGCCCCGGGAACTGGTACCGGGCCAGGACGTACGCGCACATCGCGCCCAGCAGCATCACCAGGACCAGTGCGCAGACGACCACGATCACCGAGTTCAGGAAGTACTTCCCGATGCTCGCGTCGCTCCAGGCGCGCGAGTAGTTGTCGAACTGCCAGTGCTTCGGCAGCGCGAACGGCGACGACAGGATCTCCTTGGTCGTCTTGAACGACGACACCACTACCCACAGCATGGGCAGGATCACGATCACGGACCACAGGATCAGCAGGCCGTGCGCGATCACCGCGAACCTGCGGTCGCTGCCCGCGACGGCTCGCGTCAGCTTCTGGTCGCTCGCCCGCTCCGGGTCACGCGTCTGCTTCCGGTCGGCGGCTATGACGCTCACTGGGCACCCCCCTTGGCTACGGCACGCCGAGCCTTCAACCCACGCGCTCTCTTACCGCCGTCGCTCTCGCCCCCGCCGGTCAGACGGTTGACGGCGAACACCAGCGCCGCGAACACCAGGGTGACGACGGCGAGGACGACCCCCATCGCGGTGGCAAGGCCGAACTGCTGCTTGGCGAAGGCGACATTGAACAGCCGCTGGCTGATCGTGAGGGTCGAGTTGTTCGGCCCACCGCCCGGCAGCATGGCCTGTACGTAGACGAACGCGTCCAGCGCGGCGATGCCCAGGTAGATGTACGCGGTCTGCACACTGTCCCGGATCGCCGGCAGCGTGACCGAGATCGTCATCCGGAACCGGCCGGCTCCGTCGATCCTGGCCGCCTCGTACAGCTCGGCGGGAACGCCCTTGATCGCGGCGATGAACAGCACCGCGTAGAACCCGACGAGCCCCCAGACGATGACGAACATCAGGGCCGGCATCGCCGTCGCCTGCTCGCCCAGCCAGGCGAACTCCTTGAAGCCGTCCAGGCCGAGCCCGCTGAGGATGCCGTTGACCAGGCCCGCGTTCGGGTCGTACATCTGCGCCCAGATCAGGCCGACGATGATCGCCGGCACGACGTAGGGGAAGAACGAGACGATCCGGTAGAACGATGCCCCCTTGATCCCCCGGACGGGGCCCTTGCTGGGCCCGCCCAGGGTGATGGCCACCGCGACCCCGAGAGCGAGCGTCAGCGTCACCAGCGGCACGAAGGCCGCCAGCAGGGCGACATTGCGCAGCGCCTTCAGGAAGACATCGTCCTGGAACATCTTGACGAAGTTGTCGAGGCCGACGAAGTCGTAATCCGGGCTGAAACCCCGCCAGTTGGTCATCGCCCAGAAGATCGCCTGGGCGAAGGGGTACAGGACGAAGATCACGAAGATGGCGACCGGGAGACCGAGGAACGCGAGGAAGAACGTCACCCGGTCGAAGGTGAGCTTGCGGCGCCGGGGCCGCCCGCCGCGAGCGGCCGGCACGGGCCGGCTGCTCGCGGTGTCGGAGATGGTGGTCGTTTCTTTCATCGCAGTGCTAGCTGACCTTGATCTTGTCGACGGAGTCGTCTTCCCGGACCTTGTCGGAGATCTTCTGGAGCGCCGAGGTCAGGCCCTTGGCGTCGAGGTCGCCGGAGAGGAACGAGTTGAACGGAACCAGCTGGTCCGTGTTCATCCCGTAGGCCTCGACGAAGTTGTACGTGAAGATGTTGGTGCCCGCGGCCTCCAGCATCTTCGTCTGCGAGACGAGGGCGGACGATCCGTAACCGTCGGCGGGCACGGTGCCCTTGACGATCGTCGGGGCCAGCTTCGTCTTGGAGAAGTTGGCGGCCGCGTCCTTGGACAGCATCGCCCGCAGCACTTCCTTGCCGCCGGCCGGGTTCTTGCCCTTCTTGGGGACGATGAACGGCTCGCCGGCGGCCGCGCGGATCGCCTCCCAGGGCAGCTTCGGCTTGTCGGTGAGCGTCATCGAGGGGAAGCCGGTCATCTGGAAGTCGGCCTTGGTGGCCTTCTTCATCTCGTTCTCGATCCAGCCACCGGACGGGTAGAGCAGCGCCTTCTGGTCGTTGCTCCAGATCGCCTGGGCCTTCTGGAACTGGGTGCCGGAGCCGCCGGGGACGAACATCTTCTGCTTGACCATGGTCTCCATGACCTTGATCACGCCCTGGATGGCCGGGTGCGACCAGCAGCCCTTCTCCAGGTTCTCCAGCGCGAGCCGGACCTCGTCGCCGCCCTCCTTGATCGCCGAGTCGATCAGGAGCGTGCGGTAGTAGGTCGCCGCCTCCTTGCCGTGGACGAAGAGGTACTTGCCCTTCTTCTTCGCCTTCTGGCCGAGGTCGAGCGCCTCGTCCCACGTCTTCGGCGGGGTCCAGCCGTTCTTCTCGAACAGCGTCTTCGAGTACCAGACGCCGTACACCGTCATCACGTAGTTCAGCCCGACGAACTTGTCCTTGAACGTACCGGGGCCCTTGACGCCGGGGTAGATCGTGTCGGCGATCTTCTTGCCCTCGTAGTTGTTCGCCTCGAGGACGTCGTCGAGCTCCTCGAGCTGGTCGAGAATGCCGAGGAAGCCGATCTGGTCCTCACCGGAGTTGTCGATGAGGTCCGGCGGGTTGCCGCCGACGAAGCGGGGCTGGAGTTCCGGGGCGATGTCGACGACCGGCTTGACCTTGACGTCGAGACCCTTGCTCTTCTTCTTCGCGATACCGCCGGCGAACGTGACGTAGTCGACGCCGTAGCCGCCGTTGAAGATGGCCGCGTCGACCTTCGAGTTCGCGGCGACACCGAAGGGGTTGTCGGCGCTCGTCTTGCCCTTCGAGGCCTTGTCACCGTCGCCGCTGTCGGAGGGGGAGCTGCACGCCACCGCGAACGAGCCCACGGCCGCGGTCGCGATCGCCCCGCGCAGGAGCGTGCGCCTGTCGAGAGAGCCGGCACGAATGGTCATTTCTGCATCCTCACTGATCGATTGGATCTTTACCGGTGTGCTGTTTGTGCGGCCTGCGGGCCGGATCGGCCCCGCGTGCACCGCACTTCTTCCAGAGCGCGCCCTGATGCGCATCAGGGCGTTTCGCCGTCTTCCCGGTGCCGGTCGGCGGCACCGATGGTGATCAGCCGAGCGATGCCGAAAGCTCGCGATGGCTCACGCCGGGGATGGGTCCCATGCTCAAGTCCTCGCCTTCTCCAGGACTCAGGCGGTGCACCGGATCCTCCCCGGCACCGCGGTGATGTGCTGTGTTGTGCCCCTGCTGAGGGGGAAACGCAGGTGGAGCTGGGTGGTACCAAGAATTCCGGTCGATAAGGGAAAACACGGATTTCGGGCCGCTGACCGCGCCCCGCCGTACTCCCCCGTCCCCCGGGTCCGCACCGTGGCCTGAACTCGGACCGGGCCGGACGCCGACAGGTATAGTCCACTCCCTGTGAACTGGGCAAGATCGAATGCAGGTTTGGACATCGGTCTTTTCCGAGTTGAGACCTCCCGGAAATAAGCCGCACGCCGGACGTTGCCGCTCCTCTCAACTGCCTTGTCTACAAAGGGTGTACGCAGCCACAAGGTGAAGCGCTTCACCTCGGCGCATTCCACGGCCCCGTCGACACGCTCCAACACCCTTGACACCACTGGCCACTTGCCGCCCTACTGGACCTTGCGCAGCGAACTGACAACGTTGTCGACCGTCGCCGGGAGGGTGCACACTCCATGCAAGGCAGATCCAGACCCACACGAGGCAGACTCGCCACCACGGCCGCGCTGGGCGCGGCCGCCCTGGTGCTCACCGCGGCCGGCCAGGGGGCCGCCGTCGCGGCGCCGCCCCAAAAGCCGCAAGTGGCAACGGAGTTCAACTCCTCATTCGAAGCGGGGCAACCCGTCCCCGACTGGCTGAACACGGTGGACACGGCCGCCGACGGCAGCAAGCGGGCGTCCGGCGTCGACGGCGGCTACAGCGGCGGCATCCCGGGCAATGTCAACGGGCACGTCACCGACGTCCGCGCCAGCGGCGAGAACGGCGGGAGCGGCGAGGTCGCGGCCAACCTCGTCGACGGTGAGGCCACGACGAAGTGGCTGGCGTTCACGCCGACCGCCTGGGTCGAGTACGACCTGGACGAACCGGTGAAGATCACCAAGTACGCGCTGACATCGGCCAACGACCACGACGAGCGCGATCCGAAGGACTGGACCCTCCAGGGCTCGGCCGACGGAAAGGTCTGGACCACTCTGGACAGCCGGTCCGGCGAGACGTTCGGCGAGCGGTTCCAGACGAAGACGTACGATCTTGAGAGCCCCGCCGAATTCGCCCATTTCCGCCTGGAGTTCACGAAGAACAACGGCGCGGGCGACGCGACGCAATTGGCCGATTTCCAGCTGTCGACGGGCGGCGACCAGGCACCGGCGCCCGAGGACATGCTCTCGCTCGTGGACAAGGGCCCGAGCGGATCGCCGACGGCGAAGGCGGGCGCGGGCTTCACCGGGACGCGGGCCCTGCGCTACGCGGGCACGCACAAGACGGACGGCCGCGCGTACTCGTACAACAAGGTCTTCGACGTCGATGTGGCGGTGGCGAGGGACACCGAGCTGTCGTACAAGATCTTCCCGTCGATGGCGGACGGCGACCGCGACTACGACGCGACGAACGTCTCCGTCGACCTCGCCTTCACCGACGGCACGTACCTGAGCGACCTGAAGGCCGTCGACTCGAACGGCGGGCTGCTGACCCCGCAGGGACAGGGCGACGCCAAGCGGCTCTACGTGAACCAGTGGAACGCGGTGAAGTCCGGGATCGGGTCCGTCGCGGCCGGCAAGACGGTCGACCGGATCCTCGTCGCGTACGACTCCCCGAAGGGCCCGGCGAAGTTCCGCGGCTGGCTCGACGACATCAGCATCGTGAAGGCCCGGCCCACCGCCCCCAAGGCCCACTTGAGCGACTACGCGTCGACGACGCGCGGCACGAACTCCAGCGGCGGCTTCTCGCGCGGCAACACCTTCCCGGCGACGGCCGTCCCGCACGGCTTCAACTTCTGGACGCCGGTGACGAACGCGGGCTCGCTCAGCTGGCTCTACGACTACGCGCGCGACAACAACGCGGACAACCTGCCCACGATGGAGGCGCTGGCCGCGAGCCACGAGCCGAGCCCGTGGATGGGCGACCGGCAGACCTTCCAGATGATGCCGTCGGCGAAGGCGGGCGACGCGGTGGACACGTCGCGCTCCGGCCGGGCACTGGCCTTCCGGCACGAGAACGAGACGGCCCGCCCGTACTACTACGGCGTGACGTTCGAGAACGGCGTGAAGGCGGAGATGACGCCGACCGACCACGCCGCGGCGCTGCGCTTCAGCTACCCCGGCGACGACGCGAGCGTCGTCTTCGACAACGTCTCCGAGCAGGGCGGCCTGACCCTGGACAAGGAGCACGGGATCGTCACCGGCTACTCGGACGTCAAGTCCGGCCTGTCGACGGGCGCGACCCGGCTCTTCGTCTACGGGGTCTTCGACAAGCCGGTCAAGGACGCCGCATCGGCCGGCGTGAAGGGCCACTTCACGTTCGACGCGGGCAAGGACCGCACGGTCACGCTGCGCCTCGCGACGTCCCTCATCGGCATCGACCAGGCCAAGGACAACCTCGCCCAGGAGCTTCCCGCGGACCGGTCCTTCACCGACGTACGGGACGCGGCGCGCGCCCAGTGGGACACGCTGATGAAGAAGGTGGAGGTCGAGGGCGCGACGGAGGACCAGCGCACGACGCTCTACTCGTCGCTGTACCGCCTGTACCTGTACCCCAACTCCGGCTTCGAGAAGGTGCGTTCGGAGGGCGGTGAGGCGACGTACAAGTACGCGTCCCCGTTCTCGGCGATGCCGGGTCCGGACACCCCGACGCACACCGGCGCGAAGATCGTCGAGGGCAAGCCGTACGTCAACAACGGGTTCTGGGACACGTACCGGACGACCTGGCCCGCGTACTCGCTGCTCACCCCGAAGAAGGCGGGCGAGCTGGTCGACGGGTTCGTGCAGCAGTACCGGGACGGCGGCTGGATCTCGCGGTGGTCGTCGCCGGGGTACGCGGACCTGATGACGGGCACGTCGTCGGACGTGGCGTTCGCCGACGCGTACGTGAAGGGGGTCGACGGCTTCGACGTCGAGTCGGCGTACAAGGCGGCCGTGAAGAACGCGACCGTGGTGCCGCCCCAGTCGGGCGTGGGCCGCAAGGGCATGCAGACCTCGCCGTTCCTCGGCTACACGTCGACGGACACGCACGAGGGTCTGTCGTGGGCCCTTGAGGGCTACCTCAACGACTACGGCATCGCGCGGATGGGACAGGCGCTCTACAAGAAGACGGGCAAGAAGCAGTACAAGGAGGAGTCGGAGTACTTCCTCAACCGGGCCCGCGACTACGTCAACATGTTCGACGACAAGGCGGCGGGGACCGGCTTCTTCCAAGGCAAGGACGAGAAGGGCGACTGGCGTGTGAAGTCGGGGGACTTCAACCCGGCGATCTGGGGCTACGACTACACGGAGACCAACGCCTGGGGCTACGCGTTCACCGCTCCGCAGGACAGCCGCGGCCTCGCCAACCTGTACGGCGGCAGGGGCGGCCTCGCGAAGAAGCTCGACACGTTCTTCTCGACGCCGGAGACGGCGACGAGCGACGTGGCCGGTTCGTACGGCGGGGTCATCCACGAGATGACGGAGGCGCGCGACGTACGGATGGGCATGTACGGCCACTCGAACCAGGTCGCGCACCACATCACCTACATGTACGACGCGGCCGGCCAGCCGTGGAAGACGCAGGAGAAGGTCCGCGAGGTCCTCTCCCGCCTCTACACGGGCAGCGAGATCGGGCAGGGCTACCACGGCGACGAGGACAACGGCGAGCAGTCGGCCTGGTACCTCTTCTCGTCGATGGGGTTCTACCCGCTGGTCATGGGCAGCGGTGAATACGCCATCGGCTCCCCGCAGTTCACGAAGATGACGCTGCACCTGGAGAACGGCGAGGACCTCGTCGTCAAGGCGCCGAAGAACAGCGCGAAGAACGTCTACGTGCAGGGCGTGAAGGTCAACGGCCGTACGTGGTCGAAGACTTCGCTGCCGCACTCGGTCGTCGCGAAGGGCGGTGTCATCGAGTTCGCGATGGGCTCGAAGCCGTCCGCGTGGGGTACGGGCGCGGACGCGGCGCCGACCTCGATCACCAAGGACGACAAGGTGCCGTCGCCGCGGTCGGACGCGATCACCGGTTCGGGCCCGCTGTTCGACAACACCTCGGCGACGACGGCGAGTTCGGCGGAGCCGGTGGACCTGCCGGTCGGCGCGGACGGCACGAAGGCCGTGCAGTACACGCTGACGTCGGGTGACAAGGCGAAGGCCCCGACGGGCTGGAAGCTGGAGGCGTCGGACGACGGCCAGGCGTGGAGGACGGTCGACGAACGCTCCGGCGAGTCCTTCACGTGGGACAAGCAGACGCGGGCGTTCTCGGTGAGCGCGCCGGGCGCGTACAAGCACTACCGGCTCGTGTTCGCCGGGGGCGGCGAGGCGACGCTCGCGGAGGTGGAGCTGCTGTCGTGACGTACGGGTGAGGGAGGGGGCTGGGTCGGGAGCGGCCCGGCCCGAGTGGCGGGCCGCGTGCGGCGACGTAGCCGACGAGGGGACCCGGATCGGGGGGGGGGCGACTAGGGGGA
>NZ_JBFAVD010000025.1:0-126140 GCF_040679615.1 Streptomyces sp. NPDC052225 | reverse complement strand
TCCACCGTCAGGTCATCGGCGAAATGCCGGTCCCCCGTCGCGTCCGGCACGTACTTCACGGTGACAACGATCCTCAAGCTCACGCCGGCTCTCCTACTGCAATCGTCTTTTACTGGGCGGCCCAGCTGCTGCAACTGACCACGTCTTCTAGCAGGCAGCATAGGCGGCCGAAGCGGACTCTTCCGGTCGGGGCGGCCCGCGCTCCGAACGAAACGTTACTCGTCAGTACACCCAGTTCATGCCCACTAAGCAAGCGCTTTGAACTGTGACCTTGCCAACGCTGAGTAATCGCGCGGCACAGGAACTCTCAGTCGCGCAGGGCGTTGAAGCGACCCTGGTGGTAGACGAGCGGCCGGCCCGCGCCCGCCGGGTCGCCGCACACGGCTTCGGCCAGCACGATGCGGTGGTCTCCCGCGGGCACGCGCGCGATGACGCGGCACACGAGCCAGGCGAGGACGCCGTGGAGGATCGGCACGCCCTCGGGGCCCTCGAACCAGCGGGTGGGGGCGCCGAAGCGGTCCGCGCCGCTCTTGGCGAACGTGCCCGCGAGGTCGGCCTGGTGCTCGCCGAGTATGTGGACGCCGACATGGCCGGCCTCGGCGACGGTGGGCCAGCTGGAGGCACCCAGGCCGATACCGAAGGAGATGACCGGGGGTTCCGCCGAGACCGAGGTGAGCGAGGTGGCGGTGAAGCCGACCGGGGCGCGGCCGGCGGCCGTGATCACCGCGACACCGGCGGCGTGCTGCCGGAAGACCGAGCGGAGGAGGTCGGGCGAGGCGGGCCGGGCGGAGCGCAGATCGGGCGTGGCCGTCATGGAGTTGTCCTTCTGCCGGAGGTTTCGAGCAAGGTCCTTGGCTGCGTCAGGAGCCGGGACAGCGGTCGCTCGAACAGCGCGCGAGGTCCACGTGGACCCGCTGGTAGAGAAGGATTTCCGAGGGCATACGGTCAGACTGACGATACGTGCTGCGTGCAGTCAAGTGCGTTCCGTCATGTGGGAGATGCGTCACGGCCGCTCACACGGCCTGCCCCAGCGCGGCGATGACATCGGCCCGGCGCGGCTGCCCGGCGGCCCGCCGCACCTCGCGGCCGCGGCCGTCGAGGACCAGGACGGTGGGGGTCTTCACGACACCGACCTGCCGTACGAGATCGAGCCGGGCCTCGGCGTCGATCTCGATGTGCGCGACACCGGGCACCATGGCCGCGACCTCCGCGAGGACGCGCCGGGTGGCCCGGCACGGGGCGCAGAACGCGCTGGAGAACTGGACGAGCGTCGCCCGTTCTCCCAGCTCCGCGCCCAACTGCCCGGCGTCGAGCGTCGTTTCACCCACGGTCACCCTGCTCCTCCTGCTTCCCGGGCGCTTCCCGGACGAATCCCTCGTCTCTCGTCCAGCACGCGATCGTCCGCACTGATTCCCGATGACGTGACCGATGACGTGACAAGGATCTCGCGCGCGGCCGGAACCAGGACTGGTCACTCAGCCGTTCTTGGGGCACGATCTGCGCAAGCCGGAAAACCTACGGCTGCGTAACTTACCGCAGGGAGCCCGCTCTTCCGGAAGCCTCCGGAAGAGCTCCCCACGGACTTAAGAAGGGCCCACCCCCTCCATGGCAGAGCTCGTTTACCGTCCGGTCATCGGCGCCGCCCTCACCCTGTTCAAGGCGCTCGACCTGAAGATCGACTGCAAGGGCTCGGAGAACATTCCGCGCTCGGGCGGTGCCGTCCTGGTCAGCAACCACATCAGCTACCTGGACTTCATCTTCGACGGCCTCGCTGCGCTGCCCCAGAAGCGCCTGGTCCGCTTCATGGCCAAGGAGTCGGTGTTCCGGCACAAGGTCTCCGGTCCGCTGATGCGCAGCATGAAGCACATCCCCGTGGACCGCGCGCAGGGCGAGCACGCCTACCAGCACGCGCTGGCGTCGCTGCGCTCCGGCGAGGTCGTGGGCGTCTTCCCCGAGGCGACGATCTCCGAGTCGTTCACGCTGAAGAGCTTCAAGACGGGCGCCGTGCGCCTCGCGCAGGAGGCCGGGGTGCCGCTGGTGCCGATGGCGCTGTGGGGCACGCAGCGGCTGTGGACGAAGGGCCGTCCGCGCAACTTCAAGCGCCAGCACATCCCGGTCACGATCCGCGTCGGCGAGCCCATGGAGGCCCCGACCGACCAGTACGCGGGTGCGATCACGCGCCGCCTGCGCGGCCATGTGCAGGAGCTGCTCGAAGCGGCGCAGCGCGCCTACCCCGTACGCCCCAAGGGTCCGGACGACACCTGGTGGATGCCGGCGCACCTCGGCGGCACGGCGCCCACGCCGGAAGAGGTCAAGGCCGCCGAGGCCGGCTGAGTCACACCGCGGGGTGCACGGTGATGCGGGCGCCGGGGCTGAACTTCTGGAGCAGTTCGGCCAGTTCGGCGCCCGCCGCATCGAGGCCCGCGTGCTCGCCCATCCCTTCCAGCAGGAACAGGGCGTTCGTCGAGGTGTCGTCGAGGCAGGTGCGGGGGCCCTGCCGCCAGTTCCAGCGGCGGCACGTCACGCCCGCGTCGTCGCACCAGACGACCTCGCCCGCTTCCGGGTGGTCCACGACCTGTTCGCCCGAGGCGACGGTCACGAAGTCCTCGGTCCCCGTCGCGCGGATGAGCCGCATGCCGCCCTGGATACGGTCCAGGTCCTCGCCGCCGACCGGGATCAGGTGGGCGACGCTGATCGCGTTGTAGACGTCGACCAGGGTGTTGATCCGGGGCAGCCCCGCGTCGCTCAGTGCCCGCTTCGCCAGCGCCTCGGCCGAGTTCCTGGTCCGGTTCGGCTTGGCGCCGAAGGCGGTGTAGGCGGCGCGCCAGTCCACCATGTGCGGGTCCTCCTGCGGCGCACGCCCGTCGAGGCGCGCGGCGAGGCGGCGTGCCGCGTCGTCGAGGAGGGCCGATGTCCCGTCCGTGCTGGGCGTGTTGACGAGGTCGTACGCCTCGATGGCGATGTGGTGAAAGCCGGGCGCGAGCGCGCGGACGTCGTCGCTGACGGTGAGCTGCATCGTCTTCTCACAGTTCCTTGGGCAGGTGTTCCCACAGGTACGGCCGGTCGGGAGCGGTCTTCATGACAGCGAGAACCGCCGGGTGAGGTTCAGCGTACAACACCGGATAGTCCAGTTCATTGGACTCCGGATCGGGCAGGAAGGCGAGCCGCTCCTCCCCCAGGCTGAACTGCGCGTCGACGCCCGGCTTGTTGCCCCGCGCGTCGAGACGGTGCCATGCGCCGTGGAACCGTACGGCGACCAGGCCGTGCAGCATCTCGAACTTCTGGTAGCAGAGCGCCGTCGGGATGTCCTCGGCCCGCAGCAGCGCGGCCAGTGCGTGGGCCTTCGCGTGACAGATGCCCGTGCGCTGCGCCAGCACGTCGGAGGCCCGCCAGGTGACCCGCATGTCGCCGCTGTCGGCCGAGTGCGGGATGGTGTCGCGCACGAACTCGAAGGCGGCGCGGGCGTATGCATATGAATCGTCCGCCGATTCGGCGAGGCGCGCCGCGGTCTCCCGTACGAGCGGATGGTGATGGTCGATGGCGTCGTCGGCCGCCAAATACGCGGACAGATCAGGGTCGTTCTGGATCAGCTGCATGGCACGCGAGCATAGGAAAGCGACCGACCGCACGTCAATGACTTTGCGGTCGATCGCATACCTATGCGCTACGCATGCTGTGCTCGCTAGCGTGCCATCTCCTCCTTGAGGGCGGCGACGAACCCGTCGACGTCGTCCTCGTGGGTGTCGAAGGCGCACATCCAGCGGACGTCGCCGGCCGCCTCGTCCCAGAAGTAGAAGCGGTACTTCTTCATCAGACGCTCGGAGACGTCGTGCGGCAGGCGGGCGAAGACGCCGTTGGCCTGGACCGGGTAGAGGATCTCCACTCCGTCGACGGCGCGTACGCCCTCGGCGAGGCGCTGTGCCATCTCGTTGGCGTGCCGGGCGTTGCGCAGCCACAGGTCCTTGGCCAGCAGGGCCTCCAACTGCACCGACACGAAGCGCATCTTCGAGGCGAGCTGCATCGACAGCTTGCGCAGGTGCTTCATGTGGCGCACGGCGTCCTGGTTGAGGACGACGACGGCCTCGCCGAACAGCGCGCCGTTCTTCGTCCCGCCCAGCGACAGGATGTCGACGCCGACCGCGTTCGTGAACGTCCGCATCGGGACGTCGAGCGACGCCGCCGCGTTGGATATCCGCGAGCCGTCCAGGTGCACCACCATGCCCCGCTCGTGGGCGTGGTCGCAGATCGCGCGGATCTCCTCCGGCGTGTAGAGCGTGCCCAGCTCGGTGGACTGCGTGATCGAGACGACCTGCGGCATCGCGCGGTGCTCGTCGTCCCAGCCGTACGCCTGCCGGTCGATGAGCTCGGGGGTGAGCTTGCCGTCCGGCGTCGGCACGGTGAGCAGCTTGAGGCCGCCCATCCGCTCGGGGGCGCCGCCCTCGTCCACGTTGATGTGCGCGGACTCGGCGCAGATCACCGCGCCCCAGCGGTCGGTGACCGCCTGGAGCGCGACGACGTTGGCACCCGTGCCGTTGAAGACCGGGAACGCCTCGGCGGTGGGGCCGAAGTGGCTGCGGATGATCTGCTGGAGGTGGTCCGTGTAGTCGTCCTCGCCGTACGCGACCTGGTGCCCGCCGTTGGCGAGGGCGAGGGCCGCCATCACCTCGGGGTGGGCCCCCGCGTAGTTGTCGCTCGCGAAGCCCCGGACGGTGGGGTCGTGGTGCCTGCGGGCGTCGGTCTTCGGAGGGTTCACGGCTTCTCGGTCAGCCACAGACGGGTCCCGTTCAGGTCGGCGGCGGGCCGGTCCCAGACGCCGGCGATGGCCTCGGCCAGCTCCTTGACGTCGGTGAAGCCCGCGAACTTCGCGTTGGGCCGCTCCGCGCGCATCGCGTCGTGCACCAGCGCCTTGACCACCAGGATCGCAGCCGCCTGCTGCGGTCCGGCCTCGCCCCCCGCCTTGCGGAAGGCGTCGCCGAGCGCGAGGGTCCACGCCTCCGCGGCGGCCTTGGAGGCGGCGTACGCGGCGTTGCCCGCGGTCGGCTTGGAGGCGCCCGCGGCGCTGATCAGCAGGTAACGGCCGCGGTCACTGCGGGAGAGCGCGTCGTGGAAGGCCAGCGAGGTGTGCTGGACGGTGCGGATCAGGAGCTTTTCGAGCAGGTCCCAGTCGGCGAGGTCGGTCTCGGCAAACGTGGCGCCGCCGCGCCAGCCGCCGACGAGGTGGACGACGCCGTCCACCCGGCCGAAGTCCTTCTCGACGCGCCCCGCCCAGTCACGGGTGGCGTGCAGGTCGAGCAGATCGACGGTGTCGCCGATGACGGTGGCGCCGCCGTGCGCGTAGCGCGCCTCGTCGACGGCCGCCGCCAGGCGCTCGGGGTCCGCGTCGGCGCCGACGACGGTGGCACCCGCCTCGGCCAGCCGACGCAGCGTGGCGCGCCCGGCCGGGCCCGCGGCACCGGCGACCGCGATCACGGCACCGTCCAGCGTGTCCCTGGTGACCTCGGTGGTCTCGGTCATGGCAGTCGCCTCCTGCTGTACGGGGTTGCTCACGCGGCCACCCGCTCGGCGTCCGCCGCGGTGATGCCCTTCGTCGAGGCGATCACGTTCTTCAGCTTCTTGGAAAGGGCCTCATAGAACATGCTGAGCGGAAACTCGTCCGGAAGCACGTCGTCCACGAGCTTGCGCGGCGGCAGCGAGGTGTCCAGGGCGTCGGGGCCCTTGGCCCAGCGCGATCCCGGGTGCGGGGCGAGGTACGTCGAGACCAGGTCGTACGCGGCGAACCAGTGGACCAGCTTCGGGCGGTCGATGCCGTCGCGGTAGAGCGTCTCGATCTCGGCGCACAGCTGGTTCGTCACCTCGGGGGCGCGGTCCCAGTCGATGTGCAGCTTGTTGTCCGTCCAGCGCACCACGTCGTGCTTGTGCAGGTACGCGAAGAGGAGCTGGCCGCCGAGGCCGTCGTAGTTGCGCACGCGCTCGCCGGTGACCGGGAAGCGGAACATGCGGTCGAAGAGCACGGCGTACTGGACGTCGCGGCCCTGCGGGAAGCCGTCGGCCTCCAGCTTCACGGCCTCCTTGAAGGCGGTGAGGTCGCAGCGCAGCTCTTCGAGGCCGTACATCCAGAACGGCTGGCGCTGCTTGATCATGAACGGGTCGAACGGCAGGTCGCCGTGGCTGTGCGTGCGGTCGTGGACCATGTCCCACAGCACGAACGCCTGCTGGCAGCGGTCCTGGTCGCCGACCATCTCCCGGATGTCGTCGGGCAGTTCGAGACCGAGGATCTCGACGGAGGCCTCGGTGACACGGCGGAAGCGGGCCGCCTCGCGGTCGCAGAAGATGCCGCCCCAGGAGAACCGCTCGGGCGCCTCGCGCACGGCGATCGTCTCGGGGAAGAGCACCGCCGAGTTCGTGTCGTACCCGGACGTGAAGTCCTCGAAGGTGATGCCGCAGAACAGCGGGTTGTCGTAGCGGGTGGCCTCCAGCTCGGCCAGCCAGTCGGGCCAGACCATGCGGAGCACGACGGCTTCCATGTTCCGGTCCGGGTTGCCGTTCTGTGTGTACATCGGGAAGAGCACCAGGTGCTGGAGCCCGTCACGGCGCTGGGCGGCCGGCTGGAAGGCGAGCAGCGAGTCCAGGAAGTCGGGCACCTGGAAACCGTCGTCGGCCCAGCGGCGCAGGTCGCCGACGAGCGCCTTGTGGTACTCGGCGTCGTGCGGCAGCAGCGGGGCGAGCTGCTCCACGGCGGATATGACACGGTCCACGGCCAGTTCGACGGTGGCCCTGGCGGGGGCGCCCTCGGCGTCGAGGTCGATCGACCCGTCCTTGCTCTGCCAGGTCCTGATCTCCTCCACGGCGTCCTTGAGCACGGGCCAGGCCGGGTGCTCCACCACCCTGTCGCCCGCCGCCTGGGCCGGAGGAACGATGCCCTCCGAAGCCGCCTGCACAAGAATTTCCGTCATGTCCCATCCTCCACGGGAGAACCTCGCGTATGGACACCGTATGCGTGCGAGGTTCTCCACCACAAGGGGAGCCTCGGGAAATTATCCTGCGCCACCCCCTGATCCACCGTCGTTTTTCCTGTCGCGGGCGCTCGAAACGATGACTTGCGCCACATCGGTCCGTGCGCGGCGGGCGTCCTCCAGGAGATCGGGGAAGCCGAAGAAGCCGTGGAACATGTGCGGGAAGTGGCTCTCGGTGACGTGGACGCCCGCCGCGCGCAGCGCCTTCGCGTAGGCCTGCCCCTCGTCGCACAGCGGGTCGCAGCCGGCCGTGACGATGTGGGCGGGCGGCAGTCCCGTGAGGTCGTCGGCGAGCAGCGGGGAGACGTGCGGGTGGGCGGGATCGCCCTCGGCTCCGAGGTACTGCTCGCGGAACCAGGCGCAGTGGGCTGCGGTGAGGAAGTAGCCGGTGGCGTTGGCGTCGAAGGAGCCGGACTTCTGGCGGGCGTCGGTGGCGGGGTAGACAAGGATCTGCCGGGCGATCCCAGGGCCGCCCTGCGCCCGCGCGATCTGCGCGACGACGGCGGCGAGATTCCCTCCGGCGCTGTCCCCCGCGACGCTCAACGCGCCCGGGTCCGCGCCCAGTTCGGCGGCATGCTCGGCCGTCCAGCACAGGGCGGCGTACGCGTCCTCGACGGCGGCCGGGAACGGGGACTCGGGGGCGAGCCGGTAGTCGACGGAGACCACGACGGCCCCGGCGTCGCGGCACAGCCCGCGCGCGGTGCCGTCATGACTGTCGAGATCGCAGATGACCCACCCGCCACCATGAAAGAACACGACGACGGGCCGCCCCGCATCCGTCGCCTCCGGCAGGTAGATCCGTACGGGAATCCCGGGCGCGCCCGGCGGCCCGGGTATCTCCCGCTCCTCGACACCGCCCACGACGGGCACCGGGAACGGCGACTCGGGCGCCTCCCGCAGGATCCGCCGCGCTTCGACGGCATCGGTGACCGTGCCGCCGAGGTCGGGGAACACGGCGGCGATCGCGTCGACGAGGGGCCGGGCTGCGGGGTCGAGCCGGTCGGGGGTGTCGGCCATGAGGGCCTCCAGGTCGGGTTCGGATTCGGGGTTCGGGTCGAGGCGGAGGGTGGCGGGGCGCGGCGAAGAAGGGAAGGGGCACCGCCGGGCTGCCGATGACCGACCGGGATCACGCCGGGGGTCCGTCGGCTGCAGCACGGAGCAGCGGCTTGACGGCGCTCTACGGCGAGATCCGGTCCGCCCACCAGAAGGTGGCCTTGTAGGCCCTCAGAAAGGCGGCGGGGCCACCCCTTCCGGTGAGGAAGTCGAAGCCGAGCGCCGGCAGAAACCAGGCGGCGAAGACCGCCCCGACCACGGCGCCGGCCTCGGGCGTCCCGACGACGCCGATGACGACGCAAACGACGACCGTGATCGCGAGTCCGAGGTGGGCGACCTCGGTGTCGACTGCGAACAATTCACGGACCGCGCCACGTGGTGCTCGTCTATCGGCGCCGCAGCGCACCCTCGCCTCCACGGGATCCCCGTTCGGCCCTCCGGCCCTTCTGGCCCTTGCGTCACAACGCCCGCCGGAAATACGGGATCACCGTCTCCCCCCACTGCCGCAGCGTCTCCATGCACGCCTCCTGCGGCACCGTCCCCATCTGGATCAGGCACATGATCTCGTCCGCGCCGGCGTCCCGGAGGCGTTCCACGTAGGTGATGGCGTCGGCGGCGGTGCCGTACGCGTGGTCCGCGTTGAACGTGGCCGTCGCCGTCGGGCGGACCGGGATGTGCTGTTCGTTGAGCCGGGCCACGACCTGTTCCGCGGCCCGGCTCATCTCCGCCGCCTCGTCCGCGCCGTCGACGACCGCCTCGTCGGGGATGCCCGCTCCCCCGTACCAGTGCCCGATCGACTGCGCGAAGAAGCGCTGGCCGCGGATGCCGATGCCGCGGGCGCGCTCGCCGTCGTCCAGGACGATCGTGGGGCACAGCACCGAGAAGTGGTCGTTGACGACGGACGACACGAAGCGTTCGGGGGTGCGGGCGGCGATCGCGGCGTCGTAGGCCCCGCGCATCTCCGCGATCGATTCGGGCCCCGCGAAGCCCATCACCAGGGCGCCGACGCCTAGTTCGGCCGCCTGGCGCAGCGTGTCCGTACGGCTGCACGCGAGGAACAGCGGAGGGTGCGGGGTCTGCGCCGGGCGGGGCAGGATCGGGTGCGGGTCGATGTCGAGGAGCGGCCCGTGGTGCTCCAACTCCTCCTTCTCCCAGGCCTTTCCGATGATCCGCAGCGCCTCCTCGACCTCCTGGGCCGTCCGCTCCCTGTCGACGCCGCACAAGGACGTCTCCTGCACCGTGCCGCCGCGGCCCGCGCCGAGGTCGAGCCGGCCGCCGGAGAGCAGGTCGAGGGTGGCCGCCCGCTCGGCGACGCGCGCCGGGTGGTTGAACCGGAACGGCATGCAGACCACGCCGTGCCCGATGCGGATGCGGGACGTGCGGGCCGCGACCCACGTCAGGAAGATCTCGGGGGCGGACATGTGGGCGTACCACTTCAGGGAGTGGTGCTCGACCGCCCAGATCCGGTCGAACCCCATCTCCTCGGCGAGGATGGCCTGTTCGACGCAGTCGTGGAAGAGCTGGTGCTCCCGCTCGACGGTGGGGTCGGCGAGCTGGGCCTCGAAGATGACGGAGAACTTCACGGTGGCTCCCGGGGGTCGGTGGCACCTCCATATGACTAATAGCTATATGACGAACCGTCAGAGATGGGAAGACGTACGACGCTGCGCGCCCCGCATACCCTGGCCCCCCAGTACGCCGCCCGACCGACCGCCAGGAGCCACCCGTGTTCGACCCCGCCCCCGACTACCCGTACCGCGACAGCCTCCGTCCGGACGGAGCGCCCGCGCCGCACGCCAACCTGGCACCCGTACTCGGCCTGCTCGGCACCTGGCGGGGCCGCGGGAGCGGTCAATACCCCACGATCGACGGGGAGTTCACGTACGCGCAGGAAGTCACGTTCAGCCACGACGGCCGCCCCTTCCTGCACTACGAGGCACGCGCCTGGCTGATCGACGGCGACGACGCGCCCGTGCGGCCCGCCGCGCGCGAGAGCGGCTGGTGGCGGATGCAGCCCGACGGGCGCGTGGAGGCGCTGATCACGCAGCCCACCGGCATCGCGGAGATCGCCGTCGGCAGCGCGGCCGAGGGCGCCGTCGACCTCGCCTCGCACCAGGTGGCCTGCACGCCGACCGCCAAGGACGTGGAGTCGACCCGCCGCCGCTACACCCTGGAGGACGACAGCACTCTGGCGTTCACGCACGACATGGCGGCGATGGGGCAGCCGTCGCAGCACCACCTCGCAGCCCGACTGCGGCGCGCGTAGGCCTCTTGCGCCCGCGGCCCCCGCTCACTTCAATGCGGACCCATGCCGAACTCGCCGCTGCCGCCGACCGCCTGGGCCGTGCTCGGCCTGCTGTCCTTCCCCGGTGAGCGGACCGGCTACGAGCTGAAGAAGTGGGCGGACGCCTCGCTGCGCTTCTTCTACGGTGCGCCCGCCTTCAGCCAGATCTACGCGGAGCTGCGCCGCCTCGAAGGGCTCGGATACGTGACGTCGCGGCGTTCGGGGCCCGAGGAGCCGCGGGCGAAGCGGGCGTACGCGATCACGGAGGCGGGCCGGGACGCGCTCGCCGCGTGGGCGGCCGGCGGTGAGGACGTGGGCGCCGTCTCGCTCAGGCACCCGGTGGTCCTGCGCGTGTGGCTCGGCCATCTCGCCGCTCCGGAGCGGCTTCGCGCTCTCGTCGAGGAGCATCTGGCGCACGCGGAGGGCGAGTTGAAGGAGGTGCGCGATGCGCTGGCGCGGGCCGACGGTGTGGAGGCGTGGGCGCATCCGCAGATCGCGCTGCGCTGGAGCGAACGCCATCTGGTCTCCGAAGTGGAGCTGACGCAGGGCATGTTGGCGGACCTCGACGCCCTCGCGCACGGCACCGTCAACGCCGCCCCCGACGCGCCCACCGCCGAGTGACGAGACTCGCGCCGGCGGTGACCGTGCGGGTAGGACGGGCCGGGTTCCTGTCCCGTACCGCTGGGAGTGCGTCAGCCGTGAGCACCCGTGCCGTCCTCGTCGCCGCCGTCATCACCGGACTGATCCTCGGCGTCGTCGGCGCCAGAGCGGGCGACTCCACTCACCCGCGCCGCAGTGGCTCCGTCGCCGAGTCGCACCGTTAGGACCTGCCCGGAGGATCCTGCCGCGGACGCGGGATCAGCCACGCGCATCTGCGGCGCAACAAGGTGCGGGGCGCCCAAGCCGCGACCTGATCCTCCGGACAGGCCCTAAGCTTCCAAGTCGAGCAGCCGTCGACGGAAGCGAGACGACCTTGAACTTCCTCACCATCGGGCATCGCGGAGTGATGGGTGTCGAACCCGAGAACACCCTCCGGTCCTTCGTCGCCGCGCAGCGCGAGGGCCTTGACCTCATCGAACTCGATCTGCACCTGAGCAAGGACGGCGCCCTCGTCGTCATGCACGACGCCGATGTGGACCGCACGACCGACGGCAAGGGGCCGATCGCCGAGAAGACCCTCGCCGAGCTGCGCACGCTCGACGCGGGGCGCGGGGAGCGGGTGCCGGTCTTCGAGGAGGTGCTCGACGCGGTCAGCGCCCCGCTCCAGGCGGAGATCAAGACGACGGCGGCGGCGCGGGCGCTCGCCGAGGTGATGCTCCGCCGCGATCTGGTGCACCGCGTCGAGGTGATCTCGTTCCACGACGAGGCGGTCGCGGAGATCGCCCGGCTCGTGCCCGGCGTCCGCACGGCGCTGGTCGCCAGCCGTTACGGCACGGACGTGGTGGAGCGGGCGCAGGCCGTCGGCGCGACGACGCTCGTGCTCAACATCCGGCGTCTGACGCAGGAGATCGTGGAGCACGCCCGCAAGGCCGACCTGCGGATCATCGGCTGGGTCGTGAACACCCAGGACGACCTGCGTCTCGTACGGGCGCTCGGTCTGGACGGGGCGACCACCGACTACCCCGAGATCAAGCGCACCGGCCGCTTCACCGCGTGACGCGGGCCGTCACACCAGCGGCTTGACCAGCAGCTCGAACTGAAGGTCCGCGCGCTGCGGGATGCCGAAGCGCTCGTCGCCGTACGGGAAGGGGCTCATCTTTCCCGTACGGCGGTAGCCGCGGCGCTCGTACCAGGCGATGAGTTCCTCGCGTACGGAGATCACGGTCATGTGCATCTCGCGCACGCCCCACGTCGCGGCCGCCGCGCGCTCCGCCTCCGCGATGATCTCCTTGCCGAGTCCGGCGCCCTGGAGGGCCGGGCTGACGGCGAACATCCCGAAGTAGGCGTGGTCCCCGCGGTGCTCCAGCTGGCAGCAGGCGACGACCGTGCCGTCGCGCTCCACGGTGAGCAGCCGGCTGTCGGGGTCCTTGATGACGTCGAGCACGCCCTCGGGGTCGGTGCGCTGCCCCTCCAGGATGTCCGCCTCCGTGGTCCAGCCGGTGCGGCTGGAGTCCCCGCGGTAGGCCGACTCGACGAGCGCGACGAGCACGTCGACGTCCTCGGGGACGGCATCACGGTAGGTCAGGGCGGCGGTCATGGAGTGCTCTCCGATCTCGTACGGCTGTGGGCCTGTCGGCGCCGTCGAGGTTAACCCGGCCGCACTAGTGTGCGTCGGCATGGTTCACGTACTGAGCAGCAGGGTTCTGATCCGTCCCGGCGATCCGGAGCGGTCGCGCACGTTCTACGGCGAGACGCTGGGGCTCGCCGTCTACCGGGAGTTCGGGACCGGGCCCGAGCGGGGCACGGTGTACTTCCTCGGCGGCGGGTTCCTGGAGGTGTCGGGGCGGGCGGAGGAACCCGCGGCGCCCGGGGTGCAGCTGTGGCTCCAGGTGGCGGACGTGCGGGCGGCGCACGAGGAGCTCGTGGCGGCCGGGGTGCGGGTGCTGCGGGAGCCGGTCGCGGAGCCGTGGGGGCTCGTCGAGATGTGGATCGCGGACCCGGACGGCTGCCGGATCGTCCTCGTGGAGGTGCCGGAGCGCCATCCGATCCGGTACCGGCCCGGGATCTAGGAATGTCGATATCTTGAAAAGTCGACCTGGCGGACCACGCTGACGTGCGGCTTCGTCCCGTACGCCGGAGGATGGCGCTGAGTGACGGGATTCGGCGGCGCCGATTCGGATACCTATGACCGGCAACGCTCCTCGCCTGTCCGCACACCGTCCAGCCCAGGAGAGATCCGAGATGACCACTCCCCGGAACACGAACACCCCCCGTACCTCGACCGTGCCCAGGATCCTGATCGTGGGCGGTGGGTTCGCCGGGATGGAGTGTGCCCACAAGCTGGAGAAGGAGCTGAAGCCCGGCGAGGCGGTCCTCAAGCTGATCTCACCGATGGACCACCAGCTGTATCTGCCGCTGCTCCCCCACGTCGCGTCCGGCGTCCTCACGCCGCAGTCCGTGGCCGTGCCGCTGCGCCGGATGCTGCGGCGGACCTCGATCATCCCGGGCGGCGCCGTCGGCGTGGACCCGAAGGCGAAGGCCGTCGTCGTACGGAAGATCAACGGCGAGACGACCGTCGAGCGCTACGACCACCTCGTGCTGACGCCGGGCAGTGTCACCCGGCAGTTCGACATCCCGGGTGTCGACCAGTACGCGGTCGGCGTGAAGACGCTCGCCGAGGCCGCCTGGATCCGGGACCACGTGATCTCCCAGCTGGACCTGGCGGCGGCCAGCTCGGACCCGGCCGAGCGGGAGGCACGGCTGCAGTTCGTGGTCGTCGGCGGCGGGTACGCGGGGACGGAGACGGCCGCGTATCTCCAGCGTCTGACGACCGCCGCGGTGAAGCGGTACCCGGGGCTCGATCCGCGCGACATCAAGTGGCATCTCGTCGACGTGGCACCGAAGTTGATGCCGGAACTCGGCGATCGGCTCGGCGACAAGGCGATGGCGATCCTGCAACGCCGCGGCCTGAACGTGTCGCTCGGGGTGTCCGTCGCCAAGGTCACCGAGGACACCGTGACGCTGACCGACGGCCGGGAACTGCCCTGCCACACGCTGATCTGGACGGCCGGTGTCGCGCCGAGTCCGCTGATCGCGACGCTCGGCGCGGAGACCAACCGGGGCAGGCTCGTCGTCACTCCGGAGCTGACCGTGCCCGGCCTCGACGGTGTGTTCGCGCTCGGTGATGCGGCGGCCGTCCCCGACGTCGCCAAGGGCGGCGACGCGATCTGCCCGCCGACCGCCCAGCACGCGATGCGGCAGGGCTGGGCCGCGGCCCGCAACGTCCTCGCGGCGGTGCGCGGCACGCCGCTCGCCCCGTACCGCCACAAGGACCTCGGCCTCGTCGTCGACCTGGGCGGCATCCAGGCCGTGTCGAAGCCGATGGGCGTGCAGCTGACCGGGCTCCCGGCGCAGATCGTCGCGCGCGGCTACCACCTGGGGGCGCTGCGCACGCTGACGGCCCGGTTCCGTACCGCGGCGAACTGGGGGCTCAACGCGGTCGCGGGCGACGACTTCGTGCGCACCGGGTTCCAGCGGCACCGGCCGGCCACCCTCAAGGACTTCGAGATGACGGACGCCTATCTGTCACCGGAAGAGATCCAGAAGGTGGTCAGCGCGGAGGTCGCGGGGCGGTCGATGGCACCCGAGAAGCCCGAACTGCCGCTGAACCAGGGGTAGTACGGCCGGCTTTCGCGGGGCTCACGCCCGCGGACCGCCCAGGCGGCCTTCGAGCTGGGACAGCAACTCGCCGAGCAGCGCGCTGAGTTCGGTGTCCCGGCCACCGTCCAGGCCCGCGAGGACCGTCGACTCGTACGCGAGCTGCCGCGGCAGGATCTCGTCGACCAGGGAGCGGCCCTCGTCGGTGAGGCTCAGGTGGGAGACGCGCCGGTCGCGGGTGTCCCCGCGGCGCACGACCAGGCCGCGGGCCTCCAACTGCTTCAGGCGCTTGGTGACGGCCGCGCCGGAGGCGAACGTCTCGCGGGCGAGGTCCCCGGGGGTCAGCTCGCGTCCGGTGCGCCGCAGCGTGCCGAGCAGGTCGAACTCGGAGCGGGTCAGGCCCGCGTGGCGCAGCGGGGCGTCCTCCGCCTGCTGGAGCAGGGCGGCGCACCGGTTGATCCGGCCGATGATCTCCATCGGCCCTGTGTCGATGCCAGGGTGGACGGCCTTCCACTGCTGGACGACGGACGACACGGTGTCGTGCGGCCGCGCTGCCGCCCGTGCCGTGTCTCGCTGCGTGCTCATGCCTGCCTGCCCGGACCTTCCTCGACCGCTACCCGCGGGCGGCGCTCGGCTCGCCCGCACTCTCGTCGACGGAGCCGGACGCCTGGCGCCGTACCGTCGCAGCGAGGGTACGGTGTCCGGCCTGCTCGGCGGTGACCACCCGGTCCTCGGGCAGGGCGCGCTGCCACCATTCTCCGGCGGCGGTGTCGGCGGCGGCGCGCAGCTCCACGAGGGCGGCGGCGAGGGTGCGGCGGGTCGTCTCCAGGGCGGCGTGGCCGGGGGCAGCCAGGGCGAGGGTGCGCTCGGCGGCGGCCCGGGCGGCGTCCACCCGCTCCAGGGACCGCTCGATCTGGTCACCCGCCCGGCGGTTCGTCACGGCGACGGCGGCGACCACGCCGACGACGGCGCCGACCAGGGTGTCCACCACACGGTCGGTGATCAGCTCGCCGGGCTCCTGGAACCGGGCGAACTCGGTGACGAGCAGCGCCATCGGCGTGACGCAGAGGCTGCCGAGCCAGTAGTTGCGGGTGATGAGCGCCTCGGCCCCGAAGTTGAAGGCGAGGCAGAACAGGACCAGGGCGGCCTGGTTGAGGTGGGCCACCGGGGCGACGGCGGCGAAGACGAGCACGCCCGCGAGGTTGCCGACGACGCGCTGCACGCCGCGGCTCCAGGTCAGCGTCACGTTGGCCTGGTACAGCGAGGCGGCGGTGACCAGGGCCCAGTACGGCTTGCCGATACCGAGGGCGAGGGAGACGTGTCCCGCGAGGGCGCAGCCGATGAACGTGCGCAGGGCGATGGGCAGCAGCGGTGAACCCGGGCCGATCCGGCGCCACAACGACGGTGCGCCGTCGGCGAGTTCGGCCTCGATGCCGAGCAGCTCGTCGTCCATACCGGCGATCCGCTCGGGGCGCGGGACGGCGCCGGAGCCGCGCAGCCCCGTGGCCCAGGCGCGCAGCTGTGCGGCGTCGGTGTCGCCCGGCGCGGCGATGGCTACCTCGGCGCGTACGACGAGGCGCTCCAGGGCCCGGCGGGCCTGGGTGCGGGCGCCGGTGGCGAGCAGCGACTGCCAGGCGGCGTGCACGGCGGCCGCGGCGGCTCCGCGGGCGGGGGCGTGGTCGGGCCGCTCGGTGTACGCGGCGGCGGCGTTCAGCGCGCGGGCGGTGGCGCGGCGCTCAGGGCCGTGGGGGCGGACGAGCGCGGGGGCCATGCCCACGAGCCAGGCGAGGGCGCCTGCGCCGAGCAGCAGCGCGAGGTGCCCCGGTACCTGCCCGAGGGTCTGCGGCGCGAACAGGGTGGCGGAGCTGATGAACGTGAAGATCAGATGTCCCGGCGGTCCGATGCGCGTGGCGTCGCACAGCGCCTTCTGCGCGGCGGCGAGCACCGCTCCGATCGTGACGAGCACGCCGGCGGACGAGGTGAGCGAGGCGCCGACGAGCGCGACGGCGACGCTCGCGAACATGCCGAGCACCACCCAGGCCAGGGCGCGGGCGCGAGCGGCGTAGGGCAGGTTGTGTCCGTACAGGGCGCACAGGCTGCCGGCCATCGTGTACATCACGAGGTCGAGCCGGCCGAGGGCGAGCAGCGTGAGGTTCGGGATCCCGGTCGCGACGACGGCGCTGGTGGCGGGCTTGAACCAGATGTCGACGGGCTTGTTCGGACGCAGCACTCCGGCGAGCGGGAGACGAGGCACGGACAGGGCACGGGGGGACGGGGGTGTGCTGCTCATACAAAAACCTTAGCAGGTGTTTTACTCGTAAAACACTGCCTTGCCGCACCGCCCCCTGAGGCTGCTCACCGCCCCCACGCGACCGCCCGTGCTCCCCTGCGCCGCCTTACGCCCCCGCGCGCCCGGGCATCTAGACCGGGTACGGAGACCGGAGCCGACGACAAGGGGGACCCGGTGCACGGACCGATGTCGGCCGCCTGGCTGCTCGTCGCGCTCTGCGCGGCGACCGGCGCGTACTGCCTGCTGCGGATGCGCAGCGGCGTCGAGGAACAGCGCCGCACGGCGGGCGCCGAGGCGCTGATGGGGTTCGGCATGGCGCTGATGGCGGTCCCGGCGGCGGTCGTCACGCCACCGCGCTGGGCCTGGCTGCTGTACGCCGTGGTGTTCGGCGCCTCCGCGCTCCGCGCCCTGTGGGCGTCACGGGCCGGGGCGCATCACCTGCACCATCTGGCGGGGACGTTCGCGATGGCCTACATGGCGGTGGCGATGGCGGCCCGCCCCGCGACCCACACCCACCACGGCGCCCCCTCGGGCGCTCCCCTGCTGACCGGACTGCTGCTCGTCTACTTCGCCGGGTACGTGCTGTGGTCGGGCGCGCGACTCGTACCCGTCGCGCAGCCGGCGGGCGGGGGCGGCGTGCCGGCCCCGGGGTGGGGCGACCGCCCGGAGCTGGCGCGGGCGTGCCGGCTCTCGATGGGGATCGGGATGGTGGCGATGCTGCTCACGATGTGAGCGGACGACGCCGGACGAGGTGTTGTGCCGCGCCATGGCTGGGACCGGCACGGCAGATCAGGGCGCGATCTCACGGGAACAGCGCGATCCCGACCAGGATCACCAGGACGACCACGGCGATGAGGGCTGCCGTGGCGAGGGGGCCGCGGTGTTTGACGGGGCGGGTGGGGCCGCCGCCGCGGGGGCGGTCCTCCGGTAGCTTCGCGCCGGGGGAACGGTGGTAGAAGTCGGTGTTGCCGGGGTCGCTCATGGCACTCACCTCTTTCGCTGGTGCGTGTACGGGTCGACGGGTTCCCGGTGTGCCGAAGGGCATGCGGGGCGGACCGGGAAACCGTGGCGTGCGTCACTTGGGGGGCTGGGCCATACCGCCGGGTAGCAGGCGACTCATAGGGTGACGGCCATGACGGTCCCCGTAGCACTGTTGCTGCTCGGCACCCTTCTCGCTGTCGTCGCCCCGCGCCTGCTCGCGCGGGCGGACTGGCCCGAGCGGGAGCCGATCGTCGCGCTGTGGGTGTGGCAGTGCGTCGTGGCGGCCGTGCTCATGTGCTGCGCCCTGTCGATGACGCTCAGCGCGGCGGCAGCCTGGCAGGCCGTGCGCGGGCATCTGTTCGCGCCCGCGCCGCATGCCGTGGTGGACGCGTACGCCCTGCGCGCCACCGGAGGTTGGGCGGCGGCCGTGGCCGTGGCGCTCGCGCTCGGCGGGGTGTGGACGGGGGCGATGCTGGTGCGCGAGGTGCTCAGGTCGCGGACGCGGCGCCGGTGGCGGCGGGCCGAACTCCTGGTCCGTTCACCGCTGTTGCCCGGCGAGGAGCCCGGATCGGATCGGCTCGTGGTCCTGGAGGGCGAGCGGCCCGACGCGTGGTGGCTGCCCGGGGCGACTCCTCAACTCGTCATCACCACGGCCGCGTTGCGTCGGCTGAAAGGCCGTCAGCTCGATGCCGTCCTCGCGCACGAGATGGGGCACGCGCGCTGGCGGCACGACTGGCTGCTGCACTGCTCGGGCGCGCTGGCGAGCGGGTTCCCGCAGGTCCCGGTGTTCGCCGCGTTCCGCGACGAGATGCACCACCTGGTCGAACTGGCGGCGGACGATGTGGCGTCGCGCCGTTTCGGGCGGCTGACCATCGCACTGGCCCTGGTCGAGCTGAACGAGGACCGCGGTGTGTTCGGCGGCCCGTGCCCCACGCCGCAGGCACATCTGCCGCACCGCGTGGACCGGTTGCTCGCTCCCCCTTCGCGGCTGACCCCGGCGCGCCGGCTGCGTCTGACGGCGGCCGCGGCGCTGGTTCCACTCGTCCCGCTTCTGGTGACGTTCGTTCCCGGATTGCGGGCACTCGGCTAGCACCATCCACCGCGACGACGCCCTGCTGGCCCGCTCCCCGGCCGATGGGCGAGGATCTTTCCCATGCACCCGGCACGGCTCGACACCCCGACCCGCCCCAGCCGGCGCCCCGGCACCACCCTGACGGCGGCGCTCGCGCTCCCCTGCGTCCTCCTGACCGTCCTCGTGGCGGTCCGCTGGAGTCCGCTGATGGAGGTGGACTCCGACGTCGTACGCACCCTCCACCGGGGGGCCGTCGACGAACCGGGCGTCACGCACGCCAGCCGCATCCTCACCGACTGGGTGTGGGATCCCTGGACCATGAGGCTGCTGATCTCGCTGATCGTCGTGGGTCTCGTGTGGCGGCTGCGGGCCTGGGTGCTCGCGGGGTGGGTGGCGGCGACGTGCCTGGTCGGCTCGCTGGTGCAGCAGGGCCTCAAGGCGGCGGTCGACCGGCCGCGGCCCACGTGGCCCGATCCGGTGGACTCGGCGCACTACGCGGCGTTCCCCTCGGGGCACGCGATGACGGCGGCCGTCGTGTGCGGCCTGGTCCTGTGGCTGCTGCGGCGCGCCGGGGCGGGGCCCGTCCTGTGGCGTACGGCGCTGGCGGTATCGGCCGTCTCGGTGCTCGGCGTCGGCCTGACCCGGCTGTGGCTGGGCGTGCACTGGCCCTCGGACGTGCTGGGCGGCTGGCTGCTCGGGGCGCTGCTCGTGGCCGAGTCCACCACCGCGTACGAGAAGTGGCGTGGCCCCTACGAGCGCCCTTGACCAGCGAGTTGGGCGCCGCGCAGGATCGACGGTATGACGATCAAAGCGGTGCTCTTCGACTTCTCCGGGACGCTCTTCCGCATCGAGTCGACTGAGTCGTGGCTGCGCGCGGTCCTCGACGCCAGTGAACTGACGCTGTCCGACGAGGAGTTCACGCGCGCGGCGCGGGGGCTGCACGAGGCGGGAGCGTTGCCCGGCGGCACCACGGACCATGTCGTCGTACCGGAGCACCTCACGGAACTCATCGCGGTGCGCGACGTGGACGCGTCACGGCACCGCGCCGCGTACACCGGCCTGGCGCGCACCGTGCCGCTGCCGGACGAGCGGCTCTACGACGCCCTGTACGACCGCCACATGGACCCGGCGGCCTGGCGCCCGTACCCCGACGCGCCCGACGTCCTGGCAGGCCTGCGGGAGCGGGGCATCCTCGTGGGGGTCGTGAGCAACATCGGCTGGGACCTGCGGCCGGTCTTCGTCGCTCACGGTCTCGACCGTTACGTCGACACGTACGTGATGTCGTACCGGCACGGCGTGACCAAGCCGGACGCGCGGCTGTTCGCGACCGCGTGCGAGGCGCTCGGTGCGGCGCCGGGTGACGTCCTGATGGTCGGGGACGACCGGCGCGCGGACGCGGGGGCGGCGGCGATCGGCTGCGCGGTGCACTTCGTGGACCATCTGCCGGCGGAGGAGCGGCCCGACGCGCTGCGGCCTGTGCTCGACCTGGTGTGAGGGCCGGTCCGGGTCAGGCGGCTCCGCAGGGTCCCGCGTGGTCGCAGTAGGGCTGGTTCCCGCTCCGGCCGCAGCCGCACAGGGTGGCCCGGACCTCGACGGCCTCGCCTCCGCCGTCGCCCTCACTCTCGCCGTCCGTCCAGCGGATGCGCAGGTCACCGCGCATCACGAGGCGCCCGTCCGGCGTGCGCTCGATGGACGTGGCGGCCGGCGGCAACTCCACTGTCCCGTCGACGAGTTCGTAGCGCAGGGCGCCGGAGGGACAGCGCCGCACGACCTCCGCGACCTCGTCGGCCGGCGCCGCGTCGGGCTGGATCCAGGGCCGCCGCTCGGTGTCGAAGACCTGCGGCAGCCCTCGTACGCAGGCGGCGGCGTGCAGACACCGCGCCCCGTCGAAGGAGACGGTGACGAGATGTCCGGGGTAGGCCTTGCGTGTCACACGCCCACTCTATGAAGGCTCCGGGGCGGGCGCGCGCCGAGATTCAGGGGCCATGTCCCGGGGCCGTATGCAGGGGGCCGCATGCAGGGGCCGTGGCTCACCAGGATTCGTGGCTCAGGTGGGCGAGACCCGGGATGGCGGCCAGGCGGGCGTGGAGGGACCGGTCCGGGGCCGGGGTGCTGGTGAGCAGGAGGACCCGGACCGCCGGATGTTCCTCGGCGTAGAGCTCGTCCTCGCCGTCGTCCCCGGGGACCTCGTTCGGCTGGATCTCGATGCGCCCGTACGCGCCTCGGCGCGGTGATGGACGCCGCGGTAGAAGCTGTCTCGCTCGGTGAAGACCGCGATGCGGCTGGTGACGAGGCGGATCAGCTCGCTCGGGGTGTGGGTGGCGGTGCCGTACGTGTCGTAGTGGGTCATCGTGGAGCGATCCTGGGCCACGGGGGCGCCCGTGTCTTCTCCCTCCCGGAACGTGCCGAGCGACCGCACGCCGGAAAAAGCACCGGCCCCCGGGCGGCGCCGACACCGTCCGGGGGCCGGTCGTGGGGCGGCCGTATCGGACGATCCCCCGCGTCGCCCGATACGGCCGGCCTGACCAAGCGCACCTCGCCCCGAGGGGCCGGTGGCCTGGACGCGCTGAGTATAGTTGGCTGCGAGCCAGTCAACGCAGGAGTCAAGAATGTCCCCCCGCAGCGCATCGGTCAATGAGGAGTTGCGCCGACGTTCCCGCGAACGGCTTCTGCAGGCGACGTTGGAACTCGTCGGGGAGCGCGGGTACGACGCGACGACCCTCGGGGACATCGCGGACCGGGCGGGGTCGGCACGGGGGCTGGTCTCGTACTACTTCCCCGGCAAGCGGCAGTTGCTCCAGTCCGCGGTGCACCGGCTGATGAACCGGACGCTCCAGGAGGCCCTGGAGCGGGAGCCGCGGCCCGCGGAGAGCGACGGGGACGAGCGGCTCGCGCGGGCGATCGACGCGATCCTCGGGCTCGCCCGCGACCAGCCCGTGCTCATGCGGACGCACATGGCGGGGATCCTGCAGGCGGAAGGGTTCGTGCAGTGCGCCGAGCAGCAGCGGCTCGCGGCGCTGTTGCGGGACACGGTCGTACGGCACGGGACGATGGACGTCGACACGGACTATCCGATGCTGCGCGCCGTGCTCATGGGCGGCGTCTTCGCGATGCTCGTGCCGGGCGCCCCGATGCCGCTGCGGGTCATGCGGGCCGAGCTGTTCCGGCGGTACGGCCTGGGATGGGAACAGGGCTTCCCGCCGGGCGGCGACGCCGATGACGCCCCGCCCGACGAGAGCCCCGAACACGGCCGTGCGGCCGATTTCTCACGCTACTTCGAACCGCTGGCCCCGAACGCGGACGACGGTCAGCCGAAGTAGTCCGGCTGCGTCTGGACGTTCAGCTCGCCCAGGTGGATCTTCTTGGCCGGGTCCGTGCGCGGGTCGCTGAGCTTCAGGACGTCGAAGCCCTTGGCGATGTCGTTCGAGTAGATGAAACCGTTGTAGTAGTACGCCGACCAGGAGCCGCCGGTCCTGATGGTGTCGGTGGACAGCGGGCCGCGCTCGAAGTAGCCGATCTCCTTGGGGCGGGTGGAGTCGGTGAAGTCCCAGACCGAGACGCCGCCCTGGTACCAGGCCTGGACCATGATGTCCTTGCCCTTGACCGGGATGAGCGAGCCGTTGTGCGCGACGCAGTTCTCGGTGTCGGCCTGGTGGCGCGGGATCTTGAAGTAGCTCTTGAAGACGAGCTTGCGCTTGTCGCCCTTGCCGACGATGTCGTAGATGCCGTCGGCGCCACGGTGCGGGCCGATGGCCTCGTTGCAGGTGGCCGCGCCGCCGCCGCCGAGCTCGTCGGTGAAGACGACCTTGTTCGCCTTCTGGTTGAAGGTCGCCGAGTGCCAGAACGCGAAGTTCACGTTGTCCTGGACCCGGTCGATGACCTTCGGGTTCTCCGGGTCCGCGATGGAGAACAGGATGCCGTCGCCCATGCAGGCGCCCGCCGCCAGGTCCTTGGAGGGCAGGACCGTGAGGTCGTGGCAGCCGGTGGTCTTGGAGACGCCCGGGTTGGTGGGCGCGCCCGGGTTGCCGCCGCCGTCCGGGCCCTCACCGGGGAACAGGACGGGGAAGTTGACGACCGCGGCCTTCTCGGGCGCGTTGCGCGGCACCTTGATGACGGAGATGCCGTCGTGCGGCGGCTGGCAGTCGGGGAACGTCGCGCTCGGCGAGTACGAGGAGACGTAGATGTAGACGTTGCTCTTCTTCGGCACCAGGGTGTGCGTGTGCGAGCCGCAGGCGGTCTCGACGGCGGCGACGTACTTCGGGTTCGTCTTGTCGCTGATGTCGAAGACCTTCATGCCCTCCCAGGACGACTTCTCGGTCGCCGGCTGGGTGGTGGAGGAACACGAGTTGTCGCTGCGGGAGCTGTCCGTGGACAGGAACAGCAGGTTCCCGGAGACCGAGATGTCGTTCTGGGAGCCCGGGCACAGGACCTGGGCGACGGTCTTCGGGGCCTTCGGGTCGCTCAGGTCGAAGATGCGGAAGCCGTCGTAGTTGCCGGCGAAGGCGTACTTGCCCTGGAACGCGAGGTCCGTGTTGAGGCCGGGGAGCGCGTCCTTGGGGATGTTGGTGAGGTGCTCGATGTTGGCCGAGTGGACGATCTCGTCCTGGCCGGGTATCTCACCGGCGGCGATCGCCGCCTCTGCCTCGGCCTCGGTGCTCCGCGAGACGCTCTTGGGCGCCGCGGACCTGTCGCCCGGGTCGGGGGTCGCCGACACGGGTCCCGCGGCGAGCAGCGCGCCGAGCAGTCCGGCCGCGGCGGCGGCAACTCCCAGGCGTCTGCGACGCGTTCGGGCGGAGTTCTGCAACAGGGTCACTGTTGTCTCCCTGGTTGACGGTGACGTCGTACATACGTGAACGGTTCACGGATCCCCCGAGTATCGTCTTCCTCATGCACAGATCAATAGATGGCAACGCGATCGTCATGAAAGTTGCTGTTGCCGCGCTGATCGTGGCGGCGGCGCTGGGGCTGTCCGGGTGCGACTCAGGGGGCTCCGACGACGCCAACTCGCCTGCGTCGAGCGGGCCTTCGGTGATCGCCCCGGGCAAGCCGGGAGAGGCGGCCGAGACGCTGTCGGCGAAGGACGCGCAGAAGCGGAACGCCGACGAGGGCCCCAACTCGGCGGACGTCACGTACGCCCAGATGATGATCCAGCATCACGAGCAGGCGCTGGTGATGACCGAACTCGCCCCGGAACAGGCCGAGTCGACCCGGGTCAAGCGGCTCGCGGAGCGCATCTCCGCGGCGCAGGCGCCGGAGATCGAGACGATGCGCGGCTGGCTGAAGCGCCACGGCCGCGAGGAGGCGGCGTCGGGGCACGCCGGGCACGAGGCGATGCCGGGGATGGCGACCGAGGCGCAGCTGAAGAAGTTGCGGGCCGCCCGCGGGAAGGCTTTCGACGCCCTGTTCCTGAAGCTGATGATCACGCACCACCAGGGGGCGGTGACCATGGCGACCGAGGTCAAGAGCGACGGGAACGACGTGCAGGTCGAGGAGATGGCCGACGACGTGATCGCGCAGCAGACCTCCGAGATCAGCCGGATGCGGGAGATGTCCTGACGGGGACTGCGGTCTCCAGTCGTACGGGACTTCTCACGACCGGTCGTACGGGACCTCTCATCGCCGGTTGTGACGCGGCGCCAGGAAGCCCGCGTCCCGCGCCGCCGCGATCAGCCGCAGCGACTTGCGGCGGCTGTGGCCGGTCGCGCACATGACGGCGAGGACGGGGTCGCGGCCCTCCTGCTGCGCGCCGCGATAGATCTCGGCGACGACGCGCCGTCCTTCCACGCCGCGCGGCCGGGCCGGGCGGGCACGGCGGCCCACCGGCTGCGCGGCCGCCGCCTCGCAGGCGCCGCGGGGCTCCACGTCGGCCCGGGTGCCGGCCTGCTGCCCGTCGACGACCCGGCAGTCGTCCCCTGCCGGACCCCCGGCCCCCTCCCCGAGCACGGCGAACTCGCCGGGGGTGAGCGGCGGCTGCGCGCGCCCGTCATCGATGCAGCCCCGGCCGTCCGCGACCACGGCCAGCATGTCCACATGCGCGCCGTCGCCGAAGGTGAGCCGGATGTGGCACCACGGTGGCGGGGACTCCCCTCGCGGCTCGGTGCCCCAGCCCTGTTCCGACTCCCCCGCGGCCGGATCGTGCCCGTGGATCTCCCCCTGCGGCCACTCAGAGACGGAACTGTTCGGTCGATATTGATCGAAAGCATCAAAGAATGAACTCTCCAGCACAGATGAACGGTAACCCTGTGATCACACTTGGTCGCTGAGGGCGCGCAGACGACCACTCCCCCGCCGCACCTCGCGGTGCCATGCTGAGAGCAGACCGCCCTGCAGCATCAGCGGAAGGAGCCGCCCGTGCCGCACATCGCCGTCGTCGGTTCGGGGCCGAGCGGGGTCTACACCGCCCAGAGCCTCGTGCAGCAGGTCCGCGTCCCGGACGTCCGGGTCGATGTGCTCGACCGGCTGCCGTGCCCGTACGGCCTGGTGCGCTACGGCGTCGCGCCCGACCACGAGAAGATCAAGTCGCTCCAGAACAATCTGCGCGCCGTGCTCGAGGACGAGCGGGTGCGCTTCCTCGGCGGCGTCGGCATCGGCCCCGCGCTGCCGCCCGCGACACTGCTCGGCCTCTACCACGCGGTCGTCTACTGCGTGGGCGCCGCTGCCGACCGCCGGCTCGGGGTGCCCGGCGAGGACCTGCCCGGCAGCTGGTCGGCGACCGACTTCGTCGCCTGGTACAGCGCGCATCCGGACGCGCGTGACGACGGTTTCGTACGCGATGTGCGCACGGCCGTCACCATCGGCGTGGGGAACGTGGCGGTGGACGTGACGCGGATGCTGGCCCGCGGCGCCGCCGAGCTCGCGCCCACCGACATCCCGCAGGCCGCGCTCGGGACCCTCGCCGCCAGCCGGGTGCGGGACGTGTACATGGTCGGGCGGCGCGGGCCCTCGCAGGCCCGCTTCACCACCAAGGAACTGCGCGAGCTCGGCTCGCTCCCCGGGGTCCAAGTCGTCGTCGACGAGGCCGAGTTGGCGCTCGACCCGGCGTACGTCGATCCGTCGGCGCTGCCCGCCGCGGCCCGCCGGAACGTGGAGGTGCTGCGTGCGTGGGCCGCCGAACCGGCGCCGGACGCCGAGCGCCGGATCCATCTGCGGTTCTTCCTGCGCCCGGTCGAGATCGTCGAGGGTGCGGGGCGGGTGGCCGGGGTCCGGTTCGAGCGGACGCGGCCCGACGGGCACGGCGGCGTGATCGGCACGCAGACGTACCGGGAGATCGCGGCGGAACTGGTGCTCCGTTCGGTCGGATACCGCGGAGTGCCCCTTGAGGGGCTGCCGTTCGACGCTGCCACGGGGACCGTGCCGCACACGGCGGGGCGGGTGCTGCGCGACGGCACGGTGTCGCCCGGGGAGTACGTCGCGGGGTGGATCAAGCGCGGCCCGACCGGTGTGATCGGCACCAACCGGCCCTGCGCCAAGGAGACGGTGACCTCCCTGCTCGACGACGCCCCCGCCCTCGTACACAAGGAGTTGGCGGGTGATCCGCTCGCCGGGCTGCTCGCCGCCGGGGTGCGGCCCGTGGCGTGGGACGGGTGGCGGGCGATCGAGCGGGCCGAGGCGGAGCTGGGGCGGACGCTGGGGCGCGGGTCGGTCAAGATCCCTGACTGGGCCGGGTTGTTGGCCGCGGCCGGGGCCTCGTAGACCACCGGCGAGGGCGACACATCCCGGCAACACACGCGAAATCAACAAACCGTTTAAGCGGATTACGGTCTCGTGCTGCCGCCTCCCTCACGTCCCCGTGACTTTCCAGGCCTTGGAGCACGCATGACACACCCCGTGGATCAGGTCCCGCCCGCACGCCAGTTGGCGGCGTTCGGGTTGCAGCACGTCCTTGCGATGTATGCGGGCGCGGTCGCCGTGCCGCTGATCGTGGGCGGGGCGATGAAGCTGTCGCCCGCCGATCTCGCGTATCTCATCACCGCCGATCTGCTGGTGTGCGGGATCGCGACGCTCATCCAATGTGTGGGCGTGTGGCGCTTCGGGATCCGGCTGCCGATCGTGCAGGGCTGTACGTTCGCGGCCGTGTCGCCGATGGTGCTCATCGGGACGACGGGCGGCGGGCTGCCCGCGATCTACGGGGCGGTGATCGTCGCAGGGCTCGCCATGATGCTGCTCGCGCCGGTCTTCGGACGGCTGCTGCGGTTCTTCCCGCCGCTGGTGACCGGCACGGTGATCCTCGTCATCGGCGTCTCGCTGCTGCCGGTGGCGGGCAACTGGGTCGCGGGCGGCGCCGGCTCGAAGGACTTCGGTGAGCCGAAGAACATCGGGCTCGCCGCGTTCGTCCTGGTGGTGGTGCTCGCGGTGCAGCGGTTCGCGCCCGCGTTCCTGAGCCGGATCGCGGTGCTCGTCGGCATCGTCGTCGGCATGGCGGTGGCGATACCGACCGGCTTCACGGACTTCGGCGGGGTCGGCGACGCGGACTGGGTGGGCATCAGCACGCCGTTCCACTTCGGCGCGCCCGAGTTCCACGGCGCGGCGATCGTGTCGATGCTGGTGGTGGCGCTGGTCTCGATGACCGAGACGACCGGCGATTTCATCGCGGTCGGCGAGATCACCGAGCGTCCGGTGACGCCGCGCGCGCTCGGCGACGGCCTGCGCGCCGACGGTTTCTCGACGCTGCTCGGCGGCGTGTTCAACACGTTCCCCTACACCGCGTTCGCGCAGAACGTGGGACTCGTCGGCATGACGCGGGTCCGCTCCCGCTGGGTCGTCGCCACGGCCGGCGGCATCCTCGTACTGCTCGGCCTGCTGCCGAAGCTCGGCGCGGTCGTCGCCGCGATCCCGGCGCCGGTGCTCGGTGGCGCGGGACTCGTGATGTTCGGGACGGTCGCGGCGAGCGGTCTGCGCACCCTCGCCAAGGTCGACTTCCAGGGCAACCACAACCTGACGATCGTCGCCGTGTCGGTCGCGATCGGCGTGCTGCCGGTCGGCGTACCCGACATCTACACGCAGTTCCCCGACTGGTTCCAGACCATCATGGACAGCGGGATCAGCGCGGGCTGCCTCACCGCGATCACCCTGAACCTGCTCTTCAACCACCTTCCCCAGAAGGGGAGTTCACCCGAGGGGTCAGCCGCCGAGCCGGTCGGCCTGCCGGGCAGCCGCGTCGAGAACGCTGTCGAGAAGGCCGGGGAACAGCGCGTCTAGGTCGGCCCTGCGCAGCCCGTTCATCTTGGCCGTACCGCGGTAGACCTGCTCGATCACCCCGCTCTCCCGCAGCACCCGGAAGTGGTGCGTGGTGGTGGACTTGGTGACGGGCAGGTCGATCTGCGAACAGGACAGTTCGGCGGTGCGCGCCCCGGCGATCTCCCGGACGACCGCGAGCCGCATCGGGTCGGAGAGCGCGTGCAGCACCGCTTCGAGGCGGATCTCCTCGCGGGCCGGGTGTTCCAGGGCGCGGCTTCCGGTGCTGTGCGGTGCTGCGGTCGTCATGGCGGCTCCCCTTGTGTCCCGGACGTCACGGCTGTGCCCCGGCCTTCACGGCTCATTGTACGAGACCCATCGTAGTTTGACAGCTGCCGTACTACGATGCCTATCGTACGAAGCGAGCGTCCGGGCCGCACCGGCCCCGGGCGATGCCGAGCCGTACCGAATGGAGTCCGCCGTGAGCGCGCTGTTCGAGCCCTACACCCTCCGGTCCCTCACCGCCGCGAACCGCGTCTGGATGCCGCCGATGTGCCAGTACAGCGCGGCCCCCGAGGGCCCGCTCACCGGCGCCCCGAACGACTGGCACTTCCAGCACTACGGCGCCCGCGCGGCCGGCGGCACGGGCCTGATCATCGTCGAGGCGACGGGGGTCTCGCCCGAGGGCCGCATCTCCCCGTACGACCTCGGCATCTGGAACGACGTACAGGTGGAGGCGTTCCGCAGGATCACGTCGTTCCTGAAGTCGCAGGGCACGATCGCCGGGATCCAGCTCGGACACGCGGGCCGCAAGGCCTCCACCGACCGTCCCTGGAAGGGCGGCGCCCCGGTCGGCGCCGACGCCCACGGCTGGCAGGCCGTCGCACCCAGCGCGATCGCGTTCGACGAGAAGCACCCGGTGCCGACCGAGCTGACCGTCGACGGCATCAAGGAGATCGTCCGGCAGTTCGCGGACGGCGCGCGGCGCGCCCTCGACGCCGGGTTCGAGGTCGCCGAGATCCATGGCGCGCACGGGTACCTCATCGGGCAGTTCCTCTCCCCGCACAGCAACAAGCGGGACGACGAGTACGGCGGCTCGTACGAGAACCGCACCCGGTTCGCCCTGGAGGTCGTCGACGCGGTGCGCGCCGTGTGGCCCGAGGAGCTGCCGCTGTTCTTCCGGATCTCCGCCACGGACTGGCTGGAGGACGAGGCGGGCTGGACCGCCGACGACACCGTGCGGTTCGCCACCGAGCTCCAGGCCCACGGCGTGGACCTGATCGACGTCTCCACCGGCGGCAACGCGTCGGGCGTGCGCATCCCGGTCGGCCCCGGTTACCAGGTGCCGTTCGCCGCGCGCGTGCGGGGCGAGGCGGGGGTCCCGGCCGCCGCGGTCGGCCTGATCACCGACGTCGAGCAGGCCGAGAAGATCATCGCCAACGGCGAGGCGGACGCGGTCCTGCTCGGGCGCGAACTCCTGCGCGACCCGTCCTTCGCCCGGCACGCGGCCCGCGAGCTCGGCGCGGACGTGCACGTGCCGGACCAGTACCACCGCTCGGTGTGACGACGGACCGGAGGACTCGACTCCGGTTGTCGGACCCCGCTGCCAGACTGGGCGCATGACCACACTGACCCAGCTGCGCAAGGCCGCGCTCGCCCTTCCCGAGGTCGAGGAGGGGACGCATTTCGGCATGGTCTCCTTCTCCGTACGCGGGAAGGCGTTCGCGTCCGTCACCAAGGACGGGGATGTTCAGCTCCGGCTTCCGCCGGACGAGGTGGGGGCCGCCGTGACCACGCACCCCGACGGCGAGCCGGTGCTGCGCGGCGACACGCCGATCGGCTTCCGGGTGCCGCTGGCCGCGGTGAACGGCAAGGATCTGAACGCTCTCGTCCGTGCGTCCTGGGCGAGCCGCGCACCCCAGCGGCTCACCCGGTCGCCGGCCACCGCCGAGTCCGGTTCACCCGCCGACCTCCCGGCGGGCATCGGCAGACCCGCCACGCGCGCCTTGCTGGGCGCCGGCCTCGCCACGCTCGACCTCGTCGCCACGCGCACCGAGGCCGAGTTGCTCGCGCTGCACGGTGTGGGGCCCAAGGCGGTGCGCGTGCTCGCGGCGGAGCTGGAGAAACAGGGGCGCGCCCTGCGGGCCGACTGAGGGGCGCGTCGCCCATCTCGTGGACCATGCCGCCCAGTTGGGCGGGCGCACCACGCCGACGTGTCGGTCGATGCCGAGCGCCGGCAGAAGTCGGTGCGGTCGCGGAGGGTCGCGAGGCTGTGTCCGGTGAGCTGTTCGACGCGCCGGAGCCGTAGCGCAACGTGTTGACGTGGACGTGGAGTTGCTCGGCGCAGCGCTGCCACGACCCCGACGCGTCGAGGAACGCGGCGAGGAGAAAGTGCGCCTTGAGGCGCAGAGCGCGGCGGAGGAACGGTTCCGGCGCCGGGCGGCCCTCACACGTTGGGGGCCGCCCGGCTCCGTCACGCGCTCAGTAGGCGACGGGCCATCCGGAGCTCCAGTTCAGCAGGTTGATCCCGAGCTTCGGGGTGCCGTTGTCGTTGCCGTCGTAGTAGTGGTAGACGATCAGGTCGCCGTCGGTGTCGTTCATGATGGACTGCCCGCCGGGGCCGATGACGCTGCCGTGCGACTCCAGGACCGGGGTGCCGCCGTTGTTCGTCATGGCGACGCCGCTCTTGTCGTAGTACGGGCCGGTGATGCTCGTGGCCCGGCCGACCTTGACCTTGTACGTGGAACTGGTGCCCGCGCAGCAGGTGTCGTACGAGGCGAAGAGGTAGTAGGAGCCGTTGCGCTTGACGATGTACGGGGCCTCGACGGCCTTGGTGCCGGTCGGGCGGGACGCCAGCGAGTAGCGCGTCGTGTTCGACGAGAGCTGTTTGCCGGTCGACGGGTCGATCTGGATCATCTTGATGCCGGTCCACCAACTCCCGAACGACAGCCACCACTTGCCGTCGTCGTCGACGAAGAGGTTCGGGTCGATGGCGTTGTAGTCGCTGGACGTGGTGGACGTGTAGACGACGCCGTAGTCGCTCCAGGAGCCGGGCAGGCCGGTGGCCGAACCGGCAACGCCTATCGCGGACTTGTTGGAGCCGAAGGTCGAGACGGCGTAGTACATCAGGTACTTGCCGCCGTGGTACGAGATGTCGGGCGCCCACGCCTCGCTCGCGTACGACGACCACCACGACGGCTTCGTGGTGAAGGCGTCGCTGCCGGCGCTGAACGCGATCCGGTCGGTGGAGGTGCGGTAGCCGAGGCCGCCGCCGGTCGCGTAGAGGAGATAGCGGCCACCGGAGGTGCGGATCATGGTGGGGTCGTGGACGACGGTGGCGCCGGTGACCGTGCCGGGGTTCGGATACGCGGACGCGGTCGACGGGATCAGGGCCAGCAGGGCGGCGGCCGGCAGGGCGAGGAGCGCGGTTCTGGTGCGACGGGGGCGGCGGGTGCGGAGGGGGGTGCGGCGGCTCACGCGGCTCTCCTTCGGGACAGTTGTCCGTGATGTTGTGCGCGACGTCGTCCGTGATTTCGAACGATGGTCGCGACTTCGGACGGGAACGTAGGGTCGAAGCGCTTCCGCGTCAATGACTTCCGCACGCCTCACCGACACCACCCCTAATTTGCATTTCAGATACCAGATTTGTAGCGTGCGCTCATGCGGCTGACGCGATTCACGGATCTGGCCCTGCGGGTGCTCATGCGCCTCGCGGTCGAGGAGGGCGAACTGCCCACCACGCGCGAGGTCGCGGGTGCCATGGAGGTGCCGTACACGCACACCGCGAAGGTGGTCGCGAAGCTGCAGCACATGGGCCTGATCGAGGCGCGGCGCGGCCGGGGCGGCGGGCTCGCGCTCACCGCGGCCGGGCGGGCGGCCTCCGTCGGGGGGCTCGTGCGGGAACTCGAAGGCCCGGGGGACGTCGTCGAGTGCGAGGGCGCGACACCGTGCCCGCTGCGCGCGGCATGCAGGTTGCGCGGGGCGCTGCGGGAGGCGCAGGAGGCGTTCTTCGCCTCGCTCGACCCGCTCACCCTCACCGACCTTGTCAAGGCGCCGACCGGTCCCCTGCTCGTGACCCTTTCGCCCTCGCCCCCCACGGGCTGACCCCGCCACCATGGTGCGGCCGGGTCCTCACCCGCACCGTTAAATACGAGTCTCAGATGCATATTAAGTCGATCACGTCGACGCAGCGTCCATCCTCGAAGGAGTCCTGCTGATGCTCACCGCCCAGTCCGCCACCGTCGTCCGTGCCACGCTCCCCGCCGTCGGAGCCGCCATCGAGGACATCACCGGGCTGTTCTACGAAAAGCTCTTCGCCGCCCACCCGGAGCTGCTGCGCGACCTGTTCAACCGCGGGAACCAGGCGGCCGGCAGCCAGCGGCAGGCGCTCGCGGGCTCCATCGCGGCGTTCGCCGGGTACCTGGTGGACCACCCGGACGACCGGCCGGACGTGATGCTCGACCGCATCGCGCACAAGCACGCCTCGCTCGGGGTGCGCGCCGACCAGTACCCGGTCGTGCACCAGCACCTGTTCGAAGCCATCGCCGAGGTCCTCGGCGACGCGGTCACGCCGGAGGTGGCGGCCGCCTGGGACGAGGTGTACTGGCTGATGGCGAACGCCCTCATCGCCATCGAGGCGCGCCTTTACGCCGGGCAGGGCGTGGCCGAGGGCGACGTGTGGCGCGAGTGGGAGGTCGTCTCGCGCGCCGAGGAGACCGCCGACGTCGCCTCCTTCCTGCTGCGCCCGGCCGACGGCGCGCCCGCCCCCGCGTTCAAGGCGGGCCAGTACGTGTCCGTGCAGGTCCAACTCGCCGACGGGGCACGGCAGATACGCCAGTACAGCCTGACCGGGGCGCCCTCCGCGGCGACCCGCTCGATCGCGGTGAAGCGGGTGCCCGGCACCGCCGCCACGCCCGACGGCGAGGTCTCGCACCACCTGCACACGCACCTGCGCGAGGGCGACCGGCTGCGCGTCTCGGCCCCGTACGGCGATCTGGTTCTGGCGACCGACGGGGCGCCGCTGCTGCTCGCCTCCGCGGGCATCGGCTGCACCCCGGTCCTCGCCATGCTGGAGGACCTGGTGGCACAGCGGCACGAGGGCCCCGTCACGGTCGTGCACGCCGACCGCTCCCCCGCGACCCACGCGCTGCGCACCGCCCACGAGGCACTCACCGCCAAACTCCCCGACGCCGCCGCGCACTTCTGGTACGAGCGCCAGGCGGGCACCGGCCACCACACCGGCCTGGCCGACCTGACGGACCTCCCGGTGGCCCCCGGCACACACGCCTACCTCTGCGGTCCGCTGCCCTTCATGCGCGCCGTGCGCGAGCAGTTGCTGGCCAAGGGGGTCGCGCCGGCGGACATCCACTACGAGGTGTTCGGGCCCGACCTGTGGCTGGCGGCGGCCTGACCGTCGGGCGGCGTCGCCGAACCGCGGCTACAGCAGCACGGGCCGGAGATCCGGCCCGGCTCCCGACTCGTACGCGTCCTCGTCGAACGGGTACAGGGGGCGTCGCACCTTGTGGTGTCCCAGGCGTACGAGGTCCTGGTCGACGCCGCCGGGGGTGAGCGCGAGGAGCCAGTCGGCGGCCAGGTCGTACAACTCCGGTTCCAGGTAGCCGATTTTGACGACGACGAGGTCGTAGGTGCGCGGGTCGACGCCGATGCCGCCGTCGGCCGGGCCCAGGAAGTCGGCCAGGGTGTGGAACGGGGTGCGGCGCGCGACCAGGAGGACGGTGAGGCCGCCCACGCGGACGGCCGCCTCCGGGACGCGGTCGGTGCCGACGCCCAACGCCTCGACCACGCCCGTGAGTTCGTACGGTCCGCCGTGGTGCGGGTCGACCTTGCCGCCGACGGACAGGGTCACCTGCGCGCCCACCCCGGCCTCGGCGCAGGCGGCGACGGCGGCCGGGTCGGTGATGCCCGGATGGAGGGCGGTGACCCGGCCCGCACGGATGGCGTCGTGCGCGAGGAGCCTGCCGAGCATGTACGCGAGGTCGCCGGCGCCGCCCGCGGTCGGGTTGTCGCCCGAGTCGCTGATCAGGAACGGGCGTCGGTCCGACGCGACGGCCTGCTCGATGCACGCGTCCGCGGTGCCGGTCGGGCCGACGAAGGCAAAGTCCTTGCGGGCGCCCCAGTAGCGGCGGGCGAGCAACTCGGCTTCCTCTAGGGCCAGTTCGGCGTCGGCTCCGGTGACGACGGCGGCCGCCGTGCAGCGCGGCTCGTCGGCCCACGCGTAGCCGACCCAGAGCGCCGCGTCGAGGATGCCGTCCTTCTTCTCGATGTCGGCAAGGGAGGCGTACACGGAGCGCGCGGGTTCGAGCCGGGTGCTGGTCTTCTCGCCGGGCAGCAGGACCGGGATCTGCACCCAGGCGCGGTGCGGGCGCAGCCCCTCGCGCAGGCAGCGCACGAGGTTGCGGGCGGCGCGCTCGCGGGTCTGCCAGGCGTCCTCGTGCGGGGCGAGCCGGTGGGCGGTGAGCAGGTCGACCGGGGCGGCGAAGCGGCGCGAGACGTTGCCGTGCAGGTCCATCGCGGCGGAGATCAGCGGCCGGGCGCCGTCCGGGCTGCCGACGTGGTCGAGCGCGGCACGCACCGCCTCCGTCAGATCGGCCTCGGCGTCGGTGAGTCCGACGACGCTCATGGCGCCGTGAATGTCGTACACGAGTCCGTCGAGCGGACCCGACTCCCTTGTGAGGGTGACGAGTTCGTCCTTCAGCGTCAGGTACGACTCCGCTTCCACCGGTCCGCCGGGCAGGGCGACCGCGTGCAGCAGCGGCACCCACTCGACGCCCTCGTCGGCCTTCGTCCACGTGTAGCGGTCGAGGAGTTCGCCGCCGCGGGTCTGCCGGAAGTCGGCGGCTGTGGTGCGGTGCGGGCAGAACGTGGACGACTCGATGCCGATGCCTCCGATGCCGATGCGCAGGCGGCGGCCGGTCACTGGGGTGGCGTGGGATGCGGTCACGGGCGGCACTCTATGTGCGCGTCGGCACGGCCTCCATGGCGTCGCCCGTCGCGGCTCACTTGTCTTCTGCGCCGGTCTGTTGCGGTGCCGACGCGGCGGGCGCTGGATGTCGGCTGCGGGCTCGGGGGTTGGGCGGCGGAACTGGCGGGGCTCGGTTGCGCGACGACCGCGGTCGACTGGACAGAGGCGTCGGTGGCGACGGTGCGGTACCGGTACGAAGTGCTCGGCCTGCCGTTGACCCGCACCGGGCGGACTTCGAGTACGGGGCGGCCGTCTCCGTGGACTTCGAGGACGGGGCGGCCGTCTCCGCGCTGCCGGCCGCTTCCTTCGATGGCGTGTGGATGCGCCTCGTGTACGCGCTCCTGCGGCGCAAGGCGACGGTCGCGGCCCGGGGCGGCGGCCGCTCGCGCCAGGCGGGGCGTGAGTGGTCACGACGCCGCTGTCCGCGCGGCTGCCGCGGGGCACCGGATCGGGATCTCGGCGCGGGACGCGGGCGCGCTCGCGGAGCGCTGGGCGCGCGGGCGGTGGTAGGACCTGGAGCCCGGCGGGCTGCGCGGGTTCGTGCTGCGCGCCTGCGGGCGCCCGCACGTCGGGACAGACCGTGTGACCTGGGGCGATGCCGGTGCGACGGCCATTGTCAGTGGCGGGGTGCAGACTGGCCGGTACCTGGAGAGACAACGATGTTTCGGAGGTGTTCGGCATGGCTGATGTGCTGCTGGCGGTGGGCACACGCAAGGGACTGTTCCTGGGCCGCAGGCGCGGTGGCGCGTCCTCGGGGACCGGGACGTTCGAGTTCGATGAGAGTCCGTACTTCAACGCGCAGGCCGTGTACTCGGTGGCCATCGACACCCGAGGCGACACGCCACGGCTGCTCGTGGGCGGGGACAGCGCACACTGGGGCCCGTCCGTCTTCCACTCGGACGACCTGGGCCGTACGTGGACGGAGCCGTCCTCGCCGGCCGTCAAGTTCCCCAAGGACACCGGGACTTCGCTGGAGAGGGTGTGGCAGCTGCACCCGGCGGCAGCCGAACCGGACGTGGTGTACGCGGGCACGGAGCCGGCCGCGCTGTACCGCTCCGAGGACCGTGGCGAGACCTTCGAGCTGTGCCGCCCGCTGTGGGAACACCCGACGCGGTCCCAGTGGGTGCCGGGCGGCGGCGGGGAGGGCCTGCACACGATCCTGACCGACGCGCGCGACCCCCGGTCGCTGACGGTGGCGGTGTCGACGGCGGGCGTGTTCCGCTCGTCGGACGGCGGCGCGAGCTGGGCCCCCGCGAACTCCGGGGTGTCGGCGGTGTTCCTGCCCGACCCCGACCCGGAGTTCGGCCAGTGCGTGCACAAGGTGGCCCGGGACGCCGCCGACCCCGACCGCCTCTACCTCCAGAACCACTGGGGCGTGTACCGCAGTGACGACGGCGGCGGCCGCTGGACCGACATCGGCGAGGGCCTGCCGTCGACGTTCGGCTTCGCCGCGGCGGCGCACCCGCACCGCGGCGACACGGCCTACGTCTTCCCGATCAACGCGGACGCGGACCGGGTCCCCGCCGACCACCGCTGCCGCGTCTTCCGCACCCAGGACGCGGGCAAGAGCTGGGAGCCCCTCACGAAGGGCCTGCCGCAGGGCGACCACTACGGCACGGTCCTGCGCGACGCCCTGTGCACGGACGACGCGGACCCGGCGGGCGTCTACTTCGGCAACCGCAACGGCGAGGTGTACGCGTCGGCCGACGACGGCGACACCTGGCGGCAGTTGGCGTCCCATCTGCCGGACGTGCTGTGCGTGCGCGCGGCGGTGGTCGGGTGACGGGAGGGCGGCACAGGCAGCACCCGTAGCGCTCAACTGCCGTGCAGGCGAAGGCAGTCGAGGACGATCTCTGCGAGCCTCGCCTGCCGGCACCGCCGCTTCTCCGCGGACCACGTCGACGCCCGGCCGTCAGCGCTGCCGCGACGATGGCCTGCGCATCGGCCGCGTGCACGTCGTCGCGGACGGCACCCGCGCCCTGGGCGCGGGCCAGCAGGGCGCCGAAGGAGGCGAGCAACTCGGCTGCCAGGGGCGCAGTTTCGGGTCCCGGCGCCGCACCCGCCGCCGCGAGGACATCGGCGAGATCCTCCCTTCGAAGGTGGTCGCGCGTGCACTCCGGCCCGTTGGGCGGCGCGGTGGCGTTCGACGCGGTCGAGGGTCTTGTCGCAGCGGTCACGGCGGCCCGGCGGTACGCGCGGGCAGCTGTCACGGGCGGCGACCTTGGCCCGGGAGCGCCCGCGCGTGCGCCCCGGCGTCTGCTGGACTGCGCTGCCTGGAGGTGCCCTGACGAGCGCGGGCGACCACCGGTTGAAGTCCCGCGCGTGTACGGCAGTAGGGTGACGCCGTGGCACCACGACCTTTGCATGAAATCGTCGAAGCGGGCTGGGCGAAGGCCCTGGAACCCGTGGCCGGGCAGATCGCCGCGATGGGGGACTTCCTGCGCGCGGAGATCGCCGCGGGCCGCACCTACCTCCCGTCGGGGGCGAACGTGCTGCGCGCGTTCCAGCAGCCCTTCGACGACGTGCGGGTGCTCATCGTCGGACAGGACCCGTACCCGACTCCGGGGCACGCGGTCGGCCTGTCGTTCTCGGTGGCACCCGACGTCCGTCCGCTGCCCGGCAGCCTGATCAACATCTACCGGGAACTCGGCTCCGACCTCGGCCTCCCGCAGCCGTCGAACGGGGACCTCACCCCGTGGACGAAACAGGGCGTGCTGCTGCTGAACAGGGCGCTCACCACGGCCCCGCGCAGCCCCGGCAAGCACCGCGACAAGGGGTGGGAGCCGATCACCGAGCAGGCGATCCGCGCGCTGGCCGCGCGCGGCGGGCCGCTCGTGTCCATCCTGTGGGGCCGCGACGCCCGCAACCTGCGGCCGATGCTCGGCGACCACCCGTCGATCGAGTCGCCGCACCCCTCGCCGATGTCGGCGGACCGGGGCTTCTTCGGCTCGCGCCCCTTCAGCCGGGCCAACGACCTCCTCGTACGACAAGGCGCGCAGCCCATCGACTGGCGGCTGCCGTGAGCCGCGTCCTCGGCGTGGACTCGGGGGGCTCGGGGCTGCGGGTCGGGCTCGCCGACACCGCCGACCTCGCGCGCGCCGCCACGGCCGTCTCCCGGGAACCCGTACGGACCTCGGCGGCCGGGATCGACGCCGGTCATCTGCTGGAGCAACTCCTGCCGATGGCGCGGGAGTTGCTGGCCGCGACCGACGGTCCCGCACTGTCCGCCGTCGTCGTGGGCGCCGCGGGAATGGCCACCCTCGGCGACGGACTGCGGGCCGAGCTGCCGGGCGCGCTCGCGCGTGAACTGGGCGTCGGGCGGCTCGCGTTGGCCGGGGACGCCGTCACCGCGTACGCGGGCGCGCTCGGGCAGCGGCCCGGCGCGGTCGTCGCCGCGGGCACCGGCATGATCGCGCTCGGCACCGACCTGGACGGCTGGCGACGGGCCGACGGCTGGGGGCACCTCCTCGGCGACAGCGGCGGCGGCGCCTGGATCGGGCGGGCCGGGCTCGACGCCGCGATGCGCGCCCACGACGGACGGCGCGGCGGCAGCAAGGCACTGCTCACGGCCGCCGAGGAACGGTTCGGGCCCGCCGGTGACCTGCCGGGACGCATCTACCCGCGCACCGACCGGCCGGCCGCGCTCGCCTCGTTCGCACCGGACGTGGCGCGCTGCGCCGCCGACGACCCGGTCGCCGCGGGCATCCTGCGCGACGCCGCCCGGCACATCGCCGAGGCGGCCGCCGCCGTCTGCCCGCCGCACGGCGGTGAAGTCGCCCTCACCGGCGGCCTGTTCAAGACGGGCGAGCCGCTCCTCGGCCCGCTGCGCACCGAACTCGCCGGGCAACTTCCGCACGCCACCGTGGTGAGCACCGCGGGCGACCCGCTGCACGGGGCCCTGGTGATCGCCGGAGCGCTCGCCTCGGACTCGCTCCACCTTCCGGTCGACGGGCGTCTCCTCTACGTACCGCAGACCACGCACACCCCTGCGGACCTGGACACTTGAAGCATCCGTAACTGAACGGACAATCAAGGACGGATACCGCTCAGCTGCCCCCTGACCGAACAAGGGAGCCGGTCGAGCCAGTAGCATGCGGCGCCATGAGCTCCCCCACTGGGCCTGCTTCCGGCCTGCCCGTACGAATGCCGCGACCCCGCCAGCCCGGACGCCACCGTCGCCCGGAACCCGTGGCCGCCCCCGAGGGCGCGCCGTCTCTCGTTCTCGCGGTGCCCGGTACGCCCAGCGCCGCCACGCGCATGCTCGCCGACGAGGTCGTGAGCATCGCCCGTTCCGAGCTGCCCGGCCTGGACGCGCGGGTCGCTTTTGTGGACGGAGAGGTCACCGACTTCCCGGTGTCCGCCGAATTCCCCTCCCTCGCGTCCGTGCTCGCGCACGCCGCGAAGGAGCGCACCGCCCGCTACGAGCAGGCGCTTGCCGCCGGTGTCGAGGCCAAGGAGCCCGAGGGCCCGGTCGCCGTCGTCGTGCCGCTGCTCGCGGGGCCCGACAACGCGCAGATCCGGCAGATCCGGCAGGGCATCTCCGACAGCCGCGTCGCCGCCGAGCTGACGGACGTCCTCGGCCCGCACCCGCTGCTCGCCGAGGGCCTGCACGTGCGCCTGTCGGAGGCCGGGCTCGCCCGCGCCGACCGCGCCCGCCTGTTCACCGTGGCCACCGCCGCGGACGGGATCATCCTCGTCACCGTCGGCGGTGAGGAGGCGGTGCAGGCCGCCGGGATCACCGGCATGCTGCTCGCCGCGCGCCTCGCCGTGCCGGTGATGGCCGCCGCGCTCGACGAGGAGGGCGCCGTCACGGCCATCGCCGAGCAGCTGCGCGGCTCCGGCTCGCAGCAGCTGGCGCTCGCGCCGTACCTGATCGGGCCCGAGCTGGACCCGAGCGTGCTCGAGGCCGCCGCCAAGGACGCGGGGTGCGCTGCCGCGGAGCCGCTGGGGGCGTACCCGGCGATGGGGAAGCTGGCGCTGGCCAAGTACACGACGGCGCTGGGCATCACGCCTCAGCCGGTCGCCTCTGGCAGTTGAGCAGCACGTACGTGAGGCCCGGGGCTGTTGCCTCGGGCCTCTCGTCGTTTCTTCCCGGTGTTCCGTTCGGCTCGCCCTGCGGGCTCGATCGTCGCCCTTCAGGCTTGTCCTCACCCGCCGGACGGGCTTGACAGGGCCGGGCTCAGGCGTCGAAGACGACGCAGGACGCCGCCGGTACCCGTACCGAACCGCCGCGTACCGGTACGCCGGTGCCGGGTTCGACGGTGAACCACGTGACATCGCCGGAGCGCTCGTTCGCCGCGTACAGGAAGCGGCCCGAGGGGTCGAGGGCCAGGTCGCGGGGCCAGTTGCCGCCGCACGGGACGGTCGTCGTCAGGGTCGGCGTCTCGCCCGTGGGGTCGAGGGAGAGCACCGAGATGACGTCCTCGCCGCGGGTCGCCGCCCACAGGTGCCGGCCGTCGGGGGCCACGACGACCTCGGAGGGGTAGGCGTCGCCGCGCGGCGTCCCGGCCAGGATCGGGGTCTCCGTGAGCGGCTTGAGGGTGCCGTCCTCGGCGTCCCAGCGGCAGACCGTCAGGGTGGGTGAGAGCTCGTTCAGGACGTACGCGTATCCGCCCGACGGGTGGAACGCCAGGTGGCGGGGGCCCGAGCCGGGGCGCAGCGGGGCCTCGCGGTGCAGGGTGAGGCGGCCGTCGGTGAGGGCGCAGATCCGGACCGAGTCGGTCCCCAGGTCGACGCCGAGCGCCCAGCGTCCGCTCGGGTCCGGCACGATCTGGTGCGCGTGCGGCGCCTGCTGGCGCTGCGGGTGCGGTCCCGATCCGGTGTGCCGCAGCACGTCGCGCCCCGCCCCGTCCGGGGTGCCGTCGGGGCGCAAGGGCAGCGCGGTGACGCTGCCGGAGCCGTAGTTGGCGGTCAGGACGTGCCCGTTCCAGACGGAGACGTGCGTGGGTCCCGCGCCGTCCACCAAAACCGGCGGTGCGGTCAGGGCCGGCGGCACGGTGTCCGTACGGAACGCGGCGACCGCCCCGTCGGGCGTCTCGCTGACCGCGTAGAGCAGGCCGTCCGCGACCGCCAGGTACGAGGGGTCGGGCAGCGCGTCCGTCGAGCCGAGCACCGTGAGGCTGCCGTCCCTGGCGTCGAGGTCCGCCGTGACGATCCCGCGGCCCCCCGCCGCCGTGAACGATCCGATGTGGGCCCGCCCTGCCTGTCTGCCGCTCACTGCTTCCCCTTTCGGCGTACGGGCCCGGTGCCCGTGCGGCCGACGGTAGCAGTGGGTCTAGACCAGATCGGGCCAGGGCGTCCGGCGCCGCGCCGCCGTCGGCTGCTCCCCGCGGGCGCGAGCATGGGCGTCGGGGTGGTGCACGTACGACGGGGTGTGCTGGACGTCGTCGTACGTGCGGTGGAAGACCGGGGTCGCCGAGCCGGAGATCGGCGGCACGATCCACGACCAGTCGGCGCCGACGGCGCGCCCGCGGGACTCCTCGCGGTCGAGGTGGGCGAGGAAGCGGCGGGATTCGGTGTGGTGGTCGGTGACGGTGACGCCGGCCAGGTCGAAGGAGTGCAGCACGGACCGGTTGAGCTCGATCAGGGCGCGGTCCTTCCACAGCGAGCGGTCGCTGCTGGTGTCGAGGCCGAGGCGCCGGGCGAGGTGGGGCAGCAGGTTGTAGCGGTCGGTGTCGGCGAGGTTGCGGGCGCCGATCTCGGTGCCCATGTACCAGCCGTTGAAGGGGGCGGCGCCGTAGCAGACGCCGCCGATCTCCAGGCACATGTTGGCGAGGGCGGGAACGGCGTGCCAGCGCAGGCCGAGATCGGGCCACCAGTCGAACTCCGGGTGGTGGAGCGGGACTTCGAGGACCGCGTCCGGCGGCAGCTCGAAGCAGCGCGGCTTCGTGTGCGGGACGGCCTGCACGATCAGCGGCAGCACGTCGAAGGGGGTGCCGGCGCCACCGCTCCAGCCGAGCTCGCGGGCGTACGCGGTCAGACCCGCCCCGCGCGGATCGCCGACGACCTGCCCGTCGCGGCGCACGTATCCGGCGTAGCGGATGAGCTGCTCGTTCCAGATGCGCGGTCCGGGGCGGCCCGGGGCGTCCGGGCCGAAGACGGTGATCAGGGGGCGGATGCGGCCGCCGGGAGCGGCCTCGCGCAGGTGGTCGGCGCAGGCGGCGGCAATCTGCTCCGCCGTCGTGAGGTGGCGCAGATCGCGCACGCGCAGGGAGCGCCAGTACAGGCGGCCTATGCAGCGGTTGGAGTTGCGCCAGGCGACGCGGGCGCCGAAGACGAGTTCCTGCGGGGTGTGCGTGTAGGTGCCGGTGGCCGCGAACTCGGCGGCGACTTCGGCGAGGCGGCGGCCCGGGTCGCCGAGCCGCTCCTCCGCGTGGTGCTGGGCGATGAACTCGGCGGCGGCGCGGCCCGCATCCCGCGCGGGTTCCGTGGGGCGTCGGGCGCGGTCACCGGGCAGCGGTCGTGCCGGGCACCCCCGCCCCGGGCGGCGGCGAGCCAGCCCTCCACCTCGTGGTTCCCGGTCCGGCGCAGGTCGCTACGCATGGGGTGCCCCCAACGGCTCGACGGTGGCACCGGCTCGCTCCCGCGCGGCCGTGCCCTGGCGTCCAATGGCGCGGGGTCACCCCTCGGGCACTCTGATCCGCCCTGTACGCCCCCGGGGCACGTGCCTCGATCGGGGCCGGGCTGTCCACGCCGATGCGAGACAACCACAAGTCGGCACCGGCGGGCGGCCGGTCACGGCCCTCCGGGGAGCGCGCGGAACTACATGAGGGCGCACACCTGTTTGACCGCGCCCGGTCTCACGCGCCCAGGCGTGCGCCGCGCAGCGGGACGGCGAGCTCGACGAGGGCCTGCTCCAGGGCGTGCAGATGGGCGAGGACCGGTTCGGACTCAGCGGCCTGCGGCGCGGAGTCGACACGGCGCGGATAGGGAGCGGGCGCGGTGAGCGCCTCGACGGCGGCCTCCACCCGCCAGCAGGCGGCGGCGAGCCGCGCGTCGTGCGAGGCCTCCGGGTCGGCGGCCACGGAGGCGAGGCCGCGCACCTCACGGGCGCAGTCGTCGAGCAGCGCCAGCACCTGCCGGGCGCGTCCCTTGCGGGCCTTCATCGGGCTGAGCGGGTGCACGAGAGGGCTCAGCGACAGCCGCACGCGACCGAGGATCGCCTCCAGCTCCGCGACGCGCGGGCCCGGGTCCGCGGCGGGCGACCCGGCGAGCCGGGCGGCGGCGTCCGCCGTGCACGCGTGCACGCAGCGCAGCGCCCGCTCGACCCAGGCGTCGGTCACCGAGTGCGTGGTCACCGGCAGGACCAGCAGAACGGCGAGTACGGCACCGAGCGCGCCGACCGCGGTCTCGCTGACGCGCAGGGCGAGCAGCGCCGGGTCGAGGACGCCGAGAAGCCCGTACAGCATGCTCGCCATGACGGTGACGGCGAGCATCATCCACGTGTACGAGACGTGCGCGGTGTAGAAGATCCCGAAGACACTGACCGCGACGATCACCGCGGCGGCGACCGGCTCATGGTGCAGGGGCACGGCCACGGCGAAGCCGAGCACGATGCCGAGCACGGTCCCGAGGAACCGCCGGAACCCGCGCACCACGGTCTCGCCTCGTGAGGTCGTCGCGACGAACACCCACCACGTGGCGCCCACGGCCCAGTACCACCGCTGATCCGACAGCACCTGCCCGACCGCGAGCGCGAACCCCGCCCCCACGGTCGCCTGCACGGCCTGCCGCGTCGTGATCCGCGCGAGCCCCGTGCCACCAGTGGGCGCAACGACGGGAACCGGCCCGGGCAGCCGCCGCTCGTAGCACCACACCCCGAACCGCACGGTGGCGGCGGTGGCGAGCGACAGGATGACGGCCGCGTACAGCTCGGGGAGCTGGCCGGGAGTGGCGTGCAGGAACTGGGTGGCGAAGAACATCATGAACGCGAACACCCCGAGGGAGTGGCCGCGCGGCCCGAACCGGCGGGCGTACACGCCGCCCCCGACCACCGCGAGGAAGGCCACGTCACGCGCCACCGGCACCTCGTGCAGGCCGGCCGCGAGCGCGAGCACCGGAAGCCCGACGACCGGAAGCAGCGCGGTCGTGACCGCCTGCCCGCGCACCGTCGCGTCGGTCACCGTGAAGAGAGCGAGCAGCGCAGCCAAGCCACCGGTGATCGCCGCCACCAGCGAATGCCCCACCGCCCCGCACAGCGCGACAGCGAGCCCGATCCCGAGCACGGCCCGGCTCGCGAAACGCAGCCGCATCCGTCCCGGATCCGGCGCCACGAACGCCCTCTTCAGCAAGTTGCCCCGCCCCTTTCGCACCTGGATGCGCCACGACATGAGAAAGGCGCCGCGGAGACCCTTTGCGGATCCGCAGCGCCATCGACACACCGATTGCACCATCACACCTGCCGACGGTTCAACACAGGCCAAACATCCTGAACCAATGGCACAGTCGACACCGTCATCACTCAGCTGGCACAGAGCCAACGGACCAACTCGGCCGACACCGTCACCCCAGGGCGATGAGGCCGGCTTTGAAGTCCATGAAGGAGTCGTCCGAGCAGCCGCCACCGATGAGGTAGGCGGCTGCCCGCGCGTCAGCTACCTGATTTAGCGGCCCTTACGCTTTCGCGATATTCCGTAGAGGCCCAGAGAAATCAGTCCGACGATGATTACTATCAGGAGCCATGTAGGCAACTGCGGTCCCGTCACGCCACCTCTGGCAAGAGGAAGAAAAAGGTCCTCCGTCATTTCTTTGTGCCCTCATTCCTATAGGTACTGACCCGCCCGGTCCTTGGCCCAGTTCCCCACGTAGTACGAGGCGCCGAAGCACAAGCCCTGCCCCGCCAGCCCTGCAACTCCTCCAGTGGGGACGGAGAGCGCGGCCAGCCCAGCTTCGCAGGCGACCTGTGTGACGGCCCCAGCCCAGATGCCGATACCCGTTGCCGCCGCCTCCTTGAAATCACCCTGTATCAGGGAAGCGCCAAGCTCGCCGTAGTCCTTCGCCTCGAATATCTTGCCGATGTCACCGAATACGGAAAGCCCGGTGGGATCGATCTTGTTGACGGGGTCGCCGGCCGCGTAGAGGTAGGGGTTCTGTTCCTGGCCGGAGGGGTCGGGTTGGGTGAAGCGGCCGATGTTGGGGTCGTAGTAGCGGGCTGCGTAGTGGTAGAGGCCGGTGGCGTCCTGGTAGCCGCCGGCGAACCGGTAGGGCTGGGTGATGGTTTCGTTGCCGGTGCTTCGGGTGACGCCGCGGGGGCTGTAGGCGTACGTGTTCACCTTCGCGCCGGATTCGTCGGTCACGCCGATGACGGAGCCGATGGCGTCGGTGAGGTAGTAGTACGCCTTTCCGCTGCGGGACATGGAATTCAGGGTGCCCCCCGGGTTCGCGGACAAATCCCGTGTCCACGCCACCAGTTGTGGTTGCGGACAGGCCGATGGGGCCGTTGTGGAAGTAGGTGGTGCCGAGGCGGATGCTCTCGCTCTGGTCGGTGGAGCCGTACTGGCCCGTGTACGTGGTGCCACCGACGGTCAGGGCGGTGAGCTGGCTGTGATCCGACCATTTCTCGCCGGTGCGGGTGCCCTCGGGGGTCGAGGCGCCGGCGGTCTCGTTGCCGACCTGGTCGTAGGACCAGTTCGTGCTCGAGCCGTTCTTCGCGGTGATCTGCTGGGCGTCGTTGATGGTGTAGGTGGTGCCGCGGGGGCAGCCTTGGGTGACGCCCTGGCTGGTGAGGTTGCCGGCGAGGTCGTAGCAGTACTGCCAGGCCTCGTTGAGGGTGGTGCCCTTGTTCTCCTCGGCGTAGAAGAAGCGGCCGGCGCCGTCGTAGGTGTAGGTCGTCTTCGTGCCCGCGGCGTTGTCGGTCCTGGTGCGGATCTTGTCGCCGTCGGTGGCGGCGCTCGTACCGTAGCCGTAGGTGTAGGCGAGGTCGACCAGCGTGCCCTTGGCACTAGTGGTCTTGATCGTCTTGGGGCGCATCGAGTTGTCCAGGCCGACCGTCTGGACGGTACCGCCCGGGTACTTGGTGACCGTCCGCTTGTCGTTGCGGTTGTACTCGTACGTCGTGACGCGGCCCTGCTGATCCTTCAGCGAGGAAAGGGTGTTGACCTCGTTGAAGGTGTAGTCGATGGTCCCGGACGGGTCCTGGTAGTAGTCGACGTTGCCCGCCGGGGTGTAGGCCAGCAGGGTCTGGGAGCCGTCCTGCAGGGTGCGGATCGTCTCGCGCTGCAAGGGGTCGAACTCGTATGTCACCGTGCCGGTGGAGTCGTCGCGCTGGCGCAGGTTGCCGTCGCCGTCATACGCGTACCGGACGGTGTCGTTCGTCGTGGAGACCGTCTTGATGCGGTCCAGGTTGTCGTAGGTGAAGACCTTCTTGATGCCCCGTCCGTCGGTGAGGGTCTCGGTGCGGCCCAACTCGTCGTAGGTGTAGGTGGTCTTGCCCACCGGGGACGGTGGCGTGACCGTCGTCAGGTTGCCCTCACCGTCGTAGGCGAAGGACGTGGTGACGGTCTTCGTCGACGACATGGTCGTCTTCTGGGTGCACCGCTGGCCTTCGAAGCCGCCGCAGGTGGGGGTGGCGGGGTTGTAGGTGTAGGAGACGTTGCCGCCGCCCGTGCCGGTCTGCGCCACCGACTTGGTGTTGCCCGCCGTGTCGTACGTGAAGGACGTCTTCTCGCCGTCGGCGTTCGTGGAGTCCTTGGGGACGTCACCGCCGGCGATGGTCTGCCAGTTCGTCACCGACTGCCCGCCGGTCGGCGACTTGATCGTGGCCAGGTTGTTGCGGGTGGTGAACCCGTAGTCGGTGACGTTCCCGGCGCTCGTGCCAGTGCCCATGGCATCCGTGGCCGTGTCGATGTTGTGGTTCGCGTCGAACTTCGTCGAGCGGGACCGGCCCAGCGCGTCGGTGACGTCGGTGACCTGCCCGTCCGCGTCGTGCTTGTACGAGGTCGCGTGCTGCTCGGGGTCGGTGACCTTCGTCGTCCCGGCCACCGTCGCAGACGACGTGTCGTAGGCGTAGGTCCAGGTCGGGCCGGTGTGGACGGAGCCGTTGAAGTCAGTGGCCCGCAGCATCGAGGTGACCCGGTTCGCGTCGTCGTAGGTGAACGCGGTGACCCGCCCCTCCGCCGTCGTGATCTTGGTGAGGCGGCGCGAGGAGTCGTGGTCGAAGGTGGTGGTCTTGCCCTCGGCGTCCGTCGTGGTGTGCAGATTCCCGGCCGCATCCAGGTTGAAGACGGCGGTGCGGCCGGTGTGGTCCTTGGCCTGCCACTGCGAGGCGTCCGTCTTGTACAGGTCGACCCAGCGGCCGGAACGGGTCTCGGTCAGCTTGAAACCCTTGTGCTCGCTGCCCTCGTCGTGCTGGGTGACCGTGATGGTGCCCTGGTTGCGGTCGGTGACCTTGGTCAGCGTGCCGTTCGCGTCGTACGTGTCCTTCGAGGACGACTTCCAACTGTTGACCGTGTACGTGCCGTCCGCGTTCTTCGTGAGGCTCTTCGAGTAACCCTTGGGCGTCGCGTACGTGCCGTCGGCGTTCTTCGTGAAGCGGACGCTGTTGCTGGAGGCGTCGTAGAGGACCACTTCGTCGTCCTGGATCTGCCGGTACCGCTCGTACTGCTGCCACCACCGCTGCGTCACCTTGCCCCAGGGCGCAGAAGCGGTTCGATTCGCTCCCGCAGGTCATCCGACACGGTCCATGGCGATGCCCCCCCCGGATGCCCCACCGCCCCGCACAGCGCGACGGCGAGCCCGATCCCGAGCACGGCCCGGCTCGCGGACCGCGAACAGCCGGAGCCGCATCGCCGACCACGCAGCTCCGGCCCTCCGTTCGCGGTGCGCGCCGGGCTGAACTCCCGCGCCCGGACGCGCTCCCGAACGGAGTGCGAGGGCAGGCGCCCTGCCGGTCCTGCCGTGCGGCTCCTGCCGAGTTCGCTCCGAAACGACGGGGGCCGGGTCGCTTCGGCAGCATCGCGCCTCGGGGAGCCGCCTGCTGACGACTATGTCGCGCCCGCCGTGGGAAGGCAGTCCCTCGAACGAAGCGTGTTCCCGCAGGCCGGCCGGTTCCTGGGTCCTTGAGCGAAACGAGGGGTGGTTTCCGTGGAGCAGAAGGTCGAGCGCGCCGAGGTGCGGGCTGCCGCGGGCGACGCGGCGGCGGAGGCCCTGCGCGGCGTGTACGGGCCAGGTCTGCGCATGGGCGGAACCCGCGAGGGTGCGGGCTCCTTCCATGTGCGGCATGCGGCTGCCGCCGGGATGTCCTACGACGAGGTACGTCTCCCGGCCCGCCTAAACTTCACCAACGACGCGCTCGGGCCCCTGGTGGTCATCACGACCCTGCGCGGCGCGGTGGAGCGGACCTGCGGCCGGCATCAGGGCACGTTCACCGCGGGCGACGTGTGGCTGGCCAACGCGCCGGAGCGCCCCTACGCGGCGCGCACGGACCAGTTCGACGCGGCCACCGTCAACCTGTCCCCCCAGCTGCTCGCCGAGGCCGCCGCCGCCGTCGCCCCGGGCACGACCGACCGCTTACGTTTCACCGAACTCGTCGCCGCCGACCCCCAGAACGCGGCGTTGTGGGAATCCGCCCGGGCCTACACGCGCGCCGTGTGCGCGTCCCCCGCCCTGGAGAACCCGCTGGTCATGGGGACCCTGGCCCGGCACCTGGCCGCCCTGGCCCTCCAGGTCTTCCCCAACAACCTCACCGACCGCGCACCGCTGCCGGCCGACACCCGGGACGCCACACCCCTCACCGTCACCCGGGCACGGGCCTTCGTCGATGAGCACGCCCACACCGACATCGGCCTCACGGACATCGCCGCGGCCGTGCGCGTCACACCCCGAGCACTGCAATACGCGTTCCGCAAACACCTCGACGTCACCCCGCTGGAATACCTGCGCCGGGTACGCCTGGCGGGCGCCCACCAGGACTTGCAGGCAGCGCTGCCCGGTACCGGGATCACCGTCACCGCGGTAGCCATGCGCTGGGGTTTCTCCCACCTGGGACGCTTCGCCACCCAGTACCGCACCGCGTACGGGCGCCCGCCCTCCACCACCCTGCGCCAGACCCCGTGAGCACGTGGCCGTGCGGTTCGGGAGCAGCCTCACCCACACGAGGCATGGGCACCTTGTGCAGGTCCGGTGCGGGGTCGTAGGTTCCGCGCGTGAGCGATGAGGCGCCCCGTGCGGGCACACACTCCACCGTCCTGGTCGTCGACGACCACGAGCCGAACCGGTTCGCCGTCGGCAGCGTGCTGCGCCGCGCCGGCCACCATGTGCTGGAGGCTGCCACGAGCGCCGAGGCGTTGGCCGTGCTGCGGGGCGCGGAGCCGTTGCCGGACGTGGCGATCATCGACGTACGGCTCCCCACGGTGAGCGGGTTCGAGCTGGCCCGGCAGATGGCCGCGGATCCCGCGCTCGCCCGCATCCAGGTGGTGCACATCTCCGCGGAGGCGAACGAGGCGCACGACCGCGTCCGGGGCCTTCAAGGGGGAGCCAGCGCCTACCTCGCCTCACCCGTCGCGCCGGAGGAACTGCTTGCCACGGTCCACATGGTGCTGGCGGCCGGACGGCAGGCGCAGGAGGCCCGTGACGAGCGCCGGTTCGCTCTCGACCTCCAGCAGGCGTTCTTGCCCCGCGCTCACAAGCTGGCCACGCTCAGGGACATCGACCTGGCCGTCGGCTACCTGCCCGCGATGAAACACTCGCAGCTCGGCGGCGACTTCTACGCGGCCTTCGCCGTCGAGCGCGGCGTGCTGCTGGCCGTGGGCGACGTGGCCGGGCACTCCCTGGCCGCGGCGACCGTGATGGTCGAGCTCCGGCACGTCCTGCGCGCCTACGCGCTCGAGGGCCACGAACCGCATCACATCCTGCAGTTGATGGACCGGCTCCTGCTCCACTTCCACAGCGACGTCACGGCGACGATGTGCCTGATCGTCCTCGATCCGCGCTCCGGCGTGATGGAGATCGCCAATGCGGGGCACCTGCCACCGCTGATCGTCCCGGCCGACGCACCGGCGCACTACCTGCCCGTCCACGGCCCTCTGCTGGGCCTGGGCCTGTCGCACAAGCCGGCCACGACCGCGCGGCTCGACCCGCACCAGGTACTGCTGATGATCACCGACGGGCTGATCGAACGTCCCCGTGTCGACCTCGCCGACTCGATGGAGGACCTCCGCCGGCGCGCCGGGCAGGTCCCCTGCTCCCCGCACGCGCTGCGTGACGCGTTACTGCGCCACTACAGCGTCGACCCCGAGGACGACATCGCCCTGCTGGCCGTGAGCCGGCGGTCGGACCGACCGGCAGAGCGGTAGCCCGGTCAGCATGACGAGAGGTCCGCGTCCAGCCCTTCGGTGAAGAAGTCCGTGAGCCTCTCGACCGCCGCGTCGACGTACTGCTTCTTGTCGTAGAGGTCGACGTGACTGGCTCCCTCGATCCAGTGGATCTCCGCGGGCCCGGTGGTCCGCTGGTGCGCCTCGACGGCCATCCACGAGGTGACGGCCCGTTCGCCGATGACCTGGAGGACGGGGCGGTCGCCGATCAGCGGGATCGCGAGGAAGGCGTCGTGGAGCGCCATGCGGTCGATGCTCTCCCAGGCCAGGGACTTCGCGGAGCGCTCGTGCCGGCCGCGCGGCGTGCAGTAGTACGCGAAGCCCTCGACCGCGTGTTCGCCGCCGAGTGCGGCGGCCTGTTCGGCGGTGTCGGGGAACATCGTCAGCGCCCCGGGGTCCTCGCCCCGCGCGGCTGCGGTGCGAGCGTCGGCCGCCGCGCGCAGCAACGTACGGAAGACGGCCGGGTCCTGGGCGCCGTCGGCGCCGCGCCGGAACTGGCGGGCGGGCTCGGCGGTCGACACGGTGGCCACGGCCCTGACGCGCGGGTCCGTGCCGGTGGCGGCGAGGGAGTAGCTGCCGGAGGCGCAGATGCCGAGCAGCCCGATCCGGTCCGGGTCGACCGTGTCCAGCGTCGTCAGGTAGGAGACGGCCGCCTTGAAGTCCTCCACCCGCTGCGCGGGGTCTTCGAGGCCGCGCGGCAGACCGCCGGACTCGCCCTGGTACGCGGCGTCGAACGCCAGCGTCACGAAGCCGCGCTCCGCCATCAGCCGCGCATACGTGCCTGAGGTCTGCTCCTTCACGGCGGTGCCGGGGTGCCCCACGACCAGTGCGGGCCGAGGCCCTGCCCCGGTGGCTCCTTCAGGCAGGTAGAGGTGTGCGGCGATCTGGATGCCGGCGCTGGGGAAGGTGACATCGGTCCTGTTCATGAGAGTTCTCCTCGGTGGAGCAGCGGTGGATCGGTGGTGGGAACACGTCCACCTTCGCCGCACCTCAAGCCCGGGAAAAGAGACAGGTTTCTGCCTGGGAAAGAACCTTCCCCCTCACACGTGTGACACCGCCGGAACATCCGCGCCACACTGATCGGCATGACGTCGGATTCCCATCCCCACCTCGGGGCCTTCCTCAAGGCGCGTCGGGCGCAGCTGACTCCGCGCGAGTGCGGCCTGCCCGACACGGGCTCACCTCGCAAGGTCGCGGGACTGCGCCGGGAAGAGGTCGCCGCGCTCGCCGCGATCAGCGTGGACTACTACACGCGCCTCGAGCAGGGCCGAGTGCGTGCCTCGGCCCCGGTGCTCGCCACGCTCGCGCGCGCCCTGCGCCTGGACGAGGATCAGACCCGGTACGCGTACGAGCTGGCCGGCCGCGGCGACGCCCGGCCGCGCCGCCGCTCGGCCCAGCGGGTCCGCCCGGCCGTGCGCCGCCTGCTCGACCAGCTCGCGCACACCCCGGCGCTCGCCCTCGGCAGACGTCTGGACGTGCTGGCGTGGAACCCGGCCGCGACCGCCCTGTACACCGATTTCGCGGCGGTCCCGGCCGACCGGCGCAACTACGTACGTCTGCTGTTCACCGATCCGGCGATGCGGGCCCTGCACCGCGAATGGAAGCACGACGCCCGCGACGCGGTGGCCGCCCTGCGCATGGAGGCCGCGGCCGAACCGGACGACCCCGAACTCGCGCGTCTCGTGGGCGAGTTGTCGGTCCAGGACGCCGACTTCCGCACCTGGTGGGCCGAACACCGCGTCATCACCGCCGGGTACGGCACGAAGCACTACCGTCACCCTGTCGTGGGCGACCTCACCCTCGACTGCGACACCTGGGCCAGCCCGGACGGCTCCGGTCAGCGCCTGATGGTGCTGACCGCGGAACCCGGCAGCGACGCCCATGACGCCCTGCGCATCCTCACCTCGTGGGCCGCCGACAACCGCCCTTCCCCGGCCGCTTCGCCGTGAACCGGTCGAACCCCCCGCGTGGAAGGCGGCGAGGTCGATCCTGATCCGGCCCGGCCCGGCCGGGATGCGGTCCATCGACGGGTTGAACCCCTGGCGGGTGGCCACCTTCAGGCCCACGTCCGCGAGGTCGGCCTCGACGACCCGGTCGCGCTGGAACGCACCGCCCTTTGTACGGAACTCCCTTACGATCTGCGCTTCTTGACCAAGCGTCAGGTACGTCGCGCCCAGCGTGCTCCCTTCCGGTGGTCGCCCGAGCCGTTGCACCGCGGGCCGGCGCGGCCCTACGGGGCGCCGCGCCGGGTCTCTGCGCAGGAGAGCGTGGGCGCGGACGACAGCGGCCCCCGTGGCCCCGTGCCGCTGGAGCGCGGGCCGGCCGGCACGAACTCGCTGACGATGCACGGGTGACGGCCTGGCCGGTCGGCGTCGAGGACGCGCCCCCGCGGCGGGTTCACCGACGCGTCCCGGGCGAGCCACACGACACCCTGCCCGCCCCCAACCCCCGGCCTCCCAGCCCCACCCAGTTCACAGCGGCCTTCCAGGCCCGTGAACCTGCCGTGCATCATGCGGGATCGAGTCCCAGAACGGCGCGATCCTCGTGCGTTCCTGGAGAAGAAGTGCAGATACACCGCGCAAGAGGGTTGACGCTGTTGCGGAATATGGACAACGATCCCGCATGCCGCAACTCAGTTTCACCGAAGGGACAGAGCATTGAGTACCGCCGCACCTCCCGAGCCCGCCGCGCGTCAACGCGCGCGGCACGGCGGGCGTCTGTCCAACGGCGCCTTCGCGCTGCTCCTCACCGCGCCGGGCCTCGCCCTGTTCGCGGCGATCATCGTCTACCCGCTGGTGTCGGCGCTGGTCACCGGCTTCTTCAAGCAGGATCTCCGGCTGCCGGGGCGGGAGTTCGTCGGCCTGGACAACTTCACGTACTGGCTGGACGGCGACTTCCTGACGATCCTCAAGCAGACGCTGGTCTTCACCGTCGGCGCGACGATCGTGCCGTTCGTGATCGGTTTCGCGCTGGCCCTCGCGCTGAACACGGGTCTCAAGGGCAGCGGCTTCCTGCGCGGACTGTTCCTGTTCCCCTGGGTCATCCCGGGCGTCGTCGTCTCGTTCCTCTGGATGTGGATCTTCAACGCCAACTACGGCGTGCTGAACGGGATCCTCATGGACACCGGGATCATCGACGAGTCCATCACCTGGCTCGGGCAGCCCGGCACCGCCATGCTCGCCGTGATCATCACCAAGACCTGGGCCAGCTTCCCCTGGATGATGGTGATGCTCCTGGCCGGCCTCCAGACCGTGCCGAAGGAACTGCACGAGGCGGCCTCGATGGACGGCGCCGGTGCGATACGCCGCTTCGTCGCCGTCACCTGGCCGCAGGTCCGCGGCGTCGCCTCGATCGTGCTGCTCCTGGAGTTCATCTGGAACTTCCAGCACTTCGACACGATCTACGTCCTCACCGGCGGCGGCCCGGCGGGCGCCACGGAGACCTTCGCGACCGCCGTGTACCAGTCCGCCTTCAAGGGCTTCGACCTCGGCCGGGCGACGGCCCTGGGCGGCCTGTGGATGCTGCTGCTGCTCGTCCTCGTCGCCGTCTACCTCAGGATCACCGAGCGGAAGGGCGACGACGCCCGATGACCACCACGACCACGTCCCCCCTCTCCGCCACGGAGCCGCTGAAGCGGGCCGCGCGCACCGGCGGCTCCACGCGGCGCCGGATCCGCAAGGACCTGCTGCGCTCGCGGATCGCCGCCTGGTCGGCGGTCCTGGTGATCGGCGCCTTCGGGATGCTGCCGGTGTACTGGCTCCTCGTCACGGCCCTGAGCACCACGGACCAGGCCTTCCAGTTCCCGCCGAAGCTGATCCCCACCGAGCTCACCCTGCACAACTTCTCCGCTCTCGCCGAGAACGACCAGCTGCTCAAGTACCTGGTCAACTCGATGATCGTGGCGACGATCACCGCGGTGCTCAGCGTCGTCGTCGCCACGTACATGGGCTACTCGTTCTCCAAGTTCCGCTACCGCGGCCGCCGTTCGCTGATGCACCTGGTGCTCGCGTCCCAGATGTTCCCGCAGGCGCTGCTCCTGGTGACGCTCTACACGGTGTTCTCCAGCTTCGGCCTGCTGAACACGTACACCGCGCTGGTGCTCTCCTTCACCACCTTCACGATGCCGCTGTGCGTCTGGATGCTGAAGGGGATCTTCGACACGATCCCGGACGCCCTGCTGGAGGCCGCCTCCATCGACGGTGCCTCGCGGTGGCGGACGCTGCACTCGATCGTGGCGCCGCTCGCCGCCCCCGGCATGATCGCCGCCGGACTCTTCGCCTTCGTCCGGGGATGGAACGACTTCATCTTCGCGCTGACGCTCGCCGACAAGGAGAAGCAGACGCTGCCGCCCGGCCTCGTCTCCACGTACATCGGTGAATTCCAGACCGCGTGGCCCGAGTTGATGGCGGCCTCGCTCGTCGTGTCGATCCCGGTCGTCGTCGCCTTCATGTTCCTCCAGCGCTACCTCGTCGGCGGGATGACCGCCGGCTCGGTCAAGAGCTGATCCCCTCCCCCCTCTCCCTTGTCCGTCTTTCTCGAACCTCTTTCTTCTCTCACTGGAGTCACGATGACCACCTCAGGCATGAGCCGGCGCAACGCCCTTCGGATGTTCGGCATCGGCGCGCTCGGCGTGGCCGGCGCCGGAGCGCTGGGTGCCTGCGCGCCGTCCGGCGGCAGCACCACGTCCGGCGGCGGCGACACGAAGTCCAAGAACTTCGACTTCAACTCGTGGTCCCTGAACGAGGCGACGGCCAAGCCCGCCATCGAGAAGATCATCGCGGCCTGGGAGAGCGCCGAGAAGTCGAAGATCCGCACGGTCTCGTACCCGTACAACGAGTACCTGAGCCAGATCACGCTCAAGCTGGGCGGCGGCGAGACCACCGGCGCGGTGCACCTCGACATGGCCTGGCTCGGCACGATCGCGCAGATGGGCAAGCTCGCCGACCTGGGCTCCGTGGCCGGCAAGGGCGGCTACACCGATGTGGCGCTGAACAGCGGCAAGTTCGAGGACACGCAGTACGGGCTGCCGTGGAACACCGGCTCGATCGGTCTGATAGCCAACGCCAAACTCCTCAAGAAGGCCGGCATCAAGGAACACCCCACCACCATCGAGGAGTTCGAGGCCACGCTGCGCGAGCTGAAGGGGCTCGGCGGCGGGATCGTGCCCTACGCCGCGGCCACCAAGGTCGCCCAGCTCAAGGACATCTTCCCGTGGATGCAGACCTTTGGCTGCACCCTCGTGGACGGCGACAAGGTGACGATCGGCGACGACGCGTCCGTCGACGCGCTCACCTGGTACAAGAAGCTGCACGACGCGAAGCTGATCGCCGCGGACGTGGACCGTTTCGACGCGCGGGCCCTGTTCAGTCAGGGCAAGGCCGCCTTCTACGACGACGCGATCATCGGCAAGGGCGTGACGTCCGCGCAGTCCAAGGACAAGACCCTCGCCGACGCGATGCAGCCGGTGCCGCGCCCGGTGCTGCGCGCCGGTGACGACCCGCGCGCCCTGCTGTGGGGCGGCGTGATCGCCGTCGTCAAGGGCAAGGGGCAGGACGCGGCGACCCGGTTCGCGCTGCACACCACCTCCGACCGGAAGACCACGTCCCAGTACTTCGCCGACCTGGCGCTCCCGCCGTCCACCAAGGCCGGGCTCGCGGATCCGACGGTCGCCAAGGACACGTTCACCACCGAGTGGACCGAGAAGATCACCAAGACGGCGACCGGCAGCCCCTTCTGGCGCTTCGCGCAGAACGCGCAGATCGAGGAGGCGGTGGCCAAGCAGGTGCAGGCCGCGCTGGTCGGCAAGGCGTCGCCGAAGGACGCGATGAAGCAGGCGGGCAAGGAGGTCGCCGACCTTGTCAAGCGCTGATCCCTCGCCCGGCGGTGACCGCGGGGCCGGCACGAACCAGAGCGTGGAGCGGGCCGTCTCGGTGCTGCGCGCGCTCGACTCGGGACGGGCCGAGCTCCGGGTCTCGGACATCGCCGACCTGACCGGGCTCGGCTCCTCCACCACCTCCCGGCTGCTCGCCACCCTCGAACGACTCGACCTGGTCGAACGCGACCCGGTCAGCAACCTCTACCGGCTCAGCCTCGGCACCCTGCCGCTGGCCGCCACCGCCGTCAACCGGCACCCCGTGCACCGCGCCGCCCGCACCGTCCTCCAGGACCTCGCCGCCCGCACCGGGCTTGGTGCGAACGTGGCCGTGCGGCGCGGTGACGTCCTGATGTTCCTGTGCAACTTCGAGGGCGCCCGCGCCCCCAAGTCGCACAGCCAGGCGGGACACACCGCCCCGCTGCACGCCACCGGGATCGGCAAGTGCCTGCTGGCGGCCCTCTCCCCCAAGGAGCGGCGCAGGCTGCTCACCGAACCCCTGGAGGCCCATACGGAGTTCACCACCGTCAGCCACGACATGCTCGACGAGGAGATCGTCGCCGTCCGCAGGTCGGGATACGCGGTGGAGGCCGAGGAGCGGGCGCTCGGCCGTGCGTCGCTCGCCGCTCCGGTCCGCGACGCCTCCGGCGCCATCGTCGCGGCGGTCTCCCTGTGGGGGCCGATGTCCGTCCTCGGCACCGCCGTCGGCGACGAGGCGCGCGGCGCGCTGGCCCGCGAGGTCGTGGAGGCCGCCGACGCGGTCAGCCAGGCGCTGGGGGCGGGCTGAGAGCGACGGGCATCCAAGTAGCCCGTACGGGCGGGGAGATGGACGCCGCACGAGGGCATCGCGCACCATGGCCCACGTGCCACTTCCCCACCAGGCTCCCCGCCCCGCCGCCCTGCCCGGCCACATGATCGTCTGTGGTGACGACGCGCTGGCCGAGCGGCTCGCGGCCGAACTGCGCGAGCTGTACCGCACCCAGGTCACGATCGTCGTCCCGTCCGCGCCGTCGGCGTCCGCCCCCGAGCCGGGCGGCGGCGGCCGGATGCGGGCCGCGGCGCTCCTCAGCCGCGTTCAGGCGGCGATGAACCGGACCCCGCCCAGCCCGGCCGACTCGCTCGCCGGGCAGGCCCCGCGCGTCCTCGAGGCGCCGATCCTCGACGAGGAGACGCTCACGGAGGCGGGCGTCGCGCGGGCCGACGCGCTGGCCCTCGTGCACGACGACGACGAGACCAACATCCGTGCCGCGCTCGCCGCCCGCCGCCTCAACCCCCGGCTGCGCCTGGTGATCCGGCTCTACGACCGCAGGCTCGGCCAGCATCTGGCGGAACTGCTCGACCAGGCCGCCGCGGTGGCCAGCCCGGGGCTCGACCTCGACGCCCTGGACACGTCCACCACCGTGCTGTCCGACGCGGACACGGCGGCGCCCGCGCTCGCCGCGACCGCCGTGGCGGGCACCAGCAAGGTCGTCCAGGCGGACGGGCTGCTGCTGCGCGCGGCGGAGCGGCCGCCCCCGGGCCGCGGCGAGGTCGCCGACCCGGGCCTGTGCACGCTCGCCATTCTCTCGGCGACCACCAACGACCCGGCGGGAGCGGAGGGTTCGGACGCCTCGGGGCAGGACGCGCCGCTGCTGCTGCCGGACGACCGCACCGTCGCGGCGGCCGCCGGGCGCGGCACGGTCGTCCTGGAGACCGTCACGCATGCCGTGCACAGCCGTCCTTCACGCTCCCTCGCGGGGCGCGGCCTGCCGCTCGGCTCACTGTTCTCGCGCCGTCTGCGGTGGTCGCTCGCGGGCCTGGTCACCGTGGTCCTCGGCCTGGCCCTCGCCACGTGGGCGACCACGGACTGGCATCCGCTGCGCGCCGGATACGTCACGCTGCTCGACCTGTTCGCCATCGATGACCCGGCGATCGGGCAGCCGGCGTCCCGCCAGGTCCTCCAGCTCCTCACCGGGCTCGCCGGGTTGCTGCTCCTGCCAGTGCTGCTCGCCGCGGCACTGGAAGCGCTCGGCACGTTCCGCTCGGCGTCCGCGCTGCGCCGTCCGCCGCGCGGCCTGTCCGGGCACGTCGTCCTGCTCGGCCTCGGGAAGGTCGGCACCCGCGTCCTGGCCCGACTGCACGAGATGGGCATCCCGGTGGTGTGCGTGGAGGAGAACCCCGAGGCCCGCGGCATTCCGCTGGCCCGCCGGCTGCGCGTGCCGACCATCCTCGGTGACGTACGCGACGAGGGGGTCCTTGAGGCCGCCAAGGTCCGGCGGGCGCACGCCCTGCTCGCCCTCACCAGCCACGACACCACCAACCTCGAGGCCGCCCTGTACGCGCGCTCGGTGAAGCCTGATCTACGGGTGTCGCTGCGCCTGTACGACGACGCGTTCGCGACCGCCGTCTACCGCACCCTGCGCGCCGCGCACCCGCTGGCCCTGACCCGCAGCCGCAGCGTTTCCTCGATGGCCGCGCCCGCGTTCGCCGGGGCGATGATGGGGCGGCAGATCCTGGGGGCGATCCCGGTGGAGCGCAAGGTGCTGCTGTTCGCCGCGCTGGACGTGGCCGGGCACCCGCAGTTGGAGGGGCACACGGTCGCCGACGCGTTCCGGCCCAGCAAGTGGCGGGTGCTGGCCCTCGACTCGACGGCGCCGGGCGAGCGCCGTCCGGACCTGGCGGCCTCCCGCGCGGAGGACGCCCCGGCCGCGCCGCCCGCCCTGATCTGGCAGTTGCACCCCGGCTATGTGCTGCGCGCGACGGACCGGGTCGTCGTGGCCGCCACCCGGCGGGGCCTCGCGGAGCTGCTGGGGCCGCAGGCGCACGCGGACCAGGTCACCTCGTAGACCCGTCGGCTCCTTGGGTATCGGCCGCCATCAGCGCCTGTGCCGCCTCACGCGCGACGGCGGCCCAGCCCGGGTCGCCGGTGATTCCCGCGGTGACGATCGCCCCCTCGGCGAGCAGGAAGAGCGGCTCGGAACTCCCCCTGCGCTAGGGCCTGTCCGACGCCCCATTGACGCGCCCCGTCCCCGCCCGTACCTTCCGTCGCGCCGTCACACCTCCACCACGGAAGGACGACGCCGATGCTCAGACGCACCTTCGCCCGCCTGACCGTCCCCCTCGCGGGGCTGCTCGCCGGGCTCTGCCTGGCGCCCTCCGCGCACAGCGCGCCCGACGGGTGGACCGGCACATGGGCGGCCGCGCCCACGGCCGCGCCCGCCAGCGACACGACGACGTACGAGGACCAGACACTCCGCCAGATCGTGCGCACCAGCGTCGCCGGGCGCACCCTGCGCGTCCGCTTCACGAACGAGTTCGGCACGACTCCCCTGGTCATCGGGGCCGCGCATGTCGCGCGCCGGGCCGCGGACGGCGGCGCGGCCGTCGATCCCGCCACCGACCGGGAGCTGCGGTTCGGCGGGCGGACGTCGACGACGCTCGCGGCGGGCGCGCGCCGCTGGAGCGACCCCGTCGCCCTGCCCACCCGGCCCGGCGACACCCTCGCCATCAGCCTGTACCTGCCGCGCCGCACGGCGGCCGACACGGTCCACTCCTCGGCGTTCCAGCACAACTACGTCGCGGCGGGCAATGTCGCGGGCAAGCCGGACCTCACCCCCACGGCCACGACGACGAGTTGGCGTTTCCTGTCGGGCGTGGCCGTCAACCGCCGTGCGGATACGGCCACTTCGGCGCTCGTGACGCTCGGCGACTCCATCACTGACGGCTCCGTCACGCAGACCGACGCGAACCACCGCTGGCCCGATCTGCTCGCCGAACGCCTGCGCAGCGACGACGAGTCGGCCGGCATCGGAGTCCTGAACGCGGGGATCGGCGGCAACCGGCTGCTGCGCGATCCGAACCCGCCCGCGGGCTCCCCCGCCGAGTCGTACGCCGCGTACTTCGGCGAGAGCGGTCTGAAGCGGTTCGACCGGGACGTGGTGAGCCAGCCGGGCGTGCGCGCGGCCGTGGTCCTGCTCGGCGTCAACGACCTGGGCCACCCGGGCACGACGGCACCCGCGTCGGAGGAGGTCACGGCGCCGGAACTCATCGCCGGGTACGAGCAGTTGATCCGGCGCGCGCACGAGCGCGGCCTGAAGATCTACGGCGCCACGATCCTGCCGTTCGAGGGCGACACGCTGGGCTTCCACACCCCCGAGCGCGAGGCGGCCCGGCAGGCGGTGAACCGGTGGATCCGCACGGGCGGCGCGTACGACGGCGTCGTCGACTTCGACGCGGCGACCCGTGACCCGCAGCAGCCGGGCCGGCTGCTCGCGGCGTACGACAGCGGCGACCATCTGCACCCGAACGACGCGGGGATGGCGGCGATGGCGCGCGCGTTCCCGCTGGAGCTGCTCAAGGGCTAGCGGCAGGGGTCAGCCATGAGGAATGCGAGTGTCCGGTTCCCGCCATGGCGGAGATCCGACACCGGCGGGTGCCGACCCAGGGCATCGGCCTCAACAACAGGGGCCAGGTCGCCTTCTACGCCATGGACCGCGAGAACGGGGGCGACGTCAAGATCCTCGTGGCGGGGCTTCCCGACCGAGCGACGACATGAGCGTGCCCCCTGTCCCGCCGGCGCGCGGGACAGGGGGCGCGGTCGTACCCGCTACTTGCTGGTGAACACCGCCACCGTGCGACCCGGCACCTCGAAGGTGCCCGAACTCTTCGTGTACGAAGCCGACTTGACGGCCTGGTCGGAGCCAGCGGCCTGCACCGGGTGCAGCCGGTAGGCGTGGCCCGCGGCGTCCGCCACCGTCTGCTTCTGCGTCTTCGGTGTCGCGTTGAAGACGATCACCAGGTCGCCGAGGCGCATCGTGATGACGCCCGGGGTCTCCTCCGCGCCGGAGAGCGGGAAGGACAGCGCCTTCTGGACCTCCGCCGCCGAGGACAGGTGGAAGGCCGGCTCGGCCGTGCGGATCCTCAGGAGGTCCTGGTACGCGGCGGACGCGCCGTTGATGTCCGCGCAGCCGGGCACCTTGACCGAGGCCAACAGGGGCTGCGCGTAAGGCCACTTGGCCTTGTTGTCGGCGGCCGGGGGCAGACCGCGGCCGAAGCCGTTGCCCGCCGTGCAGTTCCAGTGGATCGCGTTGAACCAGTCGCCGCTGTCGAAGGAGTTGCGGTCGAGCGACTTCGAGCGGAGCAGGTCGCTGCCCGCCTGCGACAGGGCCGGGCCCTGCGAGAGCGAGGCGGTGGCCATGGCGAGGACCTGCATGCGGGCCCGGTCGGACGAGGACGTACCGGCGGGCAGTTTGTACGTCAGCGCGTCGTACAGGGACTCGTTGTCGTGCGCGTCGGCGTAGGCGAGGGCGTCGCCCGGTGCGTCCGCGTACCCGGCGGGCGCGCCGTTGTAGTCGACCTGGGACCCCTTCACGTTCTTGCCGTCGGAGCCGGTGAACTCGTACGCGGCGAGGTTGCCCGACAGGCCGACCTTGATGAGGTCCTGGTAGTGCAGGAGCCGCGCCTTCTGCTCGGCCGACGTGCCGTTCGCCTTGGACGCGTTGGGGTCGGTGTAGAGGCCGCTCGCGAAGCCCTGGACGCCCGGGTCCTCGTCGAAGGGTCCCCCGCCGCGCACCGCGTCACGGGCCCGGTCGGAGAAGGTGGCGATGCCCGTGCCGGCCATGTTCTTCTGCGTGGCCTGGACGAAGCGGGCGTCGTCGGCGACCTCGCCGAAGTTCCAGCCCTCGCCGTAGAGGATGATCTTCTTGCCGTCGACGCCGTCCTTCTCCACCGTGAGGGCGTCGAGGGCCTTGCGGACGGCGAGGATGTTGGCCTTCGGGTGGTGGCCCATCAGGTCGAAGCGGAACCCGTCGACCTTGTACTCCTTCGCCCAGGTGACGACGGAGTCCACGATGAGCTTGCCCATCATGGTGTTCTCGGGCGCGGTGTTGGAGCAGCAGGTGGAGTTGGCCACGGTGCCGTCGGCGAGGAGCCGCTGGTAGTAGCCGGGCACGATCCGGTCGAGCACGGACGTCTTGTCCTGGCCGCTGGCCGCCGTGTGGTTGTAGACGACGTCCATGACGACGCGCAGGCCGTCACCGTTGAGGGACTTGACCATCTTGCGGAACTCGACGGTGCGGTCGGTGCCGTCCGGGTCGCTCGCGTACGAGCCCTCGGGCACCGTGTAGTGGTAGGGGTCGTAGCCCCAGTTGTAGGCGTCCTTCGCGGCCGTCTTGGTGACGCACTCCTGCTGCTTGTCGCTGTCGGCGGCGTAGGCCGTCAAGTCGCAGTCGGGGGTGGCCTGTTCGGACTTCTTCTCGGGGATGGTGGCGATGTCGAAGGCCGGCAGCAGGTGCACGTACGACGTGCCGGACTTCGCCAGCTCGCGCAGGTGCTTGGAGCCGTCGCTGCCGGAGTCGGTGAAGGCGAGGTAGCTGCCGCGGTCCTCGGCCGGGACCGTCGTGTCGCCGACGGAGTAGTCGCGGATGTGCAGTTCCTGGATCTGCGCGTCCTTCATCGCGACGGCCTTCGGCTTGGTCAGGCTCGACCAGCCTTTGGGGGCGAGGGACTTGTCGTCGAGGTCGGCGACGAGGCTGCGCTCCGAGTTCGCGGTGAGGGCCACGGAGTAGGGGTCGGTGACCTTGTTCGTGACGAGCTTCTGGACGCTGGGCGCCCACACGGTCACGGCGTACCGGTACTCCTTGCCGCGCCAGGCCGCCGCCGGGCCGGTGGCGGACCACACGCCGCTCGCTCCGTCGCGGCGCATGGCGACGTTCTTGCCGTCCAGTTCCAGCTTCACGCCCTGGGCGGTGGGCGCCCAGACGGAGAGGGTGACCTTGCCGTCCTTGAAGACCGGTCCGAGGGATGCCTTCGCGGCGGCGCTGCCGTACACGTCGTCGAGCACGCCCGGGACTTGGACGCCGGTGGCCGCGAGGAGTGCGCCGTTCGCCGCGCGCTGCGTCGCGATCAGCTGGCCGCTGAGGGCCTCGCGCACCCGGTCACGGTCGCGCGGGTCGACGGTGAACGCCGGATAGTCCTTCAGGTGCGGGTACGTGGCCTTCTGTGCGTCGGTGAGCGACGACGGGCTGAGCCGCAGCCAGTGGCCCTCGCTGCTCAGTGCGCCGTCCTCGACGCTGATGCCGCCCTTGGGCGCGTAGACGAGCTGCTGGCTGGTGGCGGCGGTGGCGGCCACCTTCCACACGACGGTGTCGGCGTCGATCCACTGTGCCTGGGCCTTCGACAGGTCCAGGTCCGTGCCCGAACCGACCGACGGGAGCAGGTAGTTCGTGTCGCCGGAGTTCAGCCACACCTCCTTGCCGTACGTGGCGAAGTCGAGGGAGCGGTCGGTGGCGATGTCCTTCTCGTCGCCCTTGTGGACGATGTAGCTCAGTGACGTCGCGCCGTCCGCGAGGGGCACCTCGAAGATCAGGCCGTACGCGTCCTTGCCGGTCGGCTGGAGCGGCTTCGACCAGTCGGTGGGCGTCGCGGCACCGGTCCAGGTGTGCAGACCCCAGCCGTCGTAGTCGCCGTCGGCGCGGTGGACGTGGACGATCGCCTTCTTCTCGTCCTGCGGCGGATACACCCCGTCGGGCTTGGTGGTCGCCTGGGCGTCCTTGCCCTGCTCGACCCAGACCTCTCCTGTCCTGCCGAGGTCGATGGTGCGCTGCGCGCCGTCGGCCGTGCCGGACTTCCCGATCGTGTACGTCACCGAGCTCGCGCCGTCGGGAACCTTGACCCAGGCGAAGGCACCGTAGGCGTCGCGCCCGCTGAACACACCAGTGGCGTCACCGGACTTGAGGGACCAGCCGTCGTAGTCGCCGTCGGTGCGCTTGTAGTGGACGACGGCGTAGTCGCGGTCGACGGCCGTCGGCTTCTCGGGCGCGGGCGCCTTCCCCGCCGTCGTCGAGGCGAGGGCGCTCGCCGTGCGTCCGGCGCGGTCCACCACAACTGCCTTGTACCGCAAGGCGGTTCCGGCCGCGACCGTGTCGGCCAGCTTCTGCGTGATGCGGTACGGGGCGTGGTCGACGGAGCCGAGGGTGCGCCACTTTCCGTCGCCGACCTGAGCGGCGAAGACGACGCGGGCGGAGGCGGTGTCGCCCGGGTCGGCCGCCAGGGTGACCGTGCCGGTGGCTCCGGCGTCCGGCGCCTTCAGGGACAGCGTGGGCTTCGCGGCCGGCGCGGGCAGCTTGTCCTCGGCGCGCAGGACCAGCGACGACAGGGCGGGCACGGTGACCTTCACCGTGCCGCCCGTCGCCGTCTCCGTGCCCGAACCCCCGTACAGGGCACGGAAGGTCGCGGACTCGACGGGCAGCTCGACCGCCTTCGCCTCGGCCGCGTTGTTCACGGCGACGACGTACTCGCGGCCGGCGTCCGCACCCGAGACACCGGTACGCGAGAACGCGTACACCGAGTCCTTCGCGTACAGCTCCTTCTGCGTGCCGTCGGTCAGCGCCGGGTTGTCCTTGCGGAGCTTCGCGAGCGCGGCGATCGTCCTGAAGAGCGGGTGCGTGGTGTCGTACGCGTCGTCGGCGTGGGTGCGGTCGGTGCCGATCTCGTCGTCGTCGAGGTAGTCGGCGACCTTGGAGGCGAACAGGGTCTGGCGGGCGTCCTTGTCGCCGCCGGCGCCGGTGAAGCCCTGTTCGTCGCCGTAGTAGACGACGGGGTTGCCGCGCGAGAGGAACATCAGCTCGTTGGCGAGCCTGTCGCGCCGGAGGAGTTCGGCGTCGGACGCCTTGGGGTTGTCGGCCTTGAGGAAGGTGCCGATGCGGCCCATGTCGTGGTTGCCGAGGAACGTCACCTGCTCGTAGGCGTTGGCCTTGTCGGTGGCGTACTTGTAGTCGTCGGCGAAGACCTTGGCGAGCTTCTCCGCGCTCGCCCCCTGGGAGGCGTAGGCGCGGGCCGCATCCTGGAAGGGGAAGTCGAGGGTCGCGTCGAGGCGGCCCTGGGTGACGTACGGGGAGGTGACGTCGGTGTCGGCGGAGTAGACCTCGCCGAACATGAAGAAGTCCTTGCGGCCGTGCGCGGCGGCGTACTTGTCGAGCGCCGTCGCCCACTGCGTCCAGAAGTCCAGGTCGACGTGTTTCGTCGTGTCGATGCGGAAACCGTCGACGGCGAAGTCCCGCACCCACTTCTCGTAGATGTCCTCCATGCCCTTGACGACCTCGGGACGCTCGGTCCACAGGTCGTCGAGGCCGTTGAAGTCGCCGTACGTGGCCGACTCGCCCTCCCAGGTGGAGTCGCCCCGGTTGTGGTACATCGTCGGGTCGTTGAGCCAGGAGGGGACCATCGCGGCGTTCTCGGCGGGCTTCTTCGGCGTGTACGGGAAGGAGTCCTCGTCGACCTTCCCCATCGACTTCGCGTCGTCGAAGGGGCGGCCCTCGGTGTCGAGGTACGGGTACGCGCCCTTGGAGCGGTAGCCGTACTTCTTCTCCGCGTAGTCGACGGTGTCGGCCGTGTGGTTGGTGATGACGTCGAAGAAGACCTTCATGCCCTTGCGGTGGGCCTCGGCGATGAGGTTCTTCAGGTCCGCGTTCGTGCCGAAGTGCGGGTCGACCTGCGTGAAGTCGGTGATCCAGTAGCCGTGGTAGCCGGCCGAGGCGTCCTTCCCCTCGCCCTGCACCGGCTTGTTCTTGAAGATCGGCGCCAGCCAGATCGCGGTGGTGCCGAGGTCCTTGATGTAGTCGAGCCGCCGGGTGAGGCCCTTGAGGTCGCCGCCCTGGTAGAAGCCCTTGTCGGTGGGGTCGTAGCCGGTCGCGAGGCGTGAACCGGTCAGGCCGCCCCGGTCGTTGGACGGGTCGCCGTTGGCGAACCGGTCGGGCAGGACGAAGTAGTACTGCTCGCGCGTGAGGTCGTGACGGGCGGGCGCGGCGGCCAGCTTCGTGTCGGACGGCGGGGAGGGCGGGGCCGCCGCTCGGGCGGCCAAAGGCTGGGCGAGCGTCACGAGGAGCGCGGCCGCCGCGGTGTACGCGGCGGCCCGTCTGTGAGATATGCGGCTCGGGGTGCGGCTCAAGGCGTGAACTCCTCGCGGACTCAGGGCTCTTGCGGTGGCGGTACGAGGGCGGCGCTACGGCGACGCGACGGGGGTACGAGGGCGCGGATCCGGGTGCGCGGGGAGGCGGCTCCGGTCCGCCGCGTGACCGTATCGCTTGCAGGATCTTTGCTGCAAGAGTTCTGCAACTCACAGCAAGAACTTTCAACCAACCCATTGACGTGACCTTCTCAACTACCCCACGCTCACGACGCGTTACTTGCGTTCCGGCCCGCGCCGTGGCCCGGCGAAACCTGCCGGAACCCCCACATCAAGACCTTTCAGGAGCCGCACATGCGCCCATCCCCCACACGACCGCCCACGCGAAGGCACCGCGCCGCCACCGCCCTCGCCGCCGGCGCCCTGGCCGTCGGCGGACTCGTCGCGCTGCCCGCCCCGGCGGCGACCGCGGCCGCCGCCGACACCGGCGTCAAGAACGGCGACGTCATCGCCAACCTCTGGTCGTGGAACTGGAAGTCGGTCGCCAAGGAGTGCACCGACACCCTCGACCCGGCCGGCTACGGCGCCGTCCAGGTCGCCCCGCCCGAGGAGTCCCTCAAGCAGGCCAACTACTACTGGTGGGACGTCTACCAGCCGTACTCGTACAGCCTGAACAGCCGGTTCGGCAGCGCGAGCGACTTCAAGTCGATGATCGACACCTGCCACGCGGCGGGCATCGAGGTCTACACGGACGCCGTCATCAACCACACGGCCGCCCAGACCGGCACCGGCTACGCGGGCACCACCATCAGCAACAAGTACGACACCCCGGACTACGACCCCGGCGACAGCGACGACTGCACGAAGACCATCGCCAACTGGTCCAGCCAGTACGAGGTGCAGCACTGCGAGCTGCTCGGCATGCCCGACCTGGACACCTCCGAGCCGGGGGTCCGCGCGAAGATCGCCGGCTTCCTCAACAAGCAGATCGACCTGGGCGTCGACGGCTTCCGCGTGGACGCCGCCAAGCACATCGAGACCGCCGACATGAACGCCATCGTGGGCGCGCTGCACACCACGACGGCGGGCGACGCCCCGTACATCACGCAGGAGGTCTATCCGGGCAACCCTCCGGCCACCAGCGACTACTACGGCAACGGCGACGTCCTCGACTTCACGTACGCCGCCGCGATGAAGTCCCAGTTCGGCGGCGGCGACATCGCCAACCTGTCGTCGTTCGGCAGCAGTTGGGGCCTGGCGAACGAGGCGAACTCCAACACGTTCGTGACCAACCACGACACCGAGCGCAACGGCTACTCGCTCAGCTACAAGGACGGCGCGACGGCGGTCCTCGCCAACGTCTTCCAGCTGGCCCGCGGATACGGCCGCCCCTCGGTCTACGCGGCCTGGAACTTCAGCCAGAGCGACGAGGCGCCGCCGAACAGCTCCGGTTTCGTCAGCGACACGAACTGCGCCGGCGGCTGGACCTGTCTGGACCGCGACGCGGCCGTCTCCGGGATGATCGCCTGGCACAACGCGGTCGCCGGCGCCGACGTCACCAACTGGCAGTCCCCCGCCTCCAACGTGATCGGCTTCGGCCGGGGCAGCGGCGGCTTCGTCGCGATCAACAACTCGTCGTCCGCGAACACCCACACGTACACCACCGGGCTCGCCGACGGCACGTACAAGAACGTCATCGACGGCGGCGCCACCACCGTCACCGTCTCCGGCGGCAAGGCCGCGCTGACCGTCCCCGCGAAGGGCGCGGTGGCCTTCTACGACGGTGCGTACACGTGCACCGTCAACTGCGGTGGTGACGGCGGCGGTTCGCACACCGGCGACACCGTCACGGCCTCCTTCGACGAGTACGCCTCGACGCCCTCCGGCACCGACGTCTATGTCGTCGGCTCGGTGGCCGCGCTCGGCTCCTGGAACACGGCGAACGCGGTGAAGCTGTCCTCCGCCGACTACCCGGTCTGGAAGAAGGACATCGCCGTCCCGGCGTCGTCGTCCATCGCGTACAAGTACCTGAAGAAGGACGCCGCGGGGAACGTCACCTGGGAGTCCAACGCCAACCGGACGCTCACGACCGGCACCTCGTCCGCCGCGGTGAACAACTCGTGGAACGTGGCGGACGCGAGCGCCACGGACGTCACCTTCACCGTGAACGCCACGACCACCACCGGCACGAACGTGTACGTCGTCGGCTCGCTGCCCTCGCTCGGCTCCTGGGACCCGGTCAACGCGATCCCGCTGTCGTCGGCCGCGTACCCCTCCTGGGGGACGTCGGTCATCGTCCCCAAGGGCACGTCCTTCACGTACAAGTACATCAAGAAGGACGCGTCGGGGAACGTGACGTGGGAGTCCGGTGACAACCGCTCCTACACGACGGGGTCGGGCGCCGGCTACAAGGCGACCGACACCTGGAAGTAGCCCCTCGCACCCCATAGAAGAAGGGGGCCGGTGCATCCGCACCGGCCCCCTCATTCATGCTGCCTTACGGCGTCTCCCACCAGACGGTGGTGTCGGCCGGCAGGTCGATGTGGCCGTCCTCGACCGTCACCGGGGCCGAGGAGAGCAGTACCGTGCCGGGCGCGGGGATCCGCACCGGCGCGCCCGTCGTGTTGACGGTGCAGGCGAAGCCGGGGCGCTCGAAGGAGAGCAGCCCGGCCGGGACCTCGTCGTGCCACTTCACGCTGTCGCCGGCGCCGAGACCGGCGTGTGCGCGGCGGGTGGCGAGCGCGGCCCGGTACAGCTCCAGGGTCGAGTCGGGGTCGCCGGTCTGCGCCTCGACGCTCAGCTCGCCCCACGTCGCGGGCTGCGGCAGCCAGCTGCCGCCGTCGCCGAAGCCGTACGAGGAGCCCGTACGGGTCCACGGGATCGGCACGCGGCAGCCGTCGCGGAAGCCGTCCTGGCCCTGCGCGCGGAAGAACGAGGGGTCCTGGCGCACCTCGTCCGGCAGGTCCGTGACGTCCGGGAGGCCCAGCTCCTCGCCCTGGTAGATGTACGCCGAGCCGGGCAGGGCGAGCATCAGGAGGGTGGCGGCGCGGGCGCGGCGCAGACCGAGTTCGCGGTCGCCCGCGGTGCGGATCTGGGTGCCGCCCGGCGGGTTGGCGTAGCGGGTGGCGTGCCGGGTGACGTCGTGGTTGGACAGGACCCAGGTGGCGGGGGCGCCGACGGGGCGCATGGCGTCGAGCGAGCTGTCGATGATCTGGTGCAGCTCGGTCGCCTCCCACGGGGCGCCCAGGTACTGGAAGTTGAAGGCCTGGTGCAGCTCGTCGGGGCGGACGTAGTTCGCGGTGCGCTGCACCGTCGGCGTCCAGGCTTCCGCGACGAACACGCGCTCGCCGTCGTACTCGTCGAGGATCAGGCGCCACGAGCGGTAGATCTCGTGCACGCCGTCCTGGTCGAAGAAGGGCATGACATCGTTTCCGAGCAGCTTCAGCTGGTCGGCGCCGCCGAGGTCCGGCAGGCCCTCCGCCTTGACGAGGCCGTGCGCGACGTCGATGCGGAAACCGTCGACGCCCATGTCGAGCCAGAACCGCAGGATGGAGCGGAACTCGTCGGCGACGGCCGGGTGCTCCCAGTTGAGGTCGGGCTGTTCGGGCGCGAAGAGGTGCAGGTACCACTCGCCGTCCGGGAGCCGGGTCCAGGCGGGTCCGCCGAAGATGGACTCCCAGTCGTTGGGCGGCAGTTCGCCGTTCTCCCCCTTGCCGGGACGGAAGTGGTACCGCTCCCGCAGGGGCGATCCAGGACCGTCGGCGACGGCGCGCTTGAACCACTCGTGCTGGTCCGAGGAGTGGTTGGGCACGAGGTCGACGATGATGCGCAGGCCGAGCGCGTGCGCGTCGCGGATCACCGCGTCGGCGTCGAGGAGCGTGCCGTACATCGGGTCGACGGCACGGTAGTCGGCGACGTCGTAGCCGCCGTCGGCCTGCGGGGACGCGTAGAAGGGGCTCAGCCACACGGCGTCGACACCGAGGTCGCGCAGGTGCGGCAGCCGGCGGCGGATGCCTTCGAGGTCACCGGTGCCGTCGCCGTTGCTGTCGGCGAAGCTGCGCGGATAGACCTGGTAGATGACCGCGTCGCGCCACCAGTCGGTGGCTTCACGGGTGGTGGCAAGCGCCGGGGACTCGTCCGTGGAGTGCTGGCTCATGGTGTCCTTGGGAGACGGGAGGGGCTGGACAACTGGTGGTCGACAGCGGGCGGTTCAGCCCTTGGTGCCACCCGCCGTGAGGCCGGTGACCAGATTCTTCTGGACCAGATAGAACACCAAGGAGATCGGAACGGCGATCAGCACGGCCGTGGCGGCCATGTACTGACGCTGCGCGTCGTACTGACTGACGAACGTCTGAAGACCGACGGCGAGGGTGTACTTCTGGTCGTCGAGCAGGAACGTGTTGGCGAACGCCACCTCGCTCCACGCCGTGATCATGGTGTAGAACGCGGCGACGGCGAGTCCCGGACGGGCCAGGGGCAGGATCAGCCGGAAGAACGTGCCGAACGGGGACAGGCCGTCGACCCGGCCCGCCTCGTCGATCTCCACCGGGATCGTGTCGAAGTACCCCTTCATCAGCCAGGCGCAGTACGGCACGGCGGTCGTCAGATAGACGATGATCAGGCCGGCGTAGGTGTCGATGAGGCCGAGGTCCGAGAGGATCACGTACATCGGGACCATGAGGACCGCGACGGGGAACATCTGCGTGACCAGCAGGATCCACATGAACTTCTTGTAGCCGGGGAACTTCATCCGCGACACGGCGTAGCCGCTGGTGGCGGCGACGAGCACACCGATGACGGTGGTGCCGAGCGACACGATGAGCGTGTTGCCCAGCCACTTCAGGAAGTTGGTGTGCTGGAGGACGTGCGTGTAGTTGCTCAGCGTCGCGGTGTCGAGGATCCGCGACGGGTGCAGGTAGTCGTCCTTGTTCGGGCCGAGCGACAGGAAGATCAGCCAGACGATCGGGAACAGGGCGACGAAGCTCGCGACGATCAGCACGGTGTGGCTGGCGACCGACGCCTTGGTGCTGCGCCGGCCGCGGCGCGGTGCGTTCACGCGCGGCGGCGTCTCGGTCAGGTCCTTGACGGTGGTCGTGGCGAGGGGTTCGGTACTCGTGGTCATGACGGTGGCTGCTCCTGAGGCGTCAGATGGCGACTGATACGTCATTGCGGTTCAGCCAGCGGCGGTAGACGGAGGTGAACACGATGAGGAGGGACAGGAGCAGGACGCCGTACGTGGCGGACTGCGCGAAGTCGCGCGGCGTCTGACCGAAGCCGAGGTAGTAGGCCCAGGTGACGAGGATCTGCGCGTCCGGCGCGGTGTTCCCGAACAGCAGGAAGATGATCGCGAACTGGTTGAACGTCCAGATGACGCCGAGCAGGACGACCGTCGAGCTGACCGACCTCAGGCTCGGCAGGGTCACGTTGCGGAACTGCTGCCAGGGGGTCGCGCCGTCCATCTCCGCGGCCTCGTAGAGCGTGGAGTCGATGGACTGGAGGCCGCCGAGGAGCGAGACCATCATGAACGGCACACCGCACCACGTGTTGACCAGGATGGCGGCGAGCTGCTGGAAGTGCGGGTCCTCCAGCCAGGCGGGCGAGGGCAGGCTGAGGGCGTCGAGCGTCGTGTTGATGACGCCGCCGTCGGCGAGCATGAACCGCCAGGCGAAGACGGTGACGAAGGTCGGCACCGCCCACGGCAGGATCAGCATGAGGCGGTAGAAGGTGCGGCCGCGCAGCCCCTTCTGGTTGAGCAGCAGCGCGAGGCCGAGCCCGAGGACGTAGTGCAGGGTGACGCAGGACGCCGTCCACACGATCGTCCAGATGAAGTGCGACCAGAAGCGGTCGTACGACGTCGGGCCCCACAGGATGTCGGCGTAGTTGTCGAGACCGATGAACTTGTAGGTGGCGTCGATGTGGTTGACGCCGATGGTGCGGGCCGAGTTGAGGCTGTTGGCGTCGGTGAGCGTCAGATAGAAGCCGCGGACCAGGGGGTAGAGGACGATCAGCCCCAGCACGATCACCACCGGAGCGATCATGGCGTAGGCGTACCAGTGCTTCTGGTAACCGTTCTTGAGCCGGGCTGTGAGGCCCGGACGTCGGCCGCGGTCACCTCCGCTGGAGGCGGCCGGACGCTCGACGGCGACAGTCATGGGGGAACACCTTCTGGGCTGCGGCTGGGGGAAGCCTCGGGTGGTACGGGTCAACGGGTGCCGCGGTCCCACGCGCGGGGCGGGCTGTTGGGTGGGACCGCGGCACCTGATCAGGGGATTACTTGGTGAAGCCGTCGGGCAGGAGCTTGCCGTACTGCGTCACCACGTCGGACAGCGCCTTGTCGACACCCTCCTTGCCGCCGGCGGCCTTCGGCAGCTCGGTGTCGAGCGGGCCCCACAGCGAGCTGTACTCGGGCAGCTCCTGGCGGGGGCTCGCGGCGGCGAGCACCTTCTGGTAGCCGGCCAGACCCGGGTCCTTGGTGACCTCGGCGGTGTAGGCGTCGTCACGCGTGGGCAGCGTGGAGTTCTTCAGCGCGATCGCGGTCTGCGTCTTCGCCGACGTCATCCACTTGACGAACTTCAGGGACGCCGCCTGGTGGGCCTTGTCCGAGCCCGCGTAGACGGACAGGTTGTGACCGCCGGTCGGGGCGCCCGCCTTGCCGGAGGAGCCGGCCGGGACGGTGGCGACGCCGAGGTTCGACTTGTCGTCCTTGAACGCGGAGCCCTTGTAGAAGTTCGTGACCTCCCAGGGACCCTCGATCGTCATCGCGACCTTGCCGTTGACGAAGGCGTCCTGGCGGTGGGCGTACGAGTCGGCGGTGACGTCCGCCTTGTGCAGGCCCTTGCCGTTGAAGGTGCTCAGCCAGGTCTTGCCGGCCTTCTTGCCCTCGGGCGAGGTCAAGGTGATCTTCTTGCTCGCGGCGTCGATCGTGTCGGTGCCCTCGCCGAGCAGGAACGGCTGGAAGTAGTAGCCCTTCTCGGAGCCCCAGTAGCCGTCGACGCCGGTCTTCGCCTTGATGGTGGCGGCGTCCTTCTTCAGCTCGTCCCAGGTGGTGGGCGCCTCGGTGATGCCGGCCTTCTTGAAGAGGGCCTTGTTGTAGACGAGGCCGAGGGTGTCCGTGAGCAGCGGGACGCCGTAGGTCTTGCCCTCGTACTGGGCCTGCTTGATCAGGTTCGGCTTGAACTTGTCCTTCTCCGCGAGGGCCTCGGTGCCGTCGAGCGGCAGCAGGTAGCTCTTCTTCGCGAACGCGGGGGTCCAGCCGACCTCGGCGCGCAGCACGTCCGGGGCGCCGCTGGCGCCGGCCGCCGTGTCGAACTTGTTCTGTGCCTCGCCGAAGGGCACGTTGACGTACTTGACCTTGATGTCCGGGTTGGCCTTCTCGAAGTCCTTGACCAACGCCTCGTACGTGGGCTGTTCGTTGGTGGCGTTCGACGTGTCCCACCATGTGATGGTGACCGGGCCCGACGCCTTGCCACTGTCGTCGTCGCTACCGCCGCAGGCCGTCGCCGCAAGTGCGAGGGACGCCACCACCGCGGTGGCCGCTATGCCACGCCGCATGAGATCTCCTAGAGGGTGAAAGCCCGTGAGTGGGCGAGGAGCGGTCCCGTCCGCACCTCTGGCCGACTTGCCGACTGCACCGTTGCGGCCGCCGGGCGACGTGAACGTAACAGCGCGGCAAGCTGCGCGAAAGACCTTGCTGAAAAAATTTGCAGGAACGGCGGTGAGTTACCGCTTCGTGACCCGCAACCGGCCGCTCAAACTGTGCAGTTATGCCCGATTATGTAGCTGTTTGGCGCCCATGCAAGGGCCCTGCAAGCTCTTGCCACGGGCCGGTCGCACGGGGGATCATCGGGAGCCTTGCCCTTGCGGGCGAGGCCTTCAAGTCGAGCGGTTCGCCGCCTCCACCGATCCGTTCTCCCGAGGAGTGCGATGACGCAGCTGCCCGCCCAGGCCGCCCGGCGCCCGGCACAGTCCCCACCCGTGACCGCGCGCCTGGCCGACATCGCCGCCCAGGCGGGGGTGAGCGAGGCGACGGTCAGCCGGGTCCTGAACGGCAAGCCCGGCGTCGCCGCGGCGACCCGGCAGTCGGTGCTCGCCGCGCTCGACGTCCTCGGCTACGAGCGTCCGGTGCGGCTGCGCCAGCGCAGCGAGGGCCTGGTCGGCCTGATCACCCCGGAGCTGGAGAACCCGATCTTCCCCGCGCTCGCCCAGATCATCGGGCAGGCGCTGACGCGACAGGGGTACACGCCGGTCCTGGCGACCCAGACCCCGGGCGGCTCCACCGAGGACGAGCTGACCGAGATGCTCGTCGACCGGGGCGTCACCGGCATCATCTACGTGTCCGGGCTGCACGCCGACACCACCGCCGACGCCCAGCGCTACGAGCAACTGCGGGCCCAGGGCGTGCCGTTCGTGCTCGTCGACGGGTTCTCGCCGAAGGTGCAGGCGCCGTTCATCTCGCCCGACGACCGGGCCGCGATGCAGCTCGCCGTCACGCACCTGGCCGCGCTCGGGCACAGCCGCATCGGTCTGGCGGTCGGCCCGCGGCGTTTCGTGCCGGTGCAGCGGAAGATCGAGGGGTTCGTGCGCACGATGCAGGACCGGTTCGGCCTCACTCCGGACGAGATCGAGCGCGACCTCGTCCAGCACTCGCTCTACACCCTGGAGGGCGGGCAGGCCGCCGCGTCCGACCTGATGGACCGCGGGTGTACGGCGATCGTCTGCGCCAGCGACATGATGGCGCTCGGTGCGATCCGCGCGGCCCGGCAGCGCGGCCTCGAAGTACCGGACGACATCTCGGTGGTGGGTTTCGACGACTCCCCGCTGATCGCGTTCACCGATCCGCCGCTGACCACGGTACGCAAGCCCGTGCAGGCCATGGGCCAGGCGGCGGTCCGCGCGGTCCTCGAGGAGATCGGCGGCACGCCGGCCCCGCACACGGAGTTCGTCTTCATGCCGGAGCTCGTGGTGCGCGGCTCGACGGCGTCGGGCCCCGGGGTCGTGGGCGCGGGGGGCGCGGCGCGCGGCTGAGAGCCTGTCTTTGAACCCCCCGTAGTTCGCCCGGAGGGCGGGCGCGGCGGCGTTCGGTGCGGTCCGGGACGCGACCTGGGTGATGGTGCAGCTCCTGGCGGCGGGCCCGGAGGAGGTGGCCCGGGTCTTCGCGGGTCCCGCCCCGGCGCGGTTCGGTCCCGGCGCGGTTCGGTCCCGGGACGTCCTGGCACCGGGACCCGCGCGGCCTGCCCGCCCCTGACGGGGCCCTGGCGCGGTGCGTCCTGACGCCGGTCAGCCGGCGCCCGGTCGGCGACCATGCCCTGGTCATCGGGCTCGTGGTGCGGGCCGGGCGGGTCGCGGACGCGGGCCCGCCGGTCCATCACGACGGCCGCTTCGTCGGCCTCGACGCCTGAGCGCCCGTCCTCGCGGCGGTCAGTCCCCGGGCTCCGCGGTCTGGGTGCGCAGCCACGCGTACAGCGCCGCGGTCCGCGGGTCGCTCTCCACGGGCCGCCGGGCGAGCAGGTGGTAGCCGGTCCCGTCGGGCACGAAGCCGTACGGGGCGGCGAGCGTGCCGCGCTCCAGGTCGTCGTGGACGAGGGCGTACGGGCCGATGGCCGTGCCGACTCCGGCGCCGGCGGCCTGGAGGGTCAACGAGAAGTGTTCCAGGGTCTGTTCGGCCGCGGCCGGGTGCGGCTCGCCGGTCCTGGCCCGCCAGTCGTCCCACGCGCCGGGCCGGGTCGCGGTGTGCAGCAGCACGTCGGCGCCGCCGGGGCGGTGCACGGGCCCGACGTGCTCGGCGAACAGGCGGGCGCTGTACGTCCCCGCCGGGAAGGGGAAGTCGTCGCGGCGGATCGCCACGTCGATGCCGTCCCGCTCGAAGTGCACGGGCCCGCCCGCCGCCGACAGGTGCAGCGTGAGGTCGGGGGCGGTGCGGGCGAGGCCGGGCAGGCGCGGGATGAGCCAGCGCATCAGGAGCGTCGGCTCGCAGGAGAGCGTGAGCGGTCCCGCGGCCGGGCGCCGGGCGATCGCGCGGGCGGCGTCCTCGATCCGGTCGAGCGCGTCGCGGACGGCGGCGGCGAGACGCAGGGCCTGCGGGGTGGGCGTGAGCGCGCGGCTGCCGCGGACGAACAGGTCGGCGCCCAGGGCCCGTTCGAGGGTGCGGACCTGTCGGCTGACGGCGCCGTGCGTGACGTGGAGTTCCCGGGCGGCGGCGGTCATGCTGCCGTGCCGGACGGTCGCCTCGAAGGGCTGCAACGTGCTCAGCGGGGGCAGGTCGGGACGGGGCATGGGTGAACTGTAGTCACGGGGCCCCCGGGCCCATCAGGCCCGTCGCTGCCTCATCTGTGAGCTGCACTCACAGGTCCCGTGCGAAACGGTCGCTTGTCCTGCCGGTCCCGGCGGCGCCACGATGAGCCCGTCCCCGAACCTCCACCCCGAAGGGCTTCCCTGGTGCGTGTCGCGATCTTGGCCGACGACCTGACGAGCGCGGGGGACGGCGCGGCGCCGTTCGGCGCGGCGCGCGTCCTGGTGGCGCTCCCGGCCGCGCCGCCCCCGGACCCGGTCGGCGTGCTCGCCGTCGACCTCGCCACCCGTACCGCCCGCGCGGCGGACGCGGCGGCCCGCACGGAGCGCGCCGCCCGGCTGCTGCGCGACGCCGACGTCCTGGCGAAGACGGTGGACTCCACGCTGCGCGGACATCTCGCCGCCGAGACGCGGGCGGCGTGGCGCGGCTCCGGCAGACGCACCGTCGTCGTCGCGCCCGCCTTCCCAGCCGGGGGCCGCAGCACCGTCGACGGTGTCCAGTACGTGGATGAGGTCCCGGTCCACGCGAGCGCGTTCGGCCGCGATCCGGTGCACCCGGTGGGCTCGTCGCGGCTGGCAGACGTACTGCCGGAGGCGGTGCTCGTGGGGCGGGGCGATGTCCCCGACCTGGAGGCGGGCGGCATGTTCGTGTGCGATGCCGTGAGCGACGCCGACCTGGACCGGCTGGTGGCGTCGGTGCCGCACCCCGCCGACGTCCTGTGGGTGGGTTCGCCCGGCCTCGCGGCGGCGCTGGCCCGCCGGTGGGCGTCCCGGGATCGATCAACTCCCCTACCTGATACGGCTGTCACGACACCGTTGGTCGTCGTCGGCAGCGCGAACCCGGCGTCCCGCCGCCAGCTCGCCGAACTGCGTGGGGCCGCACCGCACGTCCGCGTGGTGCACACCCCGGAGGACCGGCGCGACCCGCGCGGGCTGCTTCCGGAGGTCGCCGAGCAGGTCCGCGCCCACGTGATCGACGGGACGGCGGACGCCCTCGTCCTCACTGGGGGCGAGACCGCGGCGGCCGTCCTCTCCGTGCTCGGCGCCGACGGCTTCGATCTGCTCGCCGAGCCCGAACCCGGCGTCGCCCAGGGTCTGTTGACCGGTGCGCGCCGCCTCCCGCTGCTGATCAAGGCGGGTGGTTTCGGCGACGACGGGACGCTGGTGCGCCTGTGCCGCGCCCTGACGGCCGCCCCGCTGGACGGTGCCGCGTGAAGCCCCTCGCGCTCACCATGGGCGACCCGGCGGGCATCGGACCCGAGATCGTGGTGAAGGCCTGCGCCGATCCCGCGCGGACGGTGCCCGTCGTCGTCATCGGCGATCCGGCGGCCCTCGCCCGCGCTGCCGCGACGACCGGCGTCCGCCTGCCCGAGGACGTCGACGTGATACCCGAGACGTGCCTCGAACCACCGCTGCCCTGGGGAGAGTTGGACGCCCGTGCCGGTGCGGCCTCGTACGCGTACATCCGGCGCGGTGTCGAACTGGCCCTCGCCGGCGAGGTCCGTGCGCTGGTCACCGCCCCCGTCAACAAGGAGGCGCTGCGCCTCGCGGGGATCGGGCATCCCGGTCACACGGAGATCCTCGCCGAGCTGTCCGGCACCACCGACTACGCGATGATGATGGCCAACGACGAGCTGCGCGTCGTCCTGGTGACGGTGCATCAGTCGCTGCGGTCGGCGCTGGACGCGATCACCACGGAGCGCGTGCTCGACGTCGTCCGGCTCACGCACCGCACGCTGTGCCGTACGGGAACCGCCGCGCCCCGGGTCGCCGTCGCCGGGCTCAATCCGCACGCGGGCGAGAACGGGCTGTTCGGCCGCGAGGACCTGGACGTCATCGCCCCCGCCGTGCGGGCGGCCCGCGCCGAGGGCATCGACGCGAGCGGGCCGTGGCCGGCCGACACCGTGTTCATGCGGGCCCGTGCCGGGGAGTTCGACGCGGTCGTCGCGCAGTACCACGACCAGGGGCTCATTCCGGTCAAGTACCTCGGCCTGGAGCGCGGCGTGAACATCACCGTCGGGCTGCCGTTCGTGCGCACGAGCGTCGACCACGGCACGGCGTTCGACCTCGCGGGCCGCGGCGTGGCCGACCACACGAGCCTGCTCACGGCGCTGCGGCACGCCGACGCCCTCACCGCCCCCTCCGAAGGCCTCCAAGGCCTCTGACGGCAGGAACACCACGGACATGGACTTCATCCTCATGCTCACCCGCGCCGACCGCACCGTCTCGGACTGCCTGCGGGCCCTCGACGCCGTCGCGGACTCCGGCATCCGGCACATCGGCTTCAAGGACATCGGCGCCGACCACAGGACACTGCACCACCTGACCTCCCGCATACGTGACGTGGGAGCCATCAGCTACCTGGAGGTGGTGAGCACGAGCCGCGACGCGGCGCTCGACTCCGCGCGCGCGGCGGTCGATCTCGGCGTGGACCGCCTGATGGGCGGCACCTGGGTCGAGGAGACGCTGCCGCTGCTCGCCGCGTCGGACATCGACTACCTCCCCTTCGTCGGCGTCCCGGTGGGGCACCCCACCCGCCTCGACGGCACGCCCGAACGGATCGCCGCCGACTGCCGCCGGGCTGAGGCCGCGGGCTGCGCCGGTGTCGATCTGCTCGCCTACCGCACCACCGGCGACGACCCCCTCTCCCTGGTCCGCGCGGCGCGCGCGGCGACGCCCGGGCGGCTCGTCGTCGCGGGCAGCATCACCGGCCCGGCGCAGATCGAGGCGCTCGCCGCCGCCGGCGCGGACGCCTTCACGGTCGGCTCGGCGCTCTTCGACGGCAGCGTCGACCCGAATGCCGCCACTCTGGCCGCGCAACTCGCCCCCATCCTGACCGCGGCCGCCACGACAGGCCGGGCCCACTGAGCCATTGGTACAGTCACCGTGATCACCGCTCCGCGACGGCGGGCCGACGGAGAAAGGGGCCGACGGACATGGCCGTGGACCAGCTCGACACCCGTATCCTGCGACTCCTCCTGGAGCAGCCGCGCACCAGCGTCCGCGAGTATGCCCGTATCCTCGGCGTCGCCCGCGGCACCCTCCAGGCACGGCTCGACCGCCTGGAGCGCGACGGGGTGATCACGGGCGTCGCCCCTTCCCTGTCCCCCGCCGCGCTCGGCCACCCGGTCCTCGCGTTCGTGCACATCGAGGTGACCCAGGGCCACCTGGAGGACGTGGGGGACGCTCTCGCGGGGGTCCCCGAGATCATCGAGGCGCACTCCATCACCGGCGGCGGCGACCTCCTCGCCCGGGTGGCGGCCCGCGACGCCGGACACCTGGAGGACGTCATCCAGCAGCTGAACCGGGTACCGGGCGTGGTCCGTACCCGTACCGAGGTGGGGCTGCGTGAGCGGGTGCCGCACCGGCTGCTGCCGCTGGTCGAGGCGATCGGCCGGGCGGCGGCCGCGGACCGCAAGTGATCGTCGGGGCTTCGGTTCCTGCATGCTGGAAGGCATGAGCGACCACTCCCCTCACTTCGGCGACACCGCGGTCGTCTTCGATCTCGACGGCACCCTCGTCGACAGCGAGCCCAACTACTACAAGGCGACCCTGGGCACCCTCGCCCGCTACGGCGTCACCGACTACACCTGGGCCGACAACGAGGCGTACGTCGGGATCTCCACCCTGGAGACGATCAGGCTGTGGAAGCGGCGGTACGGCATCGGGGCGCCCGACACGGAGCTCCTCGACGACCTCAACACCCGCTATCTCGACATCGCGCGCGCCGACACCCACGTGTTCCCGCAGATGGGCCTCTTCGTCGACCACCTGCATGCCGCCGGGGTGCCGATGATCGTCGCGTCGGGGTCGTCGCCCGAGGCCATCGAGGCGATCCTCACCGGCACCGGCCTCCTGGCGAAGCTGCCGCTGTACGTGTCCGCGGACGAGGTCGACCACGGCAAGCCCGCCCCCGACGTGTTCCTGGAGGCGGCGCGGCGCCTGGGCCGTCCGGCGTCGCACTGCGTGGTCCTGGAGGACGCGGCGCCCGGTGCCGCCGCGGCGCACGCGGCGGGCATGCGCTGCATCGCGCTGCCGTATGTCGCGGCGCAGGCGGACGATCCGGCGTTCACCACGGCGGACCTGCTGTTCAAGGGCGGTCAGGAGGAGTTCACGGCGCGGGCCGCGTGCGACTGGCTCGAGCGGTCAGCTCCGTCCTCCTGATCTGTCCGGTGGGCTGAGCACGGCCCCGCCGGCGTCGGTGTCGGTGTCCCGGCGTTCGGGTGTGTGCCCGAGGCCGAGAAGGTGGCGGTACATGGCGCTGACGTCGCGGACGGCCGTGTCGTACGTGTCCGGGTGCTCGGCGACGAGGCGGGCGAACTCCACGCTCATGCCGCCGACGGCGCGGGACAGCGTGAGCGGGTCGACGACGGGGCGGGCCCGGCCCTCGGCCGCGACGCGGCGCACGTAGCGGGCGGCGCGGCGGACCGGCCGCTCGCGGATCTCCTCCCACAGGGCGCGCACCTCGTCGTCGGTGCGGGCCTGTTGTTCGACGAGGGTGAGCAGCGGCAGGTGGCGGGCGTAGGCGGCGATGAACGCGCCGGTGGAGGCTTCGGTGACCGCGGCCACGTCGTCCGTGTCGATGCCGGGCACGTCCTGCGCGGCGAGGAACGCGTCCCGTACGCGCGCCGCGAGGACCCGGAACACCTCGTCCTTCGACGCGAAGTACACGTAGAAGCCGGCCCGGGAGATCTCGGCCCGTGCGGTGATGTCGGCGATGGTCGTCGGCCCGTGGCCGAGCCTGCCGAAGACTTCTTCGGCCGCGTCGAGCAGCCGTCCGCGGGCGGGTGCGTCGGTGCGGTCGCGAGCCGTGCGGGTCGCCCACTCCTGTCGGGTCTGCTGTCTGCGTGCCACAGCGCCAGAGTATTGACGTTGACGTCAGTGTCAATGAAGGTGGCGGGACCCGTTCATCACGACTTCCGGAGGGCTCATGGGATCCGCCGCCGTACTCGTCGCCCATCGCGGGGAGATCGCCGTACGGGTACTGCGCGCCGCCGCCGAGCTGGGGCTGCGCACGGTGGCGGTGCACGAGCCTGGCGACGACGGCCATCTCCAACTGGCCGACGAGCGCGTCCCCTTGGCGCCCGGCGGGTATCTCGACGCGCAGGCCCTGGTCGCGGCGGCGCGCAGGACCGGGTGCGCGTTCCTGCACCCGGGATACGGCTTCCTGAGCGAGTCGGCGGACCTGGCGCGGCGGTGCGCCGACGCGGGCGTCGTCTTCGTCGGTCCATCGCCGGAGGTGCTCGCGCTCTTCGGCGACAAGGCGCGGGCCCGTGCGCTCGCCGTGGAGTGCGGGGTGCCGGTGCTGCCGGGCACCGAGGGCGGGAGTGGCCTGGACGAGGCGCGGGCGTTCCTCGCGGGCGGTCCGGTGATGGTGAAGGCGGTGGGCGGGGGCGGTGGCCGGGGGATGCGCGTGGTGCGCACCGCCGCGGAGCTGGACGACGCGTGGGAGCGGTGCGGGTCCGAGGCTCAACAGGGTTTCGGGCGGCCCGAGTTGTATGTGGAGCGGCTGTGGGAGGGGGCCCGCCACATCGAGGTGCAGATCGTCGCGGACGGCCGCGGGGAGGTCGGGCATCTGTGGGAGCGGGACTGCAGTGCGCAGCGCCGCCATCAGAAGCTGATCGAGATCGCCCCGGCGCCCGGCCTCGACCCGGCCGTGCGGGACGCGCTCGTCGGCAGTGCGCTGCGACTGGCCCGCACTGCCGGATACACGGGGCTCGGCACGGTCGAGTTCCTCGTCAGGGACGGGGAGTTCGTGTTCATCGAGGCCAATCCGCGGCTCCAGGTGGAGCACACGGTGACGGAGGAGGTGACGGGCGTCGACCTCGTCGCAGCGCAGCTGCGGATCGCGGCGGGTGAGTCGCTCGCCGATCTGGGTCTTGCGGGGCCGCCGCCCGCGCCGCGCGGTGTCGCGGTGCAGGTGCGGGTGAACGCGGAGGTCACGGGGGCCGACGGGACGGTACGCCCGTCGGCGGGGCGCATCACCCGGTTCGATCTGCCGGCCGGGCCGGGCGTCCGGGTGGACACGGCGGCGCGGGCCGGCACCGAGGTCGGCACGCGCTACGACTCGCTGCTGGCGAAGGTCGTCGCGCACGCCCCCGGCTTCCCGGCGGCCTGCGCGCGGGCCCGGCGGGCGCTCGACGAGTTCACGGTGGAGGGCGTGCGCACCGGAATCCCCTTGCTCCGTGCGGCACTTGACCACCCCGGCTTCACGGCGGGCGGCATCGACACCGGCTTCGTGCGGCGCCATCTGGCCGAGCTGACCCCGGCCGAGGAGCCGGCGCCGCAGGCCTCCCCCGGCATCGTGACCGCACCCATGAGCGGCACGGTCGTCGCCGTCGAGACGGAGCCGGGCAGGACCGTCGCCGCGGGGGCCACGCTGCTGGTCCTGGAAGCGATGAAGATGGAGCACGTCGTGCGCGCTGAGCAGCCCGGCGTCGTACGGGAGGTGCGCACCCGTGTCGGTGAAACGGTCGCGGAGGGCGCCGAGTTGGCGTTCCTCGACGTGACCGACGAAGGACCGGCGCACAGCGTGACGGTAGAGCGTCTCGACCCGGACGCCGTGCGGGACGATCTCGCACAGGTGGTGGCCCGGCACGCGTTCGGGCTCGACGAGAACCGGCCCGAGGCCGTCGCCAAGCGGCACGCGGCGGGGCGCCGCACGGCCCGCGAGAACATCGACGACCTGTGCGACCCCGGGACGTTCACCGAGTTCGGGGCCCTCGCCGTGGCCGCCCAGCGGCAGCGGCGCACCCTCGACGACCTGATCCGCTCGACGCCCGCCGACGGCATGGTCACCGGCACGGGCCGGATCAACGGCTCGCCCGCGGTCGCGATGTCGTACGACTACACGGTCCTGGCCGGGACGCAGGGCCTCAACAACCACCGCAAGACGGACCGGATGCTGCATCTGGCCGAGCGGCGCGGACTGCCCGTCGTCCTTTTCGCGGAGGGCGGCGGCGGGCGGCCCGGCGACACGGACACCACCTCCGTCGCGGGCCTGAACGTGATGACGTTCCATCAGATGGCGCGGCTCAGCGGCAGAGTGCCGCTCGTCGGCATCGCGTCGGGCCGCTGCTTCGCCGGGAACGCGGCGCTGCTCGGCTGCTGCGACGTGGTGATCGCGACGCCCGAGGCGAGCATCGGTATGGGCGGCCCCGCGATGATCGAGGGCGGCGGCCTCGGCGTGCACCGGCCCGAGGACATCGGCCCGCTGTCGGTCCAGGTGCCGAACGGTGTCGTGGACCTGCCGGTCGCGGACGAGGCGGAGGCGGTGCGCGCGGCCCGCGCCTACCTCTCGTACTTCCAAGGAGAGCGAGGGAGTTGGGAGGCGCCGGACCAGCGGCTGCTGCGGCATGCGGTGCCCGAGAACCGGCGGCGCGCCTATGACGTGCGGACCGCGATCGACGGGCTCGCCGACACGGGTTCCGTCCTCGAACTGCGGCGCGGCTTCGGCGTCGGCATCGTCACGGCACTCATCCGGATCGAGGGCCGGCCGATGGGCCTGATCGCCAACAACCCGGGGCACCTGGGCGGCGCAGTGGACCGGGACGCCGCCGACAAGGCCGCCCGCTTCCTGCGCCGCTGCGAAGCGTTCGGCCTGCCGGTCGTCTCGCTCTGCGACACCCCGGGGTTCATGGTCGGCCCGGAGGCCGAACGCACCGCCACCGTACGGCAGTTCGCGGAGCTCTTCATCGCGGGCGCCGGGCTGTCCGTGCCGCTGGTCTGCCTCGTGCTGCGCAAGGCGTACGGGCTCGGCGCGATGGCCATGATGGGCGGTTCGACGCGGGCACCCCTGGCGACGGCGGCGTGGCCGAGCGGCGAGTTCGGCGGCATGGGCCTGGAAGGCGCGGTGCGGCTCGGCTACCGTCGCGAGCTGGCGGCCATCGCCGATCCAGCCGAGCGGGAGCGGGCGTTCGAGGCGCGGGTCGCCGAGATGTACGAGCACGGGAGGGCGGTGAACGCGGCGGCGGCCCTGGAGATCGACGCGGTCATCGACCCCGCCCAGTCCCGGAGTTGGATCATTTCGGCGTTCGCCGGCAATTCACCGATGCTTTGACAGCCGTTCATCCGGGTACTCGAACGATCATGCGAATCAGTGTGGTGGATGTCGGGTCGAACACGGTACGGCTCGCGATAGCGGACGCACGGGACGGTGCTCCGCTGCCGGTGCACACGGCCAAGCGCCGCTTGCGGCTCGCCGAGGAGGTCGACGGGGACCGGAGACTGGGTCCGCGCGCCGTGGAGCGGATCGCGGACGCGGTCACGGCGGCGTTCGCGGAGGCCGAACGGTGGGGCAGCGACGAGCCGTTCGCCTTCGCCACGGCCATCGTGCGGGACGCGCCGAACCGGGACGAGGTCCTGGATGCCGTCGAGGAGAGCACGGGCGTACGACTGCGGATCCTGCCCGGCGAGGTGGAGGCCGAGCTGACGTTCCTCGCCGCGCGCCGCTGGATGGGCTGGCGGGCGGGGCCGCTGGGCGTCCTGGACATCGGCGGCGGCTCGCTCGAAGTGGCCTTCGGGCGGGGCAGGATGCCGGAGTTCGCGATCTCGCTGCCGCTCGGCGCGGCCCGGCTGACCCGTGAGCACCTGCCCGAGTTCGAGCCGCCCACCGAGGACCACCTCAGGGCGCTGCGCCGCCATGTCCGCCACCAGCTCAGGGACGTGGCGGCCCGGATCCGCTGGGAGGGCCCGCTGACGGCGGCGGCCACCTCCCGTACGTTCACGCAGCTGGCCCGGCTGTGCGGGGCGGCTCCGGGGCGCCACGGCCCGTTCGTGCCACGGCAGTTGACCCGCAAAGCGCTGCGCACGGCGATGACGGAGCTGGCGGCGCTGCCCGCGGACCGCCGCGCCGAACTCCCCGGCATCTCCGCGCCCCGGGCGTCCCAGTCCCTGGCGGGGGCCCTGGTCGGCCACACGGCGATGAAGCTCATGGGCATCCGCGAACTGACGGTCTGCCCCTGGGCGATCCGCGAGGGAATCCTGCTGCGCCGCATAGAGGGCGACACGGACTGGTGGCACGGAAGAACCCATGAACTCCCCGCCCGCCCCTTGCGCCTGGCGAGCAGCACAGCCCCCTAGGGGCGCGGGGAACTGCGCGAGCAACCACAGCCAAGGAGCCACCCGGCACACAGCGAGCAACCCCCACGGCGCGGGCCCCCGGCTCAAACCCCCCGCACCATCTCAATGGCCCGCCCCAACGTCTCCAGCCGCTCCCCGACCGTCTCCCCCGCGGGATAGAGCCGCACCGTGTCCACCCCCGCGTCCCGCCACACCGTCAACCGCTCCCGCACCATCGTCTCCGTCCCGATGAGCGTCGTCGCCAGCACCATCTCGTCGGTGACCAGGGCGGCCGCCCCGTCCCGGTCGCCGCCCTGCCACCGCTCGCGGACCGCCGCGGCGACGTCGGCCCACCCCTGCCTGCTGTAGGCCTGGTTGTAGAAGTTCGTCGACGCGGAGCCCATTCCGCCGAGGCTGAACGCGAGTTCCTTCTTGCGGCTCGCGACGATCTCCCGCAGCGCGTCCTCGTCCTCGGCGAAGTTCACCTCGGCGCCCTGGCAGATGTCGAGGTCGGCCCGGGTCCGGCCGACGGCGGCAAGTCCCGCGTCCAGGTGGGCGAAGTACGCGTCCTGCGCCCCCTCCGGCACGAAACTCGTCCCGAGCCACCCATCGGCCACTTCACCGGTCAGCCGCAGCATCTTCGGCGACAACGTGGCCAGATAGATGGGGAGTTCATGCTCGGCGCGCATCGAAAGGCGCATCGGCCGCGCCTCGCCTCCGGGCAGGGGAATCGTGAACTCCCGCCCCTCATAGGCGAGTTTTTCACCGGCCACTGCCATGCGCACGATCTCCACGGTCTCCCGCATCCGCGCCAGCGGCCGTGCGAACGGAACCCCGTGCAGCCCCTCGATCACCTGCGGCCCCGACGGGCCGAGGCCGAGCAGGAAGCGGCCCTCGGAGAGGTTCGACAGGGTGATGGCGGCGCGCGCGATGGCGGCCGGGGTACGGGTGGCGAGCTGGATGATCCCGGAACCGAGCAACATCCGGTCCGTGCACGCCGCCAAGTAGCCGAGTGCGGACGGCGCTTCGGAGCCCCAGGCCTCGGCGACCCAGCAGATGTCCAGGCCGAGCTTCTCCGCCTCGGTCACGAAGTCGACCGTCTCCCGCCAGTTCCCGCCGGACGCCTCGATCGTCGTCGACGTGCGCATCAGCGCGCCTCCCCTTCGGCAAGGGCCTTCAGGGCGTCGAGCGTCGCGCCCATGTTCCGCTCGAACTCGCGCAGCCGTACGTACACGATCTTCTGCTCCTTCTCCGGCATGCGGTCGATGGCGTACGAGAGTCCGGAGCGGCCGGGGCCGAGCCGCATCCACTGCGTCAGCCCGGTCGCCCCGTCTTCCTCCTCGGTCAGGGTGAACCGCCAGACGGCGCTGGGGAGTTCGGGCTCCCCGACGGCCCAGGCGAACTCGCGGGGCGGCTCGCACGCGATGACGTACGAGGTGGTCTCCCACGTACCGAACGAGGGGTGCTCGCTGCGTCCGACGAACCGCGCGCCCACGCCGCGCGTCTCGTCCGCCCACGCGACCGCGCACAGTTCGTCGCTGAGCCGGGGCATGAGGTCGATGTCCGACACCAGCTCCCAGACCCGCCGCGGCGGTGCCTCGATGCGGCGCCGCACCTCGACGGTCGGGGCATCCGCGTATCGCGCGCCGGTCCACTCCATCGTGGTCCACCTCTCTCCGAATAGGCTGTGACCTTGAGAGTTTCGTAGATGGACTCACTGCGTCAAGAGGTTCCCCGGCCCGGTGCTCGTCGTGTCAGCGGGTGAACCGCTCCCGGATGTCGGGGCGTTCGGCGAGCCGCGGCGGATAGCCGGGCCCCCTGCGCGCGTGGGTGTCGTCCGCCGTCATCGGCTCGCCGCACGCGCCGCAGACGACCGCGGCCTCGCTCTCGTGGCCGCAGCGGTCGTGCTCGAAGACGACGGGTGCGCCCTCCTCGCCGGAGAGCCAGCGGTTGCCCCACGCGTTCATCGCGGCGAGCACGCCGAAGAAGTCGCGGCCCTTCTCGGTGAGGACGTAGTCATGGCGCACGGGGGCCGTCTCGTAGGCGCGCTTCTCCATGAGACCGGCCTCGACGAGCCGCCGCAGCCGCTCCGCGAGGGTGGTGCGGGCGATGCCGAGCTCCTGCTGGAAGACGTCGAAGCGGGTGATCCCGTAGAACGCCTCGCGCAGCACGAGCGGGGTCCACCAGTCGCCCAGGAGGTCCATGGTGCGGGCGATGGAGCAGGGCCAGTCGGCAAAGGATGTGCGCCTCATGCGGCCAGGATACGGAGGGCGCGCAAGTGGGTCCTCGTACGAGACTCAGCAGCCAGTCGCGCTTTTCCGTGGGACGTGACGTTCGCCATGAACGGCGCGCGGCCCTTGCTGGCGGCCCGGTCGGGCTGATCAGCTGGAGCGTCCGCAACGCACCGAGCTGGAGGCCCTGTTGTTCACTTCCGTGGACGATGTCACCGCACGCCTGGCCGGCACCGGCTATCTGGCCTCGCCCGCGGTGGCGACCACCGTCTTCCTGGCGGCCCGGCTCGGCAAGCCGCTGCTCGTCGAGGGCCCGGCCGGCGTCGGCAAGACGGAGCTGGCGAAGGCCGTCGCCGCGATCAGCGACGCGCGCCTGATCCGCCTCCAGTGCTACGAGGGCGTCGACGAGAGCCGCGCCCTGTACGAGTGGAACCACGCCAAGCAGCTCCTTCGCATCACGGCGGGCCGCGACGAGACGTGGGACCAGACGCGCACGGACATCTTCAGCGAGGAGTTCCTGCTGACGCGGCCGCTCCTGGAGGCGATCCGCGGCGACGACGCGAAGGTCCTGCTCATCGACGAGATGGACAAGGCCGACGTGGAGGTGGAGGGGCTGCTGCTCGAAGTGCTCTCCGACTTCCAGGTGACGGTGCCGGAGCTGGGCACGATCGAGGCCACGCGCCGCCCGTTCGTCGTACTGACGTCGAACGCGAGCCGTGAGCTGTCGGAGGCGCTGCGCCGCCGCTGCCTGTTCCTCCATATCGACTTCCCCGACGAGGAGTTGGAGCGGCGGATCGTCTCGCTGAAGGTCCCGGAGCTCGACGCGGTGCTCGCGCAGTCCCTGGTCCGGGTCGTGGGCGCGCTGCGCGCGATGGACCTGCGCAAGGCCCCTTCGGTGGCGGAGACCGTCGACTGGGCACGCACCCTCCTCGCACTCGGCGCGGACCGGCTCGACGAAGAGGTCGTACGGGCGTCGCTCGGCGTCGTCCTCAAGCACCAGGAGGACGTGAACAAGGCGGCGGCCAAGCTCGATCTGGACGCCGTGTGAGCGGCCCTTCGGTCGCGGACCGGGTCACGTCCCTGGTGCGGGCGCTGCGCACGCACGGCATCCGGATCGGCACGGGCGAGAGCGTCGACGCCGCGCAGGCGGTCGCCGCTCTCGGCCTCGACCACCGCGAGCACCTGCGCGAGGGGCTGGCCGCCGCGCTCCTGCACGACCAGGGCCAGCGTCCCGTCTTCGACCCGGTCTTCGACCTGTACTTCCCGCGCGGCATCGGAGCGCCCGACGCCCGCCAGGGCGGCTTCGACCGCGACGACCTGCGCGAGCGCCTCGCCGATGCGCTCGCCGCCAACGACCGTGCCGCGATGGCCCGGTTGGCGGCGGAGGCGGTCGACGGGCTCGGCGGCTACGACGCCAACGGCTGGTCGTCGCAGCAGACCCTCGACCGGCTGCGCCCGCAGACGCTCCTCGCTCAGATCATGTCCGGCATCCGGGCGGGCGGCGGCCGGTCCGGTGAGTTCACCGACCGCATCGAGGCCGACGAGATCCGGCGGCGCATCGAGGAGTTCCGCGCGCAGGTGCGCGCCGAAGCGCGGCGCCGGGTCGCGGAGGCACGCGACCGCGACGAGATCGCCCGCCGGATGCCCGTCCAGACCCCGGACCGCACCCTGTTCCTGTACGCGGGCAAGGAGCAACTGGCCGAGCTGCGCAGGACAGTTCACCCTCTGGCCCGCAAACTCGCGACGCGGCTCGCGGCCCGCAGGCGCCGCGCCGCGCGCGGGCAGATCGACCTGCGCCGCACGCTGCGCGGCTCGCTGTCGACGGGCGGCGTCCCGATGCGCCCGGTGCTGCGCAGGCGCCGCCCGGCCCGCCCCGAACTCGTCCTGCTCTGCGACGTGTCGGGCTCCGTGGCGGGGTTCGCGAACTTCACGATGCTGCTCGTCCAGGCGCTGCACGACCAGTTCAGCAAGGTCCGCGTCTTCGCCTTCGTCAACCGGATCGACGAGGTCACCGACCTCATCGCCCGGGGCACCGCCGACCCGGAGGGCCTCGGCGCCCGGATCACCGAGGAGGCGACGCTCACCGGCTGGCACGGCAGCAGCGACTACGGCACGGCGCTCGGCGAGTTCGTGGAGCGCTACGAGGCCGCGGTCGGCCCGCGCACCACGGTGTTCGTCCTCGGCGACGCCCGCAACAACCAGCAGGACCCGAACCTGCCGGCCCTGCGCCGCATCGCCCGCCAGGCCCGCCGCGTCCACTGGCTGAACCCGGAGTCGCGGGCCCAGTGGGACACCGGCGACTCGGCGGCGGGCCTGTACGGGGACGTCGTCGAGATGTACGAGTGCCGCAACGCACGGCAGTTGAGCGCGCTGGTGGGCCGGCTCCTTCCGGTGTGAGCCGGCCCGTTCACCGGCGGCTCACGCCCCGACGTACTCGGCCAGGTGCTGCCCCGTGAGGGTCGACCGGTCGGCGACGAGATCGGCCGGGGTGCCCTCGAAGACGATCTGCCCGCCGTCGTGCCCGGCGCCCGGACCGAGGTCGATGATCCAGTCGGCGTGGGCCATCACGGCCTGGTGGTGCTCGACCACGATGACCGACTTCCCGGCGTCCACGAGCCGGTCGAGGAGCCCCAACAGCTGCTCCACATCGGCGAGATGGAGCCCCGCGGTCGGCTCGTCGAGGACGTAGACGCCGCCCTTCTCGCCCATGTGCGTGGCCAGCTTGAGACGCTGACGCTCCCCGCCGGAGAGGGTCGTCAGGGGCTGGCCGAGGGTGAGGTAGCCGAGGCCGACGTCGGCGAGCCGCTCCAGGATCTTGTGCGCGGCCGGGGTGCGGGCCTCGCCCTCCCCGAAGAACTCCTCGGCCTCCGCCACCGACATCGCGAGGACCTCGCTGATGTCCCGGCCGCCGAAGCGGTACTCGAGCACCGACGCGTCGAACCGCTTGCCCTCGCAGTCCTCGCAGGTCGTGGACGTGCCGGCCATCATGCCGAGGTCCGTGTAGACGACGCCGGCGCCCTTGCAGGTGGGGCAGGCGCCCTCGGAGTTGGCGCTGAACAGGGCGGGCTTGACGCCGTTGGCCTTGGCGAACGCCTTGCGGATCGGGTCGAGCAGACCGGTGTACGTGGCCGGGTTGCTGCGCCGCGAGCCGCGGATCGCGCCCTGGTCGACGGAGACGACGTCGGCGCCCGCCGGGATCGACCCGTGCACGAGCGAGCTCTTGCCGGAGCCCGCGACACCGGTGACGACGCAGAGCACGCCGAGCGGGATGTCGACGTCGACGCCGCGCAGGTTGTGCGTGGACGCGCCGCGGATCTCCAGCGCCTCCGACGACGTACGCACGCTGTCCTTGAGGGAGGCACGGTCGTCGAAGTGGCGGCCGGTGACGGTGCCGCTCTTGCGCAGCCCCTCCACGGTCCCCTCGAAACAGACGGAACCGCCGCCCGTGCCCGCGCCGGGACCGAGGTCGACCACGTGGTCGGCGATGGCGATGGTCTCCGGCTTGTGCTCGACGACGAGGACCGTGTTGCCTTTGTCGCGCAGGCGCAGCAGGAGGTTGTTCATGCGCTGGATGTCATGCGGGTGCAGCCCGGTCGTCGGCTCGTCGAAGACGTACGTGACGTCGGTGAGGGAGGACCCGAGGTGGCGGATCATCTTGACCCGCTGCGCCTCGCCGCCGGACAGGGTGCCCGAGGGGCGCTCCAAAGACAGATAGCCGAGCCCGATCTCGACGAACGAGTCGAGGGTGTCGACGAGGTTCTCCAGGAGCGGCCCGAGCGAGGGCTCCTTGATGCCGCGCACCCACTCGGCGAGATCACTGATCTGCATGGCGCAGGCGTCGGCGATGCTGATCTTCTTGATCTTCGACGAGCGGGCGCCCTCGCTCAGCCGGGTGCCCTCGCAGTCGGGGCAGGTGGTGAAGGTGACGACGCGCTCCACGAAGGCGCGCACATGAGGCTGCAACGCGTCGACGTCCTTGGCGAGCATCGACTTCTGGATCTTGGGGATCAGGCCTTCGTAGGTGAGGTTGACGCCCTCGACCTTGATCTTGGTGGGCTCCTTGTAGAGGAGCGCCTGGAGCTCGCGCTTGGTGAACTTGCGGATCGGCTTGTCCGGGTCGAAGAAGCCGCAGCCGCGGAAGATCCGCCCGTACCAGCCGTCGACGCTGTAGCCGGGGACGGTCAGCGCGCCCTCGCTGAGCGACTTGCTGTCGTCGTAGAGCTGCGTCAGGTCGAAGTCGGTGACCGATCCGCGGCCCTCGCACCGCGGGCACATGCCGCCGGTGCGGCTGAAGGTCCGCTTCTCGGCGCGCGTCCTGCCGTCCCCGCGGTCGACGGTGATCGCGCCGGCGCCGCTGACCGATGCGACGTTGAAGGCGAAGGCGCTGGGCGGCCCGATGTACGGCTTGCCGAGGCGGCTGAAGAGGATCCGCAGCATCGCGTTGGCGTCGGTGGCGGTGCCGACGGTGGAGCGCGGGTCGGCGCCCATCCGCTGCTGGTCGACGGTGATCGCGGTGGTCAGGCCGTCGAGGACGTCGACCTCGGGGCGCGCGAGCGTCGGCATGAAGCCCTGCACGAAGGCGCTGTACGTCTCGTTGATCAGGCGCTGCGACTCGGCGGCGATCGTGTCGAAGACCAGCGAGCTCTTGCCCGATCCGGAGACCCCGGTGAAGACGGTCAGGCGTCGCTTGGGGATCTCGATGCTGACGTCTTTGAGGTTGTTCTCGCGCGCGCCGTGCACGCTGATCATGTCGTGACTGTCGGCGGCGTGCGGCTCGGTCGAGGTCCGGGTCGTCCTCTTGGCCATGCTGGTCTCGTCTCCATCTGTCGGGCGCGGCGGGCTCACGGAGCAGTATCGCCGGGTTGCGGCGCGGCGGCGCGGGCACGGCGGGATCGTCCCGGCCGGCCCGCGCGGGGCGGCGTCAGGCCGCCTGGTTGATCCGGATCAGGTTTCCGGCGGGGTCGCGGAAGGCGCAGTCGCGGATGCCGTACGGCTGCTCGGCCGGCTTCTGCACGACGTCGGCGCCGGCCGCCTCGATCCGGGCGTACGTGGCGTCGAGGTCGGCGGTGGCGAGGACGAGCCGGGCGTAGCTGCCCTTGGCCATCATCTCGACGATGGTGCGGCGCTCGTCCTCGGTGATGCCCGGGTCCAGGGCCGGCGGCTCCAGGACGATCGACGTCTGCGGCTGTCCGGCCGGGCCGACGGTGATCCAGCGCATCGCGCCGGAGCCGACGTCCTTGCGGATCTCGAAGCCGAGGATGTCGCGGTAGAAGGCGAGGGAGGCCTCCGGGTCGTCGTGCGGGAGGAAGGTCCAGTGGATCGTGAGGTCGCTGACGTTGCTGTCGTTGGTGTCCATGGCTTTCACGCTAGGCAGGGCGCCCGGCCCGGGGCTTCTCGAATCCTGATCGATGCGCGGCGGCGTATGGGATCGTGGAGGGGTGACCGGTCAGGAGAAGCGGCAGGACCTCGACGATCTCGTGCGGCTGCGGCGGGCCCGCGACCGCATGGACCGCGAGTACGCCGAACCGCTCGACGTACCCGCCCTCGCGCGGGACGCCCTGATGTCACCGGGCCACTTCCACCGCAGCTTCCGCGCCGCGTACGGCGAGACCCCGTACGCGTATCTGATGACGCGCCGCATCGAGCGCGCGAAGGCGTTGCTGCGCCGCGGCGACCTGTCGGTGACGGAGGTCTGTTTCGCGGTCGGCTGTACGTCCCTGGGGTCGTTCAGTTCGCGTTTCACCGAACTCGTCGGGGAGAGCCCGAGCGCCTACCGGGCCCGCGACCACGCCGACGGGGCGCCGATCCCCGCGTGCATCGCGAAAATCCATACGCGGCCGGTCAGGAACTGAGAAGCGCGGGGTGCCGCCCGCCCGTAGCGTGGGCGGCATGGACATCAACCTTTCCACATGCTTCATCGCCGTCGACGACCACGACAAGGCGCTGGCCTTCTACCGCGACGTGCTCGGCTTCGAGGTCCGCAACGACGTCGGCTTCGAGGGCATGCGCTGGGTGACGGTCGGCTCGCCCGAGCAGCCCGACGTGAACATCGTCCTTGAACCCCCGCTCGCCGACCCGAACGCGTCGGACTCCGACCGCCGGACCATGGCCGAGCTGATGGCGAAGGGCCTGCTGCGGGGCGTCATCTTCACCACGGACGACGTGGACGCCGCGTTCGAGCGGATCAGCGGCGCGGGCGGCGAAGTCCTCCAGGAGCCCATGGACCAGCCCTACGGCGTCCGCGACTGCGCGTTCCGCGACCCGTCGGGCAACATGCTGCGCTTCAACCAGACACTGAAGAAGTAGCCCCCTGCCGACCGCGGGGCGGCACCCCTACGGCACCTTGCCGACCCAGTGCAGCCCCGCGTAGTCGAACCCGGGCACCACCTCGAGATCGACCTTGCCGAGCCCGCCGCGTGGGACGTCGAAGGCGAACTCGGCGGTGCCGGACGATCCAGGCGACACGCTGCCGCTGATGCCGCTGCCCAAGGTCCCGTCGAAGATCTCCTCGCAGGAATCGCCGTCGTCACCCGCCTTCACATAGACCGACATGAGACTCGCCTGGAACGGTTCATCGGTGCCGTTGTGCACCTTGATCCGCCACTTCACCCCTTGGTGACCGGCCTCATGACCCACCGCGTACGCGGTGGGCGTGAACTTCGCCGGTTTGGAGACGGTGGCGGACAGACCGTCCTTCCACCGCATCGTGTCTCCCCAGGCACCCGGCTCGTCCGACGCCGCTGACAGGCCCGCGCCCGTGGCGAGGAGGCCTGCGCTCATCACGGCGACAGCCGAGAGGCGGGCCGCTGCGGTTACGCGTGTGCCGTTCATAGATCCATGGTCCGCCCGCCGACCGGCCCGGTCGACCGGAGCGGCCTCGGCAACGGGCCCCGCCCCGCGCGGCTCGGCTCGGCTCTGACGGTTTCCTGCGCGCAACGCGCTCGAAACACCCCCTCCCTACGGTCACCCACACACCGGTCATGGCTGCAACGGCCGGTGTGCGCGGGGCGGTCCTCGGTGTCCGGCGCTAACCAGCCGTCTTCCGCCGAGCTTTCAGGGAGGAACGATGGCTGTCGTCACGCATGCCGTCGCGCCCGCGCCGGACCCGCACCCGGTCGACGTACGCCCGCCGCTGCGCCGCCTGGTGCCGCTGAGTCTGCAACACCTGCTCGTCGCCTACGCCGGCATGGCCACCATGCCGCTGCTCGTGGGCACCGCGCTGCATCTGCCCGAGGACCGCATCCGGCTGCTGATCATCGCGAACCTGCTGGTGAGCGGGCTTGCGACGGTGCTTCAGTCGATGGGGTTCAAGTGGTTCGGGGCGCGGCTTCCGATCGTCATGGGGTCGACGTTCACCGCGATCACGCCCGCGATCCTGATCGGCGCGGAGCACGGGCTCGCCGCCGTGTTCGGGGCGACGATCGTCTCCGGCCTGGTGACGGTGGCGGTCGCGCCGTGGTTCGGGCGATGGCTGCACCTGTTCCCGCCGCTGGTGACGGGGACCGTGATCGCCGTGATCGGGTTCTCGCTCGTGCCGTCGGCGGCCGGCCTCGTGACCGGCGGGGAGGGCGGCAGCGGCGGGCGCGGGCTCGCACTGGCAGCGGCGACGGTGCTGCTCGTCGTGCTCGTGGAGCGTCTCGCGCCGCCCGCGATCGCCCGTTTCTCGGTGCTCGTGGCGATGGCCGTGGGCACCGTACTCGCCCTGCCCCTGGGCCTGTTCGACGGCTCGGGGGTCACGGAGGCGAAGGCGGTGACGGCGCCGGACCCGACCGCGTTCGGGGCGCCCACGTTCGTCGTCCCGGCGATCGTCGCGATGCTCGTCGTGCAGTTGGTGAACATGGTGGAGTCGGTGGGCGACACCCTCGCCGTCGGACAGATCGTCGGCCGGGGCGACGATGCGCCGACCGTCGTACGGGCGCTGCGCGCGGACGGCGCGGCGACCGTAGTGTCCGGGGCGCTCGCCTCGTTCCCCATCGTGACGTTCGGGCAGTCGGTCGGCCTGGTCAGTGTGACGCGGGTGCGCAGCCGCCATGTCGTGGCCCTGTCCGGGGTGTTGATGGTCGTCCTCGCCTTCGTGCCGGTGCTCGGCGCGGCCGTCGCCGCGGTGCCGGGTCCGGTGCTCGGCGGGGTGTCCCTGGTGATGTTCGGGATGGTCGGCGCGGTCGGCCTGCGGATCCTGGCCCGCGCGGATCTCACCGACGCCCGCAACCTGCTGACCGTCGCGCTCGCCTTCGGGCTCGGCATGATCCCGGTCGGCGCGCCGGACTTCTACGCGCCGCTGCCCTCCTACGCGCGCACGGTCCTGGACAGCGGCATCGCCGTCACCGGCATCGTCGCGTTCTCCCTGAACCTGCTGTTCCACCACACGGCGCCGCGCCGCGCACGAGAGGACGTGGTCGCATGACCGTCGACACGATCACCGATGTCACCGTCTACAGCGACGGCGTGTGGCGCGAGGGAGTGGACGTCCATCTGGCCGGCGGGCGCGTCGGCGCTCTGGTACCGCACGGTGAACTCCCTTACGGAGAGCAGGTGGTGGACGGTTCCGGCGGGCATCTCACTCCCGGGCTCGTCAACACGCACACCCATCTCTTCCAGGCGGGCCTGCGCGGCATCGGCGAAGGGCTGCCGCTGCTCGCGTGGCTGAGCGCCGTCGGCGACGAGGCGGCGCTGCTCACCCCCGAGCGCGCGTACGCGACGGCGGCGGCCGCCGCGGCGGAGGCGCTGCGCAGCGGCACCACCACGCTCGTCGAGCACATGTGGCCGCACCCCTCGACCGAGGTGCACGACGCGGTGCTGCGGGCGCTGCGCGACAGCGGTGTACGCGCGGTCCTCGCCCGGGGGGTCGCCGACCGGGCCGACGGCAGCCGACGGTGGGGGTTCGACCCGCGCCTGATGCAGCCGGTCGACGAGGCCCTCTCCCACACCGACGACCTGATCGCCGCCGCGCACGGCAGCCGGGTCTCCCTGGGCCTCGCCGTGCCGAACCCGCGCTGCCTGACCCCGGCGGGCATGGCGCAGGTGCGCGCGTACGCCGACGAACGCGAACTCCCCGTATCCCTGCACCTGTTGGAGACGGCGACGGACGACACCATGTGCCGCGAGCACGCCGGGGTGGGCGCGGTCGCGTATCTGGAGCAGGCCGGGTTCCTGTGGGAGCGGCTGCTCGCCGTGCACTGCGTCGAGCTGGACGCGGCGGGGCAGGCCACGCTCGCCCGGCACGGCGTCGGCGTCTCCTACAACCCGCTCAGCAACATGCGGCTCGGCAGCGGCATCGCCCCGGTGCCGCAGATGCTGGCGGCGGGGCTCCGGGTCGGGCTCGGGGTCGACGGCGCCGCCAGCAACGACACGCAGGACATCCTGGAGGCGCTGCGCATCGGCGCGTACCTCCAGCGGGCGGCGCACCGCAAGGCCGACCTGTTCGGCTTCCCTGAGATGTTCGCGCTCGCCGCGAACGGCGCCAACCGGGTGCTCGGCCTGGAGGAACGCCCGGCCGGCGTCCAGGTCGGCATGCAGGCGGACCTGGTCCTGCACCGCTTCGAGCGGGACTACGCGGTGCTTCCGGTACGGGATCCGGGGGCGACGCTGCTGACGTGCGCGGGCAGCCGGACGGTCGCGGCGGTCATGGTCGGCGGGGAGGTCCTGGTGCGCGACGGCGAGCATGTGCGCCTGCCCTCGAAGGAGTTGGCGGCCGGCCTCGGCTTTACGGCCGCGTAACACGGTGATCCCCGGCGGTAACACACGCCGGGCAGGCTGAGCGCATCGCGTGCGGGTCCCGGTGGTCTCCGGGGCCCGCGCCAGCCCACGGCGCCGGGCCCGCAGGAGGGTCCGCCGTGACCGTGCCCGCGGACCTCTGAGCGTCCGCGGTGGGGATCGCAGGGGCGGTGACTGCATCCCACAGGACCCACGAGGCGCTTCGAGGAGCGACAGCCGCGATGACCGACACCACGTACGAACTGGCCGAGCTGGACAAGGAGACCCGCATGGGCGGGGCCGGGACGGAGACCTCCGCCCGGGAGATCCGCCGGATCGACCTCACCGACTTCGAGCACCGAACCGCCGAGATCACCGAGGAGCTGTGGGCGGCCGCGACCGACATCGGCTTCTTCCAGCTGGTGAACCACGGCATCGAACTCCCCTTCGTGGACGGGGCGTTCGCGGACGCGGCCCGCTTCTTCGCGCTGCCGGAGGAGACCAAGGCGCGGCACGCCCTCAAGAAGGGCCTCAACTCGGGCTGGGAGTCCATGACCCAGGTCCGCCCCTCGGTCGGCACGCCGGACCAGAAGGAGTCGTACCAGGTCACCCGGCCGCACATGGGCGGCCTGTGGCCGGACGACGTGCTGCCCGGCTTCCGTGAGCGCACCCTCGCCTTCGAGGCGCGCTGCCGGGACCTCGCGATGCGCGTACTGGACTGCTTCGCAACGAAGCTGGGCATGGAGCAGGGGTTCTTCGCGGCCGCCCACGACCCGGCGCGCCCCGAGTACCAGTCGACGCTGCGGATGCTGCACTACTTCGCGGTGCCGGACGACGCGGTGATCCCCGCGGACGTCTGGCGGGCCGGCGCGCACACCGACTTCGACTGTCTGACGCTGCTGTTCCAGCGCGACGGGCAGGGCGGGTTGCAGGTGTGCCCGGGCAAGGAGGCCGAGGCGCAGGAGTGGACGCCGGTGGAGCCGGCCGATGCCGTCATCACCTGCAACATCGGGGACATGCTGACGCGGTGGAGCGACGACCGGCTGCCGTCGAACTTCCACCGGGTGAAGTCGCCGGGCCCGCAGGACGACCGCTCGGCCCGCTACAGCATCGCCTTCTTCGCCCAGGCCGACCGTGACGCGGTGATCGAGGGGCCGCAACGCCGCTATCCGCCGATCACGGCGGCCGAGTACATCCGGCAGCGGATCGCGGCCAACTTCGCCCGCTAGGCGGGCCCCTTGGTCCGGGTCAGTCTCCGTGGTCCTCGGCCACGACCCGGATCGTCCGCAGTGACGTGTCCGCCGTGTCCGGGATGTTCATGCCCGCCGCGATCCCGGTGCGCAGGTACTCCACCACGGGTTCGTTGATCCGTTCTCCCGGGAGGACCGCCGGGATGCCCGGCGGGTACGGGGTGGCCATCTCCGCCGCGATCCGGCCCGGCGCCTGTTCGAGGGGGATCTGCGCCACGGGGCCGAAGTAGGCGTCGCGGGGCAACAGGGCTTGTTCCAGGCGGAGTTCGGAGGGCTTGGGGACGGCCACCGTGGGGGCGTCGCGCAGTTCGTCGCGGTGGGCGGCGACGTCCCGCAGGCCGTCGACGAGGGCGGCCGCCGTCGCCGCGGAGTCGGCGTAGGTGAGCTGGGCGGCGACCCTGCGGTGGTCGGCGATGTGCACGTCGAGGGAGCGGCGTGCACGGAGCCAGTCGGCGACGCGGTAGCCGGTGGTGCCGAGGTCGCTGACGTCGATGGTGATCGGCAGCGGGTCGAGGGCCGCGGCCCGCCCGGGGCCGGTGAGTTCCTCGGTGCCGTACACGCTCAGGCCGGGGATCTTCTCGATCGCCTTGCGGGTGTCGTACGCCAACCGCAGGGCGTCGTCGAGGAGTTGGTGACCGTTGAGCTTCATCTGGCGGCGCCAGCCGTCGAGTCCGGCGTAGATGAGGACGGACGGGCTGGTGGTGCCGAGCAGGTCGGCGCGGGAGGTGAGGGTCGCCGGGTCGATGAGGTCGCCGCGCAGATGGAACACCGAGCCCTGTTCCAGGCCGCTGCCCATCTTGTGGATGCTGGTCACGCAGACGTCGGCGCCCGCGTCCATCGCCCAGGCCGGCAGGTCGGGGTGGAACGGCAGGTGGGCGCCCCACGCCTCGTCGACGATGAGCGGGAGGCCGCGCGCGTGGCAGACGTCGGCGAGGGCGGCGAGATCGGCGGCGGTGCCGTACGGCGTCGGGCTGGTGACCAGCGCGCCGCGCGCCCGGGGATGCCGCTCGAAGGCCTCCTCGTACGCCTCCGCGGACGGCGGGTGCGCGAGGCCGCGCTCGGCGTCCCACTGCGGGTCGACCCAGACGGGGTCGATGCCGCACAGGATCAGACCGCTGACGACGGACTTGTGGGCGTCGCGGCCGATGAGGAGCTGCTGATGAGGTCCGGCGACGGCCAGCATCGCGGCCTTCACGGACAGCGAGCTGCCGCACGTGGTGAAGAACGTGTGGTCGGCGTGGACCGCGTCGGCCATCAGCTCCTCGGCGCGCTCCAGGATGTGCCCGCGGGTGCGGCGGTCGTCGAGGCCGCCGGAGGCGAGGACGTCGGAGTGGAAGACGGCGTCCCCCAGCACCCTTCTGGCCTGTTCGTCGGCGCCCCTGGCCTGTTTGTGGCCGGGCGGCGTGAAGGCGAGGCGGCCGTGCGAGCGGTAGGAGTCCAGGGCTTCGAGAACGGGGGCGGCGGTGTGATCCATGCCGGGCGAGTACCGGCGTCGGGCCTGTTCATGCCCCCTGTCCCGTGGGCGTCACGGGCGGTCCGTCGTCACTCCGTGCGCCGTACCCGGCGGTGGCTGGCGTCGCACCACGGGTAGCGGCGGCTGCGGCGGCAGGTGCAGACGGCGACGAGGAAGCGGTCGGAGGTCACGGTGGTGCCGTCGTCGAGGGTGATCTCCACGGGGCCCTCCACGAGGAGGGGCCCGTTGTCGCGTCGGGCCGTGATGCGTGTGGCGCCGCGGTCAGGTCGCTCCGGGGCCGCCGGTGCGTCCGGCTCAGTCGGTTCGTTCGGCACGGATGACCACCAGCCCTTCCCTCGTCTGCTCCGGGGCGAGCAGCTGCTGTTCCAGGAGCCATGCGTGGCGTCCGGTGAGCACGGGCCCGAACGGGACCCAGCGGCGCCGCACCAGCGAGGCGTGCAGGCCGTGCCCCCGGAGCAGGTCGAGGGTGCGGTCGGGGGCGCTCAGCGCCGAGTGCACGAGGAGCAGCGTGCCGCCGGGGCGCAGCAGGTCCGGGGCGCCGTGGCAGATCCGGTCGAGGACGAGACGTCCGTCGCGGCCCGCGTCCCAGGCGCGGGCCGGTCCGCGGTGCGGGAGGCGGGCCGAGGGGGCGGGCACGTAGGGCGGGTTGGCGAGGACGAGGTCGAAGGTGCGGCCCGCGACGGGGGTGAACAGGTCGCCGCGCAGGACGCGCAGCGGCAGCCGGGACAGGCGGGCGTTCAGGCGGGCGGTGAGCACGGCCCGCCAGGAGATGTCGACGGCGGTGACGCGCGCGCCCCGTTCGGCGGCGGCGAGTGCGACCGCGCCGGACCCGGTCCCGATGTCGAGCACGTCGGCGCCGGCCAGCGACGGTTCGCGGTCCAGTTCGGCGGCGAGCAGGTGCGTGTCGTGCTGCGGGGCGTAGACGCCGGGCAGGGTGAGCAGCGGAGTGGTCATGTCGCGTCTCCCGTGAGGTCCCCCGTCCGCAGGGACGACTCCCCCGCGTCCCAGGCCGCCCGCAGCCGCTCTGCGAACCGGTCCTCCAGCCAGCCCGTGGCGTCGGCGCCGAACGCGACGTCGCCGTCGAGGGCGGGTTCCTGGTCGAGGAGGCCGTCGACGACCTCGTGCCGCACGACCTGTTCGTGCACGGCGTCGGCCTCCACGTGTTCGTCGTAGAAGAAGACGGCCCGCTCACCCGCCCCCACGCGGCGCAGCGCCTGCGCAAGCCGCCGCGAACCCGGGGACGAGGTGATCTCGACGGCGGCGAAGTGCCCGACGAGCGCGCCGCGCAGCGAGCGGTGCAGGCCGAACAGGGACATCAGGTTGACCAGGGCGAGCGCCTCGGCCGAGCCGGCGTCCAGGTAGTGGCCATAGGTGGTGTCGAGGTCCAGGTCGGCCATGAGGTCGGCGAAGAGGCGGGCGTGCACCCGGTCGGCGCGTCCGCCGCCGAACTCGTCGAACTCGATGGCGGCCATCCCCGCCTTGGCCCGGCCGCGCAGTCGCGGCAGCACCCAGGCGTGCGGGTCGGCTTCCTTGAGGTGGTAGAGCGAGCGGTGGGCGGCGTACTCGCGCAGCTGCCACAGCTCCCCGCGATCGCGCAGGAAGTGGCTGATGCCGTCGCCGTCCGCCGGTTCCGCCAGCAGCTCGTCGAGGGCGTCGCGGGCGTGGGCGTGGCGGGTGGCGCGGGTGCGCAGCTCTCGCAGGAACGGCCACTCCAGCTCGCCTCGTACGCGGAGGATCTCCGGGTCCCATTCGCGTTCGGCGGGGACGTCGGCGAAGCCGCGGTAGTGGAGTTCGTAGCAGACGTACAGAGCGAGCTGGACGTCGTCGCCGAAGGGGTCGGCGCAGGAGATCGTGGCCGGCTCGGGCAGGGGGTGGGCCGCGTCCCGCAGTGCGGCGACGACGGCCGCGGAGATCGGCCCCCGCGCGGTCGGCAGGGCCGGTTCCCGCTCCTTCGTGGCCGCGGCCGCGGCCTGGTCGATACGCATGGCCGCCGAGTACCCGGCTCCGCCCGCACCACTCCCGACCTGCACTGTTTCAACCGCGGGCGGTCGGGGAACCCGGCTCGGTCACGATCATCGCCGGTCGTGGACCCATGAACCCAGGACCCTGTAAGCCATCAGCCCCGTCGACCCGGGAGGCCCGCATCATGCCGCGTATCCGGGGGCTCGCGGCCCCGGTCCAGGAGATACGGGACATCGCCCGTTCCGCGCGCCGCGCCGTCACGCGAGCCGGGCCGGAACGGGCCACGGCCGTACAGGCCCTCAAGGCGGCGGGCGCGGCTCTCCTCGCGTGGGCGCTGGCCGGCTGGTGGTGGGAGGCGCCCATGGCGCTGCTCGCGCCGTGGACCGCGGTGGTGCTCGTGCAGACCACGGTGTACCGCTCGGTACGGTCGGCGGTGCAGCAGTTCGTGGTCGTCGCGGCCGCCACCCTGGTCGCGGCGGCGTCGGCGGCGCTGACCGGGAACCTGATGGGAGCCCTCGCCATCGCGCTGCCGGTCACGGTGCTGCTCGGCTCGTACGGGCGCTTCGGCGACCAGGGCTGGTACGCGCCGACGGCCGCCCTGTTCGTCCTCGCCTACGGCAGTTACGCGCCCGTGGAGATCCTGCACCGGCTCCTGGAGACGCTGCTCGGCGCGGTCGTCGGCGTCCTCGTGAACGCGTTCGTGCTGCCCCCGGTGCACACCGCCGACGTGTCCCGGCTGCGCGCGCGGGCGCCCGCCGACTGCGCGGAGCTGTTGCGGGACGTCGCGGACGGGATCGACGCCGGGTACGGGGCGGCGGACGCGGAGGAGTGGCACGCGCGGGCGCTGCGGCTCGGCTCGACGGTGGCCGAGTTGCGCGCGGCCCGGCGGCGCGCCGAGGAAGGGCTGCGGTTCAACCCGGGCCGCCGCCTGCGCCGCCGGCCGCCTGCCCCGCCGCCGGGCGACCTCGCCTGGGCGCGGGTCGCCGACCATCTGGCGACGGCGCTGCGCTCGCTCGCCGAGAGCGCTTCGGAGCGCTCCCCCTTCGCGGCTCCGACGGACCGGTCGCTCGCGGCCCTGGCCTCGCTGCTGCGGTCGGCCGGACGGGCCTGCGCGGCCGACGCGGACCGCAGCGGCGGCGGCGCGCGGGACGCCGAGGACCCCGGGGCCACCGAGCAGGCGGTGCAGGCGCTCGACGAGGCCCGCGAGGCGGCCCGCACGCTCGCGGCACTGCTCAGCGACCCCGATCACGGTCCCTCGGCCGCGCTCGGCGAGCTGACGGCGGCGACCACCCGCCTGCTCGACGACCTGGCGACGGCCACGGATCACGCCGCGGCCGGTTCCGGATCCTTGTACGAGGCATCGGGCGCATCCCCGTAAAAGACGCGTGAGCAGCACGTTCGGGGGGACCCGGCGGACATGAGCGAGAACGTATACGCCACCGACTCGTACTGGATCGAGTCCGCGCCCGGCCGCCGCCACCCGCCGCTGGAGCGGGACGTGAGCGTCGACGTCGCCGTCATCGGCGCGGGCATCGCCGGGCTGAGCACCGCGTGGGAGCTGACCCGCGCGGGGCTGAGCGTGGCGGTCCTGGAAGCGGGACGGATCGCCGAGGGCGTCACCGGCCACACGTCGGCCAAGCTGTCCGTGCTGCACACGCTCGTCTACGACACACTGCGGCGCACCCGGGGCGCGGAGGCCGCCCGCCTGTACGCCCGCTCGCAGACCGAGGCGGTCGAGCACGCCTGGGAGATCTCCGAACTCCTCGGCGTGGACTGCGAGTTGGAGCGCGCCGACGCCTATACGTACGCGACCGGCGACCGCTACCTGTCCGCCGTGCGGGCCGAGGCCGAGGCGGCGCGCGACGCCGGGCTCGCGGCGTCGTTCGTCACCTCGACCGGCCTGCCCTTCGAGGTCTCGGGGGCGGTGCGGGTCACCGGGCAGGCGCAGTTCCATCCGCGCAAGTACCTGCTCGGGCTCGCCGACGACCTGCACGCGCGCGGCGCCCTGCTGCACGAAGAGACCAGGGTCACGGACCTCGATGAGGAGGACGGCGCGTGCCGGGTGACGACCGAGGACGGGGCCGTGGTGAGCGCCCGAGACGTGGTCGTCGCCACGCACTACCCCGTCTTCGACCGGGCCCTGCTGTTCGCGCGGCTCGCACCCCGCCGTGAGCTGGTGGTGGCGGCGCCGATCGACGCGGACCGCGATCCGCACGGCATGTACCTCACGCCCGAGGACCGCACACGGTCGGTGCGCACCGCCCCGTACAAGGACGGGCAGCGGCTGCTCATCGCCACCGGGGAGAAGTTCACGCCCGGCACCGGTGACACGCAGCGCCGCTTCGAGCGGCTCACCGGCTGGGTCGAGAAGCACTTCCCCGGCGCCGAGCCGCGCTACCGCTGGGCGACGCAGGACGCGTTCCCCTCCGACACGGTGCCGCTCGTCGGACCCCTGCACCCGGGAGCCCGGCACACGTACGTCGCCACCGGGTTCGGCGGCTGGGGTCTGAGCGGCGGCATCGTGGCGGGCTCGCTGCTCACCGCGCTCATCACGGGCCGCGAGAAGCCCGCCTGGGCGGAGCTGTACGACCCGCGCCGGGTGCGGCCGCTGCTGCGCGAGGCGCCGAGCCTGCTCAAGCAACAGGCCGATGTCGCCGCCCACTTCGTCGGCGACCGGCTGCGGTCCCCGGACGTCGACTCCGCCGACCGGCTGCCCCCGGACACCGGGGCGGTGCTGCGCACGCCGGAGGGGCGCACCGCCGTGTACCGCGACGGCGACGGCAAGCTGCACGCCGTGTCCGCGCGCTGCACCCACCTGGGCTGCCTGGTCGCGTTCAACGCGGCGGAGCGGGCCTGGGAGTGCCCGTGCCACGGCTCCCGGTTCGACCCGGACGGCCGGGTCATCGAGGGTCCCGCCGTCCGCCCGCTCCAGCAGCGCGACATCTGAACCACGCTCAACCCCCCACCCGCAACCCGTACTTGAGGGAGCGTCATGACTCACGAGAAGCGTCAGCACGACAGCGCAACCGGCACGGGCTCAGGCACAGGCGCCGGGGCGGACTCGGCCCGGACAGCGACGGAGAGCGTCCTGGAGGAGTTCGAGGAGTCCCAGACGGACCCGCGCCACCGTGCGGAGAAGGACCGCCGGCGCGGGGAGAGCGGCGACGCCGTCACGCCCAACGAGGAGGCGCAGGAGCAGGCCCATGGCGAGTGACACGGACGATCCCGGGCGCCCCGACGCGCCGGACAACACCACCGCACCGGGCACCGCCGCCGAGCCGGACACCTCCGCCGAGCCCGACGACCCGACCGATCTGCCCGCGCGCTCCTGGCTCGCGGTGCTGCGCCGCACCGGCAAGGAGTTCCTCGACGACGACCTGCCCGACCGCGCCGCGGCCCTCACCTACTACGGCGTCCTGTCGCTGTTCCCGGCGCTGCTCGTCCTGGTCTCGCTGCTCGGCGTCGCCGGGGAGACGGCGACGCACAAGGTCCTGGACAACCTCAGGCAGCTCACGCCGGGCCCGGTCCGTGACCTGCTCGACGACTCGGTGCGGCAGTTGCAGGACAGCGGCGGCACCAGCGGGGTCGTCGCGGCGGTGAGCCTGGTGGCGGCCGTGTGGTCGGCGTCGGGGTACGTCGCCGCGTTCATCCGCACCGCGAACGCCGTGTACGACACCCCGGAGGGGCGGCCGGTGTGGAAACTGACGCCGCTGCGGCTCGCGTTGACCGTCACGCTGATGGTGCTGCTCGCGGTGAGCGCGACGATCGTCGTGTTCACCGGGCCGCTGGCGGAGCGGGCCGGTGACGCGATCGGGGTGGGCGACGCGGCGGTCACGACGTGGAACATCGCGAAGTGGCCGGTGCTCCTCATCCTGGTCGTCCTGATGGTGGCGCTGCTGTTCTGGCGCGCCCCCAACGTCCGTGGCCCCGGCTTCCGTTGGCTGAGCCCCGGCAGTCTGCTCGCGGTCCTGCTCTGGCTGGTCGCGTCGGGCGGTTTCGCGCTCTACGTCGCCAACTTCGCCTCGTACAACAAGACGTACGGCGCACTCGCGGGCGTCATCATCTTCCTGATCTGGCTGTGGCTGTCGAACCTCGCGATCCTGCTGGGCCTGGAGTTCGACGCCGAGCTGGCCCGCCAGCGCGCCATCAGCGGTGGTCTCCCCGAGGGCGAGGAGCCCTACGTGGAACCCCGCGACACCCGCAAGTGGCCGCCGGGCCTGCGCCGCCGTCAGGGCCTGGCCGAACCCGGCGAGTAGCCGGCCGCCACGTGTGCCCAGGTCGCGGCTGGGTACCCAGCCGCGACCGACCACCGACCCCTCCCCCTCTGGAGCCGTCCGTGAGCAATCGCCCCCAGAACGTCTTCGTGCTCGGCCTCGACGAGGCCAACCTGCCGACGCTGCGCGCAGCGGCCGGCGCCCGCGACCTGGTCTTCCACCAGCTCCTCACGATCGAGGAGTTGCAGGAGGGCGAGGTGCGCGTGCCCGAACTGCTCGACCGGGCGCGCGCCGTGCTCGACGCCTTCGAGGAGCCCGTGGACGCGATCGTCGGATACTGGGACTTCCCGGTGAGCACGATGGTGGCGATCCTCGCGAAGGAGTACGGCACGCCGGCCACGAGCCTGGAGTCGGTCGTCAAGTGCGAGCACAAGTACTGGAGTCGGCTTGTCCAGGAAGAGGTCGTCACCGAGCATCCGCGGTTCGGCCGCGTCGATCTGGACGCCGACGACCCGCGCCCGCCGGAGGGCCTGCGCTTCCCGATGTGGCTCAAGCCCGCCCTGTCGTACTCCTCCGAACTCGCCTACGGAGTCGAGGACATGGCGGAGTTCCGGACGGCCGTCGAGGAGATCGGCAAGGGCATCCACCGGGTCGGCCGCCCCTTCGAGTACATCCTCGAACAGCTCGACCTGCCCCCGGAGATGGACGGCGTCGGCGGCCAGGTGTGCCTCGCGGAGGAGACGCTCAACGGCGTACAGGTCGCCGTCGAGGGATACGTCCACGACGGCGAGGCGACGGTGTACGGCGTCCTCGACTCGATCAACTACCCGGATTCCACCAGCTTTCTGCGCCACCAGTACCCCTCGGCACTGCCCGAGCAGGTGCAGCAGCGGCTGCGGGACGTGGCCGGGCGGGTGATGACGCACCTGGGCTGGTCGGAGGCGACGTTCAGCATCGAGTTCTTCCACGACCCGGCCACCGACACCACCGCGATCCTGGAGATCAACCCGCGCCACTCCCAGTCGCACGCCGAGCTGTTCGAGTACGTCGACGGCGTGCCCAACCACCACTGCATGCTCGCCCTCGCCCTCGGCGACGACCCGACACTGCCGCACCGGCAGGGCAAGTACGCGCTCGCCGCCAAGTGGTACTACCGCTGGTTCACCGACGGCGTCGTGCACGAGGTGCCGCCGCCGCACGAGATCGCCCGGATCGAGCGGGAGATCCCCGGCGTGCGCATCGACGTCGTCCCGCACGAGGCGCAGCGGCTGTCCGACATCGGCCAACAGGACAGCTACAGCTACGAGGTGGCGCACATCTTCACCGGCGGCGACAGCGAGGAGGAGCTGCGCGAGAAGTACGACCGCTGCGTCGCCGCGCTGCGCCTCGGCTTCGACACCCCGGACGAACCGAACAACCCTTCTTGAGAGCGCTCATGCACTACGTCGACCATCTCCCCCACGCCACCAAGGAAGAGGACCACGTACGGATCCCGATGTCGGACGGCGTCCGGCTGTCCGCCCGGATCTGGCGCCCGGTCTCCTCGGACGACGCCCCCGTCCCCGCGATCCTGGAGTACATCCCGTACCGCAAAAGGGACTTGAGCTCGGTGCGGGACTCGATCCACCACCCGTACATCGCCGGGCACGGTTACGCGTGCGTCCGCGTCGACCTGCGCGGCACCGGCGACTCCGAGGGCGTCCTCACCGACGAGTACCTGGAGCGCGAACAGGCCGACGCCGAGGAGGTCCTCGCATGGCTGGCCGCGCAGCCCTGGTGCGACGGGACGACCGGGATGATGGGTATCTCGTGGGGCGCGTTCGCCGCGCTCCAGGTCGCGGCCCGGCAGCCGCCGAGCCTGCGCGCGATCGTCATCTCCTCGTTCACGGACGACCGTTACGCGGACGACATGCACTACATGGGCGGCGCGCTGCTCTCCGACAGCCTCGCCGAGGCCGGCACGATGTTCGCGTACGCCACCTGCCCGCCGGACCCGGCCGTGGTGGGCGGCCGCTGGCGCGACATGTGGCAGGAGCGGCTCGACGCGGCCGAGCCGTGGGTCCTCAACTGGCTGCGCCACCAGCGCCGTGACGGGTACTGGCGGCACGCGTCGGTCTGCGAGGACTACACGTCCGTACGGTGCCCGGTCCTCGCGTCCAGCGGCTGGGCCGACGGCTACTCGAACGCGGTGACCCGCCTCCTCGCGCACCTCGACGGTCCGCGCAAGGGCCTGATCGGCCCGTGGTCGCACAAGTACCCGCACCTGGGCGAGCCCGGCCCCGCCATCGGCTACCTCCAGGAGGTGGTGCGCTGGTGGGACCACTGGCTCAAGGGCGCCGACAACGGGGCGATGGACGGGCCGATGCTGCGCGCCTGGGTGCAGGAGAGCGTCCCGCCGTCCACGTCGTACGAGGAGCGCCCGGGCCGCTGGGTCGGTGAGCCGTCGTGGCCGTCGCCGCACGTCGAGGAGGTGCCTTACCGGCTCGGCGACCGCCACCTCACCGCGCCGGGCGACACGGAGCGGGAGACGTCCGCTCCGACGCTGCGATCCCCTTTGTCCGTCGGCCAGTTCGGCGGCAAGTGGGCGTCGTACAACGCGCCGCCCGACCTGCCCTACGACCAGCGCGAGGAGGACGGCGGCTCCCTGGTCTACGAGACGCAGCCGCTGCCCGAGCGCCTGGAGATCCTGGGCGCGCCCCGCGTCGAGCTGGAGGTCAGCGCCGACCAGCCGGTGGCGACGGTCGCCGCGCGCCTGTCCGACGTGGCGCCCGACGGCAGTGCCACGCGGGTCACGTACGGCGTCCTGAACCTGACCCGGCGCGACGGCACGGGTGAGCCCGCGCTCCTGGAACCGGGCCGCCGCTACCGCGCGGTGCTCCACCTCAACGGGGTCGCGCAGGCGTTCCCGCCCGGCCACCGGGTGCGGCTGTCCCTCTCCACGTCGTACTGGCCGTTGGCCTGGCCCCCGCCGCACCCGACACTGCTCACCGCCCACGAGGAGGGGTGCCGGCTGGTGCTGCCGGTGCGTCCGGCGACGGAACCCGACGACCCGGCGCCGTTCGCCGCGCCGGAGGGCACGGCGCCGCTCACCACCCGGCAGGTGACCCCGCCCGAGCAGCGCTGGCAGGTCACCCGCGACCTGGTCGACTACGGCGCAGCCCTCGACATCGTCAAGGACCGCGGCACGATCCACTTCGACGCCGCGGACGTGGATGTCAGCTGCCGGGCGCATGAGCGGTACGAGTCGACGGCGGACGACTTCACGTCGGCGTCGGGGGTCTCGACGTGGACGATGGGGTTCAGTCGGGAGGGGTGGGATGTGCGGGTGCGTACGCGGACGGAGCTGACGTGTGACGCGTCGATGTTCTACGTGAACGCGACGCTGGACGCGTACGAGTCCGATCGCCGGGTGTTCTCGCGGACCTGGAACGAGTCGGTACCCCGTGACGGGCTTTAGCTACAGCTCCCTTGGGGGCGCGGGGAACTGCGCGACCAGCCACGACGGCGCGGCACCCGCGATCCGAATCGCAACCGGCAACGGCGCCGAGGCCTGGGGCTCTGCCCCAGACCCCGCTGCTCAATCGCCGCAGGGGCTTGATGTGCCCAGGCCCCTGCTCACGCACCGCAGGGGCTTAAAGGGACCGATGGATCGGCCCCGAAGAGCCCTGCAGTGGGGTGCCGGTGCCGCCTCGCCGGGCCGCCACGATCTCCGCCCCGATGGAAATCGCCGTCTCCTCCGGGGTGCGGCCACCCAGGTCGAGGCCGATGGGAGACCTCAGCCGAGCCAACTCCCGCTCCCCCAGCCCCGCTTGGCGCAGCTTGAGCAACCGGTCGTCGTGCGTGCGCCGCGACCCCATCGCCCCCACATACGCGACGGGCAACCGCAGCGCCACCTCCAACAGCGGCACGTCGAACTTGGCGTCATGCGTCAGAACGCACAGCACCGTCCGCTCGTCCGTCGCCGTCTCGCGCAGATAGCGGTCGGGCCACTCGACGACCACCTCGTCCGCCTCGGGGAACCGTTCGCGCGTCGCGAAGACACCCCGCGCGTCGCACAACGTCACGTGGAACCCGAGGAGTTTGCCGACCCGGACGAGCGCGCCCGCGAAGTCGACCGCGCCGAACACGATCATCCGCGCGGGCGGCACGCTCGACTCGACGAACAGCTCGACGTCGCCGCCGCACCGCGCCGAACTCTCCGGCACCGCGCACACCCCGGTCCGCCCGAGGTCGAGCAGGGCGCGGGCCTGCGCGGCGAGCCCGGCGTCGTCGGCCGAGCCGAGAGCGCCCTCGTGCGCACCGTCGGGGCGGACCAGCAACAAGCCTCCGCCGTCGGCGAGTTGACCGGGCCCGTCGAGGACGCGGGCGAGGGCGACCGGTTCGCCGCGCGCCGCGACAGCGAGCGCCGCCTCCACCACCGTACGGACGGCGGAGCCGACGCGCACCGGCACGACGTGCACCTCGACGACGCCGCCGCAGGTCAGGCCCACGGCGAACGCGTCGTCGTCGCTGTACCCGAACCGCTCCCTGCGCACCCGCCCGTCACCCAGCGACTCGACGCACAGGTCGTAGACGGCGCCCTCGACACAGCCACCGGAGACGGAGCCGATGACCGTCCCCTCGGTGTCGACGGCGAGGGCCGCGCCGGGCGGGCGGGGTGCGCTGCCGCTCACCGAGACGACGGTGGCGACGGCGAACTCCCGGCCCTGCGCGGCCCATTCACCCAGTTCGGCGGCGAGGTCAAGCATCCCGCTCGGTCCGCTCGGCGCGCCGGGCCTCCGCGAGCAGCACCCGGTCGGGCCTGATCGGCAGGTCGCGGTGGCGGACGCCGGTCGCGTGCCACACCGCGTTGCCGATGGCGGCGGCCGTGCCGACGATGCCGATCTCGCCGACGCCCTTGATGCCGACGGGGTCGTCCGGGTCGGGGTCGTCGACCCAGTGCGCCTCGACGGCGGGGACGTCGGCGTGCGCGGCGACGTGGTAGCCGGCGAAGTCCGCGCCGACGTGCCCGCCGGACGCCTCGTCGCGCACGGCCTCCTCGTGCAGGGCCATGGAGATGCCCCACGTCATGCCGCCGATCAACTGGCTGCGCGCGGTGAGCGGGTTGACGATGCGGCCGGCCGCGAAGACGCCGAGCATGCGCCGCACGCGTACCTCGCCGGTGGCCACGTCGACGGCGACCTCGGCGAACTGGGCTCCGTACGCGTACCGCTCCTTCTGCGCGAGCGTCGCCATGAGCGCGGTGGTGTCCGTGCGCGCGGTGACGCCTTCGGCCGGGATCTCCCCGCCGAGCAGCGCCAGTTGCTCCCGCAGTTCGCGCGCGGCGGACATGACGGCCCAGCCCCAGGAGCGGGTGCCCATGGAGCCGCCGGCGACCCAGGCGGGCCCGAAGTCGCTGTCGGCGATGCGGACATGGACCCGGTCGGGCGCCACGTCGAGGGCGTCGGCGGCGACGAGGGTGAGCGCCGTGCGGGCGCCGGTGCCGACGTCGGCGGCGGTGACCTTGACGGTGAACGTGCCGTCGGGTTCGGCGGTGGCGGACGCCGTGGTGGGCGCGACGCCGGAGGGGAAGGTGGCGGCGGCGACCCCGGTGCCGAGCAGCCAGCGGCCGTCGCGGCGCACGCGCGGGCGCGGGTCGCGCTCGGCCCAGCCGAAGCGGCGGGCGCCGTCCTCCAGGCAGCCGATCAGGTTGCGGCTGGCGAACGGCAGCCCGGACACCGGTCCGACGGCCGGTTCGTTGCGCAGGCGCAGCGCGATCGGGTCCATGCCGAGCTTCTCGGCGATCTCGTCGAGCGCCGACTCCACGGCGTACGAGCCGGGCGCCTCGCCGGGCGCGCGCATCCACGTCGGAGTGCCGACGTCGACGGGCACGACCCGGTTCACGGTGTGGTGCGCGACGGCGTCGTACATCGAGCGGGCGTACCCGGCGCTGCCCTCGACGAACTCGCGCAGGTTCGACGTGAGGGACTGGTTCTCGTGCGAAAGGGCGCGCAGCCGCCCGTCGGGGTCGGCGCCGAGCCGCACGCGCTGGGCGGTGGGGCTGCGGTAGCCGGTGATCGCGAAGACCTGACGTCGGGTCAGCGCGACGCGTACGGGCCGCTGGAGCTGGGTCGCGGCCATCACGGCGGCCACGTGGTGCGAGCGCAGCCCCTTGGAGCCGAACGCGCCGCCGACGTGCTCGGAGCGTACGTGCACCGCGCTCTCGTCGAGCGAGAACATCCGCGCGAGGTCGTCGGCGATCCACTTGCTGCCCTGGTTGGAGTCGAAGAGCTCCAGGCGCCCGCTGTCCCAGCGCACGGTCACCGCGTGGGGTTCCATGGCGCTGTGATGCTGCTCGGGCGTCGTGTAGGAAGCGTCCAGCACGACGGCGGACGCGGCGAGTTCGGCCTCCAGGTCACCCTTCTCGGCGGCGGACTCCTGCGGCGTGTAGGTGCCGGGGTGGTCCGCGCGGAAGGCGATGTCGTGCGGTTCGCGCTCGTACGTGACGACGAGCGCCTCGGCGGCCTCGCGGGCCTGCTCGGGCGTCTCGGCGACGACGAGCGCGACGGGCCAGCCCGCGTGCGGCACCCGGTCGTCCTGGAAGACCGCGACGATCGGGTCGGGCTGGCCGAGCGCGCCGAAGAAGTCGATGGTGACCCGTGGCGCGTTCTGGTGGTGCAGGACGGCGAGCACGCCCGGCAGGGCGAGGACGGCCTCGTCGTCGATCTCGCGGATCCGGCCGCGCGCCACGGTCGACAGGACGAGCCAGCCGTGCGCGAGGCCCGTGAAGGGGATCTCGCTCGCGTAGCGGGCGGCGCCGGTGACCTTCTCGCGGCCCTCGATCCGGGTGTGCGCGACGCCGACCGCGTCCGCCTTCGCCGTGGTGGTGGTCATCGCCCGGCCTCCTCACTGAGTTCGGTGAGCATCGCCACGACGAGATTGCGCAGCAGCGGCACCTTGTACGCGTTCTGGGTGAGCGGTGCGGCGGCCGCGAGTTCGGCGTCGGCGGCGGCCGCGAACGCCTCACCGTCGGCGGGCTTGCCGAGCAGCGCCGCTTCGGCCGCGCGGGCCCGCCACGGGTGGGACGCGACGGCCCCGAAGGCGAGCCGCACATCCCGTACGACACCGTCCTCGACGTCGAGGGCGGCGGCCACGGAGCCGATCGCGAAGGCGTACGAGGCACGCTCGCGGACCTTGCGGTAGCGGGAGCGGGCGGCGACCGGCGCGGGCGGCAGCGTCACGGACGTGATCAGCGCACCGGCCGGCAGCGCGGTCTCCAGGTGCGGCGTGTCACCGACGGGACGGTAGAAGTCCGCGAGGGCCAGCTCCCCGGGGCCGTCGACGGTCTCGTACTGGACGACCGCGTCGAACGCGGCGAGCGCGACACCCATGTCGGAGGGGTGCACGGCCACACAGTGCTCGCTCGCGCCGAGGATCGCGGCGTTGCGGTGCTCACCGGTGACGGCGGGGCAGCCGGAGCCCGGCTCCCGCTTGTTGCACGGCTTGCTCACGTCGGTGAAGTAGCCGCAGCGAGTGCGCTGGAGCAGATTTCCGCCGACGGTGGCCATGTTGCGCAGCTGCCCGGAGGCGCCGGCGAGGACGGCCTGGGTCAGCGCCGGGTAGCGGCGCCGCACCTCGGGGTGGGCCGCCAGGTCGCTGTTGGTGACGGTGGCCCCGATCCGCAGCCCGCCGTCCTCGGTCGACTCGACGCGGTCGAGGGGCAGTTCGCGTACGTCGACGAGGAGCGCGGGGCGCTCGATGCCGGACTTCATCAGGTCGACGAGATTGGTGCCGCCGCCGAGGAACCGGGCCTCGGGGTCGGCGCCGAGCACCGCCACGGCGCCGCTCACGTCGGCCGCCCGCTCGTATCCGAACTCCCTCACGCCACCGGCTCCTTCACGTCCTGGCCCGCCTGGGCCGCGGCCTGGGCGACGGCCCGCACGATCGACGTGTAGGCACCGCAGCGGCACAGGTTGCCGCTCATCCGTTCCCTGATCTCCTCCGGGGTCAGCGGGGGCGGCCCCGCCTCCGGACTGACGTCCTCGGTGGCGGCGCTCGGCCAGCCCGCCGCGTGCTCCTCGATGACGGCGAGCGCGGAGCAGATCTGCCCCGGTGTGCAGTAGCCGCACTGGAACCCGTCGAGCTCCACGAAGGCCTCCTGCACCGGGTGCAGCTGCCCGTCCCGGGCGACGCCCTCGATGGTGGTGACCTCACGGCCCTCGGCGGCGACCGCGAGCTGGAGACAGGACACGGCCCGGCGCCCGTCGATGAGCACGGTGCAGGCGCCGCACTGCCCCTGGTCGCACCCCTTCTTCGTGCCGGTCAGATCGAGCCGCTCGCGCAGGGCGTCGAGCAGCGTGGTGCGGTGGTCGACGGGCAGCGTGTACTTCTCTCCGTTGATGTGCAGGGTGATGGCGCTGGAGGTCGGGATCCCCGCTGGGGCCATGAGCAGCCTTCTTTCACGTATCTGGTGCGTGGAGAATCAGCGCTGTACGTAGGAGGGAGCGGGCACGCCGCTAAAGTGGGGGCGCACCCCAAATGGACAACTGTCCGGTCCAGGCTCCCGAACGTAACGGACAACTGTCCGCTCAGCAAGGACGTTTACGCGCCACGGCCGGAGGAGGACGCGTGTCGCACCAGAAGAAGCAGGCCGCACTGCGCTCGGACGCACAGCGCAACCGCGAGCGCATCCTCGAGGTGGCCCTCGCCGAGCTGACCCGCTCCGCGGACGCGCCGCTGAGCCTGATCGCCCGGAAGGCGTGTGTCGGACAAGGCACGTTCTACCGCAACTTCCCGAGCCGGGAGGCGCTTGTCCTGGAGGTGTACCGGTACGAGGTACAGCAAGTCGCCGACACCGCGCAGCAGTTGCTGTGCACGCGCCCGCCCGAGGTGGCCCTGCGCGACTGGATGGACCGTCTCGCCCAGTACGCGATGGCGAAGGCGGGCCTCGCGGACGCGCTGCGCGAGGCGACGACGGCACGCGGCACGATGAAGAGCCTCGCCCACGGCCCGCTCACCGAGGCGGTCACGCTCCTGCTGACGGCCAACGAGAAGGCGGGCACGATCCGCCCCGGCGTCACGCCCGACGACTTCATGCTGGCCATCGCGGGCCTGTGGCTGATCGACCCGCACAGCGACTGGCAGTCCCGCTCGGGCCGCCTGCTCGACCTGGTGATGGACGGGCTGCGGGCCGGGGCCGGCTCCTAGGACCGCTTGCGCGGCTTTCCGCGCTTGCCGCCGGGCTGGGGCTTGCCGCCCTGCCCCCGGGCGCCCGGCTTGGGGCGGCCCGTGCCCTTGGCGGCGGGCTTGCGGGCCGCGGGCTTCTTGGCGGGCTTCTTCTCCTGCTTCGGCGGGGTCGTGGTACGGCCGCGCGAGCTGTTCACGGTGCGGCCGCGCACGATGCCGATGAAGTCCTCGACCTGGTCGGTGGTGCGCTCCTCGGGCCAGGCGAGGGCGACGTCCGACCCCGGCGCGTCCGTGACCGTCCGGTACGTGAGGTCGCGGCGGTGGTGCAGCCGGGCCAGGGACTGCGGCACGATCAGCACACCCACGCCCGCGGCGACCAGCTCGATCGCGTCGGCGGTGGTGGCGGGCCGCTCGAAGGCCGGCTGTCCGGGCAACGCGCCGTCCCACTCCAGTACGTCGTCCAGCGGATGCTGCACGATCTCGTCGGCGAGGTCCGCGAGGGCGACCTCCTCGACCGCGGCCACGACGTGGTCCTTGGGGACGACCACGACGGTCGTCTCGGTGTAGAGGGGGATCGCGCTGAAGTACGTACGGTCGACGGGCAGGCGCACCAGACCGGCGTCCGCGTCCCCGGCGCGCAGGACGTCGGCGACCTCGGAGGCGGCCACCGGGACGAGGGCCAGCGGGACGTCGCGCAGGCGCTCGTTCCAGATCCGCACCCACTTGGCGGGCGTCGCCCCGGGAACGTACGCGAGCCGAAACGTGGGACCAGAGCCCTGAGCGGGGGTTTCTTCCGTGCCTGTCACGCGGCAAGGCTACCCGCCGTGGTCAGCGGGCGTCGCCGCGCTGGATACCCTGGGGGTTATGAAGTCGCAAGCGAACACCCAGACCATGAAGCCCGCCACCGCGGCGAAGAAGCTGGGTGTGTACCTCGAGGCCACCCCCGCCGAGTTCCGGGAGGGCGTCGTCTCGCGCGCCGAGCTGGCCGCACTGGAGGCGGAGCCGCCGCAGTGGCTCGCCGACCTGCGCGCCAACGGCCCGCACCCGCGGCCCGTCGTCGCGGCGCGGCTCGGCATCTCGATCGCGGGCCTGGCCCGTGGCGGGGTCACCGAGGCGCTCACCACGCAGCAGATCGAAGAGCTCAGGGACGAGAACCCGGAGTGGCTGCAGAAGGAGCGGGCCACGCAGGCGGACGTCCGCAAGGAGAACGTCCGGATCAAGAAGAAGCACGCCGAGGAGGCGGAGCGCAAGGCGCGTGGGTCCGAGCGGGACTGATCGCAGCCGGAAGGCGGACCGAGCGGCCGGGGCCCTGCCCCGGCCGCTCGGTCGTTCCCGGGACCCGTAAGACGGACACTGTCAGCCGGACACCCTCAGGCGGAGACTGTCGGACGGCGACGGTCGGACGGAGACGGTCGGACGGAGACGGTCGGACGGGCACCTGTCAGACGGACCTGGGCGCCGGTCGCGCGGCGGCTCCGGTAGCGGCCGCGTCCCGCCGCACCGCGAGGACCCCCGCGAGGACCAGCGCCCCGCACACCGTCCAGGACGCGGCGGCCCAGTCGCCCAGGGTGAGCAGCGGGGCCGCGAGGGCGGAGCCCACGACGCCCGCGAGGAAGTACAGGAGCAGGTAGACGCCGCTGAGGCTGCCGCCGCGGGCCGGGTCGACGGCGAGGATGCGGGCCTGGTTGGCGGCCTGCGCGGTGAAGCAGCCCGCGTCGACGAGGGCGAGCCCGGCGGCGGTCACGACCGGCAGGTCCAGGCCCGTGCACAGCAGCGCGGCCCCGACGGCGGCGGCGCCCATGCTCCCGCCGATCACGGCGCGCGTCCCGAACCGGTCCCCGAGCCGCCCCGCCACCGGCAACGCGGCGAATCCCAGCGCCCCGGCGAGGCTGTAGAGCCCGATCGCGGCGGCGTCGAGCCCGTACGGCGGCTGGGCGAGGCGGACGGTGAGGGCGACCCAGACGAGGCTGAACGCGAAGTACCAGAGGCTGCCGTGGACGACGGCGCGGCGCAGGGCGCGGTGGCGGCGCAGCAGGCCGGGCGCCGCCGCGAGGGTGGCGAGGTAGCCGCCCGTGGGCGCGGGCCGCTCCCGGGGCAGCCGCAGCCACGCCCCCGCGGCGCACGCCAGGACGAGCCCGGCGAAGACGAGCAGCATCTCGCGCCAGCCGAGCGCCTGCGCGAGGGCGCCGCCGACGAGGCGGCTGAGCAGGATCCCGGCGGACATCCCGGCGGCGACGAGCGCGACGGCCGCCCCCCGCCGCTCCCCCGGCACACCGCGCCCGGCGATCGTCGAGGCCATCGCGCTGACGCTCGCGCCTGCTCCGATGACGACGTACGCGACGAGCAGCACCCCGAGGCCGGGAGCAACTGCCGCCAGGATCAGGCCACTTGCGAGCAGGGCGAGCTGCCCGGTCACGAGGCGGCGCGGTGCGGCCCGGTCGGCGAGCGGAAGCAGCAGCGCGAACCCGGCGATGCAGCCGGCCAGCGCGGCCGTCGTGACCAGCCCGATCGCGGCCGCCCGCGTCCCGGTGTCGCGGGCGACGTCGGCGAGGGCGGGCTGGATCGCGTAGTTGTTGGCGAGCGCGATCCCGGCGGTGCAGGCGAGCAGGGCGACGCCACCGCGCGGCAGGCTCACGGCGCTTCGCCGCGCACGAGGACGACGGCGTAACGGCATTCCCGGTCCGTGGCGTTGATGAAGACGCAGGGCACGGGCGGCCCCAACTCCACCGTGTCACCCGCGTCGAGTTCGTGCGGCACCTCGCCCTCGCGGAAGGTGAGATGCCCCTCGATGACCCAGACGAGCTGCCGGTGGAAGGCGAACGCGGCGGCGGGGTACGGGACTTCGGCGCCGGGCGGCAGCCGGATCTCGGCGACCTCGGCGGGGAATCCCGGCCCCGACACCTGCCGCCGCGCGTACCCCGTCCCCGGGTCGCGCCACAGCGGCGCCGCGTCCGCGCGCCGCACCCGCTCCACGGGCGCCTCGGCCTCCGGGTCGAGCAGCGTCGCCACGCTCAGCCGGAACGCGGCGGACAGCTTGCCGAGCACGACCGCGGTCGGATTGCTCTCGCCCCGCTCGATCCGGTGGATCATCGCCCTGGAGACCCCCGACGCCTCGGCCAGCTCGGCCAGCGTCCAGCGGCGCAGGTCGCGCTCGGCGCGGATACGCGCCCCGATCCGCTCCACCAGGGGATCTATGATGTTGGACATGAATCCAATATACGAGACCGGGGTGCGGGCGGTGACCGTCCGCCCGGCGCTGTCCAGCGACCTGGACGCCGTCCTCGGCATCCGCAACCACGCGATCGAGCACGGCACGGCGCTGTGGACCGACTCCCCGCAGACCCGCGACGAGGGCGCGGCCTGGCTCGGCGCGCATCTGTCGCGGGGCTCCGCGTTCGTGGCCGAGCGCGACGGCGCGGTCGTGGGGTTCGGCGTGTACGGCCCGTGGAAGGCGTACTCGGGCTTTCGGCACACGGTCGAGAACTCGGTGTACGTCACCGAGGGCCACCACGGCGCGGGCATCGGCTCCGCCCTGCTCACCACGCTGATCGACTCCGCTCGGGCGGCCGGTCTGCACGTGATGATCGCCGGGATCGAGGCGGGGAACACGGCATCGATCCGGCTGCACGAGCGGCACGGCTTCGAGCACGCGGGCACGGTGCGCGAGGTCGGCACGAAGTTCGGGCGGTGGCTCGATCTGACGCTGATGCGGCTCCCGTTGGACTGACGTGCCGCCGCGGTCAGGCGTGCGTGGTCGTCCTGGCCCGGGCCAGCGCGACGTCCAGGGCGTGCCGTACCTCGCTGTCGAGCTGCCCGCCGGAGGTCCACGCCACCACTTGCCCGGCGATCTCCCGCAGCTTCGTGTTGGTGTGCTGCGACACCTCTTTCAGGACGTCCCAGCCCTGCTCGGGGGCGAGGCCGCCGAGCACGAGCACCACACCGATCGCCTGGTCGACGATGGCGTGCGAGGCGATGGCGCGATGCAGTTGCCGCACCTCGTCCTGCAACACGCCGATCCGTCCGTGCGGCCCGCCGCCGTCCACCATCCAGGCCGCCCCTTCCGCTTGCCGTTCGCGCCCCATCTCACCCGGCGGGAACGGCGGACACGACACTGAGAACGAAGAGATCGGGTAGGCGCTGTACGGAATACGAAATGGGGGTGCCGACCATGGGATCCGTACAGAACGTGGAGAACCTGCACTTCGACAGCAGTGACCTGGCCGTCACGGAGGACTTCCTCAGCAGGGCCTACGCGGCCATGCGCATCGGGAACGGGACGCCGGGTACCAGCCGGGCGCGGATCGACCGCACCACGATGCCGGGGGTCAGCGTCGACGAACTCGACCTCGACTTCGACATGCGCTACGACGTCACACCGCTGGGCAGGATCTGCCTGTGCGTCGTGTACGAGGGCACGATCGAGGACCACGGCTTCGGTGACGTGGAGGACGCCTTCGGCCCCGGGGACGTGGTGTCCTTCGCGCCGCCCGAACTCCCTTACCAGGGACGGATCTGCGCCGCCCGGTACAACATCACGATGCTCGACCCCGACCTGCTCACCCGGGTCGCCGCCACCGCTCCGGACGCGAAGGGCGGTCCGGTCCGGCTCACCGGACACCGACCCACGTCGGCCGCCGCGGCCCGGCAGCTGCGGCACACCATCACGCACGTACGCGACCACGTGCTGGCCGAACCCGAGCTGGCCGGGCAGCCGTTGGTGACGGCGACTGCGGCGCAGCACCTCGCGGCGAGCGTGCTGGCCGCGTTCCCGAACACCGCGCTGATGTCGCCCACCGCGACCGACAGGAACGACGCGCACTCGGCGACGCTGCGGCGCGCGCTCGCGTACATCGACGACCATGCCCGCGAGCCGCTCACCGTCGCGGACATCGCGGCGGCGGCCCATGTCACCGTCCGCGCCGTGCAGTACGCGTTCCGCCGCCACCTGGACACGACGCCGCTGGCCCATCTGCGCCGTGTCCGGCTGTCCCACGCGCACCGCGACCTGCTGGCCGCCGACCCGTCGGCCGGGGACACGGTCACGACGGTCGCGGCCCGGTGGGGCTTCTACCAGCCCGGCCGCTTCGCGACGCTCTACCGCGAGGCGTACGGACGCCCGCCCCGCCACACGCTGCACGGCGGCTGACGCCAGAGGCGGCCGGCCGGGCGAGCCGGCGCGGGGTCAGCCCGCGTGCCGGCCCATCCAGGCCTCGACCTCGTCCGCCGATCGGGGCAGGCCGCCGGAGAGGTTCTCGTGCCCGTCGGCGGTGACGAGCAGGTCGTCCTCGATGCGCACGCCGATGCCGCGCCACTCCTCGGGGACCGTCAGGTCGTCGCGCTGGAAGTACAGGCCGGGCTCGACGGTGAGCACCATGCCCGGCTCCAGGACGGCGTCGACGTACTCCTCGGTGCGGGCCTGGGCGCAGTCGTGCACGTCGAGGCCGAGCATGTGCCCGGTGCCCGCCATCGTGAAGCGGCGCTGGAGTCCGAGCTCGTACGCGCGCTCGGCCGGGCCCTCGATGAAGCCCCACTCGACCAGCTGGGCCGCGAGGTGGCGCTGGCACGCCTCGTGGAAGTCGCGGTACGCGGCGCCCGGCTTGACGGCGGCGAAGCCCGCCTCCTGGGCCGCGTACACGGCGTCGTAGACGGTGCGCTGCACGGGCGTGAACGTGCCGTCGATCGGCAGGGTGCGGGTGACGTCGGCGGTGTAGAGGGAGCGCGCCTCGACACCGGCGTCGAGCAGGAGCAGGTCGCCGGGGCGGACGGGGCCGTCGTTGTCCGTCCAGTGCATGATCGTGGCGTGGTCGCCGGCGGCGCAGATGGTGCCGTAGCCGACGGCGTTGCCCTCCAGGCGCGCGCGGCGGAAGAAGGTTCCCTCGATCCACCGCTCGGACGAGGCGACCGCCTTCGACAGCTCCCCCACGACATCGGTGAATCCGCGCACCGTGGCATCGACGGCCTTGCGCAGCTCGCCGATCTCCCAGGCGTCCTTCACGGCGCGCAGATCGCTGAGCGCCTCCTCGAGTTCGGCGTCCCGCTCGGCGTCGGTGGTGACGGCGGCCTCCAGGGCAGGGTCGACGCCGCGCACGACACGGGTCGGAACGCTGGACGCGGCCAGGTCCTCGGCGGCGGTGCGCACGTCGCGGCAGGGCAGTCCGAGCACCCGCTCCGACTCGGCGAGGGAGCGGCGCCGGCCCATCCACAGTTCGGCCGTCGGGCCGGTCCAGAACTCGTTGTCGTCGCGGCTGTCGCGGGGCAGCTGGTAGCAGTACGCGTCGTGGCCGCCGTCCGCGCGGGGTTCGAGGACGACGGCGCCGTCGCGGGCCTGGTCGCCGGACATGTGGACGTAGCCGGAGTAGGCGCGGAAGGGGTACGTGTCGTCGTTCGAGCGGACCTTGAGGTTCCCGGAGGGGATGACGAGGCGCTCGCCAGGGAAGCGCGCGGAGAGGGCGGCGCGGCGCGCGGCGGCGTACGGGGCCTGCTCGCTCGGGGCGAGGTCGTGCCGCTCGGTGTCGGCCCAGCCCGAGCGCATCAGGGTGGACAGCTCCTCGGAGATCCCCGAGTAGAGCCCGTTCTTCCGGCCTTCCGCCACGGCGTACACCTTTCTCTGGTTCTTCTGGACGCTGGTTCTTCTGGACGCTGATCCTTCTGGACGCTGGTCCTTCGACGTAGCCGGGAAGTTATCCCGCACCCGGCACGCCGAACGCCCATCAGCGCCAGTGGCACAGATCGGCCACGCGACGGTGCGCGAAGCGGTCGACAATGGGCCTCATGACGAACGCGAAAATCGGCTCCGCGCTGCGGCTTCTCGGCCTCGACGACGCGGCAGCCCAGGTCTACCGCACGCTCCTGGAGCTGGCTCCCGCCCCGCTCGGCGAGATCGCGGCGGCATCCGGTCTCACCGGCACGGAGCTGACCGCGGCCTATGACGCGCTCGTCGACGCGGGGCTCGTCGGGCCCGCGGGGCAGGACGGCGCGCCGGTCGCCCCGGTTCCGCCGACCGCGGCCCTCGACCTGCTCGTGCGGCAGCGGGCGGCGGAGGTCGAGGCGTCGCGGCTCGCGGTGGGCGGCGCCTTCGAGTCGTTCCGGCGCAGGCGGCTCGACGCGCTCGACGGGCACCCGGTGGAGGTGATCACCGGCGACGCACTCGGCCCGCGGGCGCGCCAGGCGTGGGCGAGCGCCCGGGAGCAGATCCGGCAGCTGGAGTCACCGCCGTATCTGCCGCTGCCCGAGGCCACGGACGACGCGCTGGCCACGCTCGCCCGCGGGGTGACGCAGCGCGTCGTGTACTCGCGCGAGTCGCTGGAACATCCGGGCCGCCTGAAGGAGGCCATCGAGCCGGTCATCAACGCCGGTGAACAGGCCCGGGTCCTGCCGTCCGTGCCGGTCAAGCTCATGATCATCGACGATGCGTACGCGCTCGTGTCGCTCGCGATCGAGGAGGCCGATGTGCACCACACCACGCTGGTCGTGCAGCCGAGCGGTCTGCTCTCCGCGCTCATCGCGCTGTTCGAGCTGTCGTGGCGCAGCGCCCTGCCGTTCCACGGCAGCACGACCCTGCCGGGCCCGCTGGCGCCCACCGACCGTCGTCTGCTGTGGCTGCTCGCGGGCGGCGCCGGTGACGACGCGATCGCCCGCGAACTGGGCATCAGCCGCCGCACGCTCTTCCGCCGCCTGCAGATCCTGATGACGCGACTCGGCGCCGCGAACCGTTTCCAGCTGGCGTTGCAGGCCCAGCGCAACGGCTGGTTGTGACGCGGGGCGCGCGGTACTCTCCGACGCACCTATTCAAAAAGTTGAGTACCGGTCGCAGAGAGGGGCTCCCATGCACGCGTTCCGCAAGGCCGTCGAGGCACGCGACGAGGCCGCCATAGAGGCGCTGCTCGCCGAGAACGTCGTCTTCACCAGCCCGATCGCGTTCAAGCCGTATCCGGGCAAGGCGATCACCGCCGCCGTCCTGCGCGGCGTGATGCGGGTCTTCGAGGACTTCACGTACGAGCGCGAGATCGCGAACCCTGACGGCCGCGACCACGCCCTCGTCTTCAACGCGACGGTCTCCGGCAAGCGCATCCAGGGCTGCGACTTCCTCCACGTGGACGACGAGGGGAAGATCGACGAGTTCACCGTCATGGTCCGTCCGCTCTCCGCGGCGCAGGCGCTCTCCGAGGCGATGGGCGCCCAGTTCGACCGGATCGCGCGCGAGGCGGGCGAGGCGGGCGCGAAGTGACGGAGACCGGCTGATGGCGTTGCGGCACGCGGTGATGGCCGCGCTCCTGGAGGGCGAGGCGTCCGGGTACGACCTGGCGAAGAGCTTCGACGCCTCGGTCGCCAACTTCTGGACGGCCACGCCCCAGCAGCTCTACCGCGAGCTGGACCGGATGGCGGCCGACGGCCTCGTCAGCGCCCGGGTCGTGCGCCAGGAACGCCGCCCGGACAAGCGCCTGTTCCGCCTCACCGAGACGGGCCGCGCGGCGGTGCGCGCCTACACCGCCGAGCCGCCCGGCCGGCCTACGGCGATCCGTGACGAGCTCCTCGTCAAGGTGCAGAGCGTGGACGCCGGTGACCTCGACGCCGTCCGCGAGGCGATCGGGGTCCGTATCGAGCAGGCCGGGGCCAAGCTGGCGCGGTACGAGCGGCTGCGGGCCAAGCTCCTGGACGGCCGTACGCAGGAGACGTATCTGGCGGAGACGGAGTCCGTGGGCCCCTACCTCACCCTGCTCCGCGGCATGGAGTTCGAGCGGGAGAACGTCCGCTGGGGCAAGCTGGCGCTACAGGTCCTGGAGGCGCGGGCCGCCCGGACCTGAGGGGTGGTCACCGGGCGCGGGCGACGCGTGCCGGGCCCCTTCCCGCCTTTTCGATACGACCGTTGCGTAAATCGAGGATGCCGTCTATGCTCGATTTACGAAACACCCGTATCGAAAACAGATCGAGCGGACCGAGCCGGCCGAGCCGGTCGAGGAGCTCGACGGCAGGGAGCGCGAGATGGACACTTCGACCCGGCGCGGCCGCCCGCGCAGCGAGAGCGCGGACGCACGCATCCTGGACGCCGCCGGCGAATTGCTCCTGGAGCGCGGGTACGACCGGTTCTCCGTCGACGAGGTCGCCACCCGGGCGGGCGTCGCGAAGACCACGCTGTACCGGCGGTGGCCCACCAAGGACCACCTGATCGTCGCGGTGGTCGCACGCATCCAGGACGCCGTGCCGGTCACGTACAGCGGCGACGTCCGCGCGGACCTCATCGGCTACCTGAACGCCATCGCCGGCGGGCTCGACCGGATGCGGCGAGTCGGCCGCCCCACGTCGGCGGGCGAGACGTCCGCGGGCCTCGTCGCGGAGGTCGTCGCGGCCGCCGCGCGCCACGCGGACGTCGCCGCCGCCGTCCACGCCATGTTCGCGCGCCGCAACGCCCTGGTCCTCGCCCTCCTCCAACAGGCCCGCGAGAGCGGCGAGTTGCGGGCCGAAGCCGACCCGGAGGTGCTGTTCGACCAGCTCGCGGGCGCGCTCTACTACCGCCTGCTCGTCACCGGCCACCCCCTGGACGCGGCCTATGTCGAGCGGCTCGTCACCGGCGCCCTGGACGGCGTCGCCTCCTGACCACCGGCACGTGTCCCGCCGAACGTTCGCCCCCCACGAAGCGGAAGAAGGGCCCGATGACACACACCGAGACGCACACCCAGCCGGCCGCCGACACGACAGCGCAGGCCGCCCCGGCCCGGCGCCGCCGACGCCCCCGCCTGCGCGCGGCACTGGCCGCGACGGCCCTTCTCCTCGCCGGATACACGGCCTGGTCCAACCAGCACGAGACCCGGCTCACCGCCTCGGTCGAGATCCGCGCCACCCCCGACGAGGTCTGGCGGGTCCTGACGGACTTCGCCGCCTACGACGAGTGGAACCCGTTCATGACCTCGGCCCGCGTGACGTCGTCGGACGGCCGCCTCGTCGAGGGCGCGCGGCTGCACGTCGTCCTGCACGACGACGAGGGCGGCTCCCCGTTCACCCCCCGGGTCCAGGAGGCGACCCCCGGCAAGGAGTTGCGCTGGCTGGGGAAGATGGGCCCGGGCTGGATCGCGGACGGCCGGCACCGCTTCGTCGTCGAACGCGTCGGCCCCGACCGCGTCCGCCTCACCCAGAGCGAGTCCTTCACCGGCGTCGCCGTCCCGTTCGCCCAGGGCTACCTGAAGTCCGAGACGCTGCCGCAGTTCCGGGCGATGAACAAGGCCCTCGCCCAGCGGGCCGAAAGCCTCGGCGACTGACCCGCGCACCTGCCGTGACCTGTGACAGGGGTGTGACGTAGGGGCGTTGCAGTTCGCAATGCCCCTTGGTGATGATGGGGGGCATGGCTGAGCACGGGGGTGCGGCGCGAGAGCCGCAGCAGATACCGAGGTCGCGTCTCGCGGAGTACGCGGAGATGAGCGGGGCACAGGAGTCGCCCGCCGACCGTGGCGCTCCACCCGCCGAGCCACCAGCGCCGTCCGCCGACCGTCCGGCTCCGCCCGCCGAGTCACCGGTGGCACCGGAGACCGCCGCCCCCTCCCCCGGCGCCGAGGATCCTGAAGTGGCGGCGCGCAGGCGGGAGTTCGCCGCCCTGATGGGCGAGTTCCGGCGCACCGCGGTCCTGGTGCCGCTGGGCGGCCC